>CAYSFP010000031.1:0-39870 GCA_964430075.1 uncultured Planctomycetaceae bacterium | reverse complement strand
GCCCTCTCCTCCAGGGAGAGGGGGCCGGAGGATTTACTAGGTTGGTGGGCCGCCTCGGAGAGCATCCGCGCCGCAACGCCAGGTGGCGCTACGTCGCGATGAAGCACAGCGGTTCTCGCGGCGTCGAGCGCGGCGACAAGGCGATGGCGCAGCTCCCCGAGGACGCTGAGCGGGACCATCGGGGCGCCGATGAGCTCCGCCTGCAACGCGCCGAGTTCGTACGCCGTGCCGCCGAGGCGGCTGAACTGTTCGCGAAGCTGCGCTTCGCTCGCCGGGCGCCGGAGCGCGGCCGCGGGACGATGCTCGCTGGTCACGCAAGTTGTAACGCCGTCGGCGCAGCGGGCGTCGACGGCGATCGGTTGGCCCACAGCAACTCGGACCGAGAGGTCCACGGACAGCCGCCGCACGGGGTCGGATGACTTGAACGTCGCGCGGAGCTTTTTAGTAAGCTGGGGATCGTCGGTTTGCCAGATGGCTTGGCCCGGCCAGACGTCGGCGTCGTCGAGCACGCCGGGGGCGAACAGCAGCTCGACGCGGCCGCGTTCGGGGCGCTCGGCCGCGCGGCCCTTGGCGAACACCTGGTAGACGCGGCCGCCCGTTTCGCCGCCGGCGGCGCGGTTGCCCTGCAGCACGATGCCGTCGCCCTTGGCGAGGGGTTGTTCGAGGTCGACCTGCAGGCGATCGCCTTTGCGCCCCGTGACGCGCCCGACGCAAATGCCGCGTTTGGCGCTCGACAGGCCGGGGACGAGCCGCTTGTGGTCGTTGCCCGCGAGCCAGCCGGGCGACAGACCGCGGGAGAACGTGAGCTCCATCTCGCGGCGCGCGGCGGCGGTGAGCCGCAGCGGCTCGCGGCGCATGGCGGCGTCGATCGCGCGGCGGTAGTGGGCGCAGATCGCGGCGACGTACTCGGGCGCCTTGAGCCGGCCTTCGATCTTCAGCGACGCGACGCCAGCCTCGACCAACTGCGGCGCCAGCTCGATCGCCGCGAGGTCCTGCGGGCTGAGCAGATATTTCACGTCGCCGAGGTCGCGCTCCTCGCCGTCGACGATCAGCTCGTAGTCAAGCCGGCAGGCCTGGGCGCACTGGCCGCGGTTGGCGCTGCGGCCGCCGAGGGACTCGCTGGTGAGGCACTGCCCGCTATAGGCGACGCACAAGGCGCCGTGGACGAACACCTCCAGTGGCATGGGCGTCGCGGCGGCGATCTGGCAGATTTCGCGGAGCGACAGCTCGCGGGCGAGCACGACGCGCTCGACGCCGAGCGAGGCGATCTCATGAATCGTCTCGGCACAGGTCATCGTCATCTGCGTGCTGGCGTGGATGGCCAGGTCGGGGCAGATCGCCTTTACGAGCCGGGCGACGCCGATGTCTTGCACCAGCACCGCGTCGACGCCGCGGCGGGCCAGCTCGCGGACGTGCGACTCGAGCTGCGGCAGCTCGTCGGTGAACGCCAGCGTGTTGAGCGTGACGTAGCCCCGCAGGCCGCGGCGGTGGAGCGTGGCCATGAGGTCGCCGAGATCGGCCAGGGCGAAGTTTGCGGCGCGGGCCCGGGCGTTGAAGCCGGCCTGGAGTCCGAAGTACACGGCGTCGGCGCCGTTTTCGATGGCCGCGCGAACGCAGTCCCAGTCGCCGGCGGGGGCGAGGAGCTCGGGGGCGGGAGGCAGCGCGGGCGTGGGTGGTTGGCGGGGACTGGTCATGCAACAGCAATTTGGAGTCGTCTCAATGGCGAGTTCGCGCGTGGCGCCACACCCCTCCCTAGCCCTCCCCATCGAGGGGAGGGGACTGGAGAATTTTATGGTACTTCGTGCCAGACGGAATTGAGCTGCCAGGCGTCGAGGGAGATGAGCCTGGCTTCGCCGCCGCGGGCGAAGACGTGCCAGCCGACGCTCGTTTCGCTGGGGAAGATGAGGTCGGTGATCGTCGTTTCGCCGTCGCCGGCGAAGACTTCGACGGACGAGCGATCGACGAACACGTGCAGCTTCACGCGGCCGTCGACCGGCGCGAGCGGGCCGGCTTGGCGGCCGGCGGAGGCTTCCTGAAAGTTCACCACGCCGCTCGTGCGGCGGTCGACGTACGCCTCGCCGGCAGCCGCGTGGAAGCCGATTTCGGTCGCCTCGCCGTGGCCCTGGCGCACGACCAGGCCGACCGCCCCGGCATCGCCAACTTCGAACTCGGCGACGATCTCTAGTTGCGCTGCCGGCAACTCGGCGCCGAGGTCGAGTTCGTCTTGCAAGTCAATGTCGCGGCGCTGCAGACTCTTGCCGCGCAGGCGAGTCATTTCGGCAATCGGGCGCTGCACGAGCGTCATGTCGTCGCCGACTTGCTTCAGCGTGAGCACCCGCGGCAGCGACATGGCGCCGCGCCAGGGCGCGGCGGGCGTCAGGCTCGTCGGCCAGTTGTTCATCCAGCCGATGAGAATGCGGCGGCCGTCTTGCTTGGGGATGTCGGACCAGGTGACCGCCGCGTAGAAGTCGCGGCCGTAGTCGAGCCAGCGGACCCGCTCGGGCGGATCGTCGCAGCGGAACTCCTGGCCGTCAAAATCGCCGATGAAATACTCACCGCCGGAGCCGCCGGCCACGGCGCCGCCTCCCATGCCGACCTCGATCACCCATTTTGTCTGGCCGGGTCGGCCCTCGATCGGCAGCTCGAACATGTCGGGGCATTCCCAGTTCGCTTTGCCCGTGGCGCCGGCGGGGCCGAACTCGCTGAGCAGCTCCCAGCTCTTGAGATCGGGCGAGCCGTAGAGCTGCAGCCGCTTGTCGGCGGCCAGCGCGACGATCATCACCCATTTCTGCGTCGCCTCGTGCCAGAACACTTTGGGGTCGCGGAAGTCGGCCATATTGAGGTCGATGACGGGATTACCCGCGTATTTGGTCCAGGTGCGGCCGCGATCGTTGCTGTAAGCCAGGCACTGCGACTGATTGCCCGGCTGGTGGCCGGTGTAGATCGCCACCAGCGGCGGGGCGTCGCCCGTGCCGAAGCCGCTCGCGTTGCGGTGGTCGACGACAGCGGAGCCGGAGAAGATCATCACGCCGTCTTCTTCGACGAGCGCGATGGGCAGGTGCTTCCAGTGGACCATGTCATCCGAGACTGCGTGGCCCCAGCTCATGTGTCCCCAGGCAATGCCGTACGGGTTGTACTGGTAGAACAGGTGGTACTCGCCGTCGAAATAGACGAGTCCGTTGGGATCGTTCATCCAGTTCACTTCGGGCGTGAAGTGGAACTGAGGGCGGAACGCCTCGCGATAGTAGCCGGGGCTGCGACGGTATTCGACGACGTCGAGCGGCCGGCGTTCGGGATGTCGGGGCGGACGCGGCTCGTCGGACTGGATAATGTGGTCGACATTGATGTGTCCCCAGCCGCCGGTGGCGCGATCGAAGATGCGGAGCTGGGCCGTGCGACCGCGCAGCTCGCGGACGTCCCAGGTGACCCAGTCGAGATCCTCGTGGTCGGCGCCGGTGGCCTGCCGCACGGGTTCGCCGTCGACCAGCAGCTCGACGCCGCAGTCGAGCGGGTGGTTGCCGCCGCCGACAAGCATCGCGATGGAGTCGGCGACGATCTCAAACGGCGGCGAGGTGAGCGTGCCGGTGGTCCCGTCGCCGTCGAGGTAGGTGTTGACCAGGCCGCGGCCTTCGAAGCCGGCGACGGGCTGCTGATGGGGGAGCGTTCCCGTGGCCGGGGCGGCGCCGAACGCGTCGCCTTCGACCGTCCAGGCGTCGTAGTCGGGGCCCTCGAAGTCGGCGATCAGCACCTCCGCGGCGCGAGCGGTCACGCTAGCGAGGCAGCAACCAGAAATTACGAAGCCAACGAGTCGGAGCGACATGGTGCGGGCGCCGGATGTCAAGGAGTGAGGCGACTCGGCCGCAAGGCGAAGACCACGAGTATCGGGGACCACGAGTATGTCTTAACGGCAGAGGCTCAGCTACGTCCCCGCGCGAGGCGAGCGAAACGCGGGCGTCTCCCCACCTTGGGGCATGCCGCAATTTCTCACGCTGCCGTTGACGGCCCGGCCTGTTTTGGATTAGTCAGAAGGTTTGCGTTACCGGCAATCGCAGCACGACGCCGACCTTGGCCGCCCCGTCTCCGGTTGAAAGGCATTTGCAGATCGTATGAAGCCCGATGGCTTGACGCTGATGTATCTGGCGCTGCCGCTGCTGGTTTGTGGTTACACGGGCCACACGTTTCCCCACGTCCACGCGAAGGCGAGTTCCGCGGTGCTTCGCCGGTTACGATTACCCGCCGAGTTCATTCGCACCTGGTGCGCCGCCGAGGGCGAGCGCTTCATGGGCCAGGTCGGCTTGGCGTTTGGAGGGCTGCTGCTGGCGCTGGGGTTCGCAGCGTCGCGCATGTAGCAACGCGGCGCCGTCCGCCGATTAGGAGAACTTCGGAAGTGAGACCGATGGGACTCGAACCCATGACCTACGGATTAAAAGTCCGTTGCTCTACCGACTGAGCTACGGTCTCAATGTGTTAGATAGTAACGACTTGCGGCGTTGCTCGTAACCGGCTCGAGTCGTCGCCTTCCCCAAACCCTCCAAGTCAGCTCGTGGCGAGGCCCTTCAAGGCCGCGGGGACGTGGAGCTTTTCAGCGGTCCCGGCGCGTTTCCTCCGCTCGGCGATATTGGTGCATCGCCGAGCCGTCGCCGCGGCTTGACGCCGCATGACTGTTTGTAGCAGGTCGGCATCCCGGCTGTCGACGTTCGCATTGGCGAATCCGAACCGTCGTCGGCGATGGCTGAGTCCGGATATCGCGACGTCCGCAATGGCGCCGCTACGTCAGAATCCCTTGAATGACGTTCGCTGGTTCGACGCCCGTCAATTTGGCATCGAGCCCTTGAAACTTGACGGTGAAGCGCTCGCCGTCGATGCCCAACTGATGCAGCATCGTCGCGTGAAGGTCATGGACCGTGACGATGTTCTCGACGGCCGCATACCCCAGTTCGTCCGTGGCGCCAAACGTCAGCCCCCGTTGAATGCCGCCGCCGGCGAGCCACATGGAGAAGCCCTTGTTGTGGTGGTCCCGACCGTTTCCGCCCTGGGACATCGGCGTTCGGCCGAATTCGCCTGTCCACACCACGAGCGTGTCGTCGAACATGCCGCGAGCCTGGAGGTCCTTAATGAGGGCGGCGCAGGGACGATCGACCTCTTGGGCCTTCTGCTGGACGCCCTCGCGTACGCCGCCGTGATGATCCCAATCTCGATGATAGAGCTGGATGAATTGAACGCCGCGCTCGGCCAGTCGTCGGGCGAGGAGGCAGTTCGCCGCGAATGTTCCGTCGCCGGGCTGGCAGCCGTAGAGCGACAGAACGTTTGCCGGCTCGCGACTCAAGTCCATGAGGTCCGGCACGCTCATCTGCATCTTGAAAGCCATCTCGTATTGAGCGATGCGCGTGGCGATTTCGGGATCGCCGCCGGCGTGTTCCTCCAGCTTATTGATCGCGTTGATCGCGCCGATGACATCGTGTTGGCGTTCCCGGGTGACGCCCGGGGGACTCGACAGGTAGTGGACGGCGTCGCCCTTGCTGCGAAGCTGAACGCCTTGAAAACGACTGGGCAGAAAGCCTGCCGCCCATTGCCGCGCGGCGATCGGCTGATTCTGCCCGCCGACGCCCAGCGACGTGAGGACGACAAACGCCGGCAGATCTTCCGCCTCGGCGCCGAGGCCGTAGGCCACCCAGGATCCCATCGACGGACGGCCCGCGATCTGCGAGCCGCTGTTCATGAACATGTGGGCGGGATCGTGATTGATCGCCTCGGACGTCATCGAGCGGACGATGCAAATGTCGTCGACGACTCCGCCCAGCTCGGGAAAGAGCTCGCACATTTCGGCGCCGCACTCGCCGAATCGTTTGAAGCGAAGCTGCGGGCCGAAACACCGCAGCGCCTGGCCCTGGAGCTGAGCGATCTGCTGGCCCTTGGTAAAGCTCTCGGGCATCGGCTGCCCGTCGCGCCGGGCCAGCTCCGGTTTGTAGTCGAACGTCTCGAGGTGCGACGGTCCGCCCGCCATGGTGAGCCAGATGACGCGCTTCACGCGAGCCGCGTGGTGTCTCGGTTGAATCGCTCCCATCCATCGGCCTGGGGCGGGGGCCGCGCTGCCGCGAGACGGCAGCAGGCAGCCCAACGCCGCGGCGCCGATGCCAGCCGCCGTTCCGCCGAGAAATGCTCGGCGACGCATGGCGTAAGTCGCCGCATCAAGGGCCATCAACGATCGCGTCGGATTCATGGCAACGCCCTAGCGCCGTTAATTGCGGGTGATTGTTTCATGGAGATTGAGAATCAGCCGCGCGACGCTCGTCCACGCCGCGAGCTCGACGCGGTCAACGTCGTCGGCCACCGGCGCCTGCCCAACGCCCAGGAGGGGGTCGGCGGATTCGCGATCGGCCGCGATCTCGGCGCGGTGCTTGGCCACGAGCGCAGCGGCGATCTCGAGCTCCTGTTGACGCGGCGGTCGTCCCAACGCCTGGCGCCAAGCCCAGGCGATCCGCGCGTCGTCGCGATTGCCGCCTTCATCCAGAATGCGCGCGGCAAACGCTCGTGCCGCTTCCACGTAGGTGGGATCATTCAGCAGGACGAGCGCCTGCTGGGGAATATTGGATCGCGGCCGCTCGGCGCAGCACTCTTCTCGGCTTGGCGCATCAAACGCCAGCATGCTCGGGTGCGCGAACGTCCGTTGCCACCAGGTATAAATCCCGCGCCGGTACTGCGCCGGGCCCTGATCCGCGACGTAGGTTCGCTCGGGAAAATTGAGATACTCCCAATAGCCGTCAGGCTGATACGGCCTGACGCTCGGTCCGCCGATCGTCGGCTCGAGCAGCCCCGAGATCGCCATCGCATTGTCACGCACGAGCTCCGCGTCCAAACGAAAACGGCTCTGACGGGCGAGCAGGCGATTGTCCGGGTCGCGTGCAATCAGGTCGGGCGGCGCCGTCGACGCCTGACGATAGGTTTTACTGGTAACGATGTGGCGCACCAGATGTTTGACGTCCCAGCCGCTGTCCATGAATTCGCAGGCCAGGTGATCCAGCAGCTCGGGATTGGTTGGCCATTCGCCCTGGGAGCCGAGGTCGTCGAGCGACTTCGAGATCCCCACGCCAAAGAATTGCTTCCACAGGCGGTTGACGAATACCCGCGCCGTCAGGGGATTTTCGCGCGAAACGATCCACCGCGCGAGATCGAGCCGGGTGAGCCGGGCGCCACTGGCCTCCGGCGACTCGGCCGCCAGGTAGCGCGGGAGGGCGGGCTCGACGATCGGCCCCGATTCGTCCATCCAGTTGCCGCGCGGCAACACGCGCACCGTGCGCGGCGTGGCCAGCGACTTTGACACGAGACAGTGAGGCAGTGAGGTTTCGAACTCGACGAGCGCCTGTTCGGCAGATTCCAGGCGACCGCGAAGGTCTGACAGTTCTGGCAACTGCTGTTTGAAATGAGCGAGCACGGCCGCTGCTTGTTCGGGCGTGCGTTGTTGCGCGGCGATTCGCAGAATCGACAAAATTTCGTCGGGCGGAATCGAGAAATCTGGATCGTCCGCCTTGTCGTCGTCTGCAGCCGCACTCCGAGCTTTTGCGAGCGTTTGTCGGCGCTCGCGATACTCGATATTCGCCAGCACGACGCGCTCCCACGCCTCGGCAGCAGCGGCGAGTTCCGGACTCGTGGCGTCGTACTGGCGCCGCAGTTCCTCTACCGCGTTGCGTAGTGATGACAGCTTGGCCGCCTCATCGGCCGTGGTCAGCGCCATGCCTGCCTCGCGGCGTCCGATGATGGGTTCGTCGATGTCCGCGAAGAATGCTCCCAGCGAGTAAAAGTCGTGCTGAGTCGCCGGATCGAATTTGTGATCGTGGCATTGGCTGCAACCCAGCGTCTGCCCCAGCCATACGGTTCCCACGGCTCGCACACGATCGGCGAGCATTCTCGCCTCGTAGTCCTTGGCTTGGGCGCCGCCTTCCTCGGTGGTGAGCAGGAGCCGATTGAAGCACGAACCCACGAGCTGCTCTTGGGTCGGGTTCGGCAGCAAGTCGCCGGCAAGCTGCTCCATCGTAAACTGGTCGAACGGTTTGTTGTCGTTGAACGATCGAATGACGTAGTCCCGATAGGGCCAGACCGGTTGAGGATTGTCCGAGTGGTAGCCGATGGTGTCGGCATAGCGCACGACGTCGAGCCAGCCTTGTGCCATGCGCTCGCCGAAATGGGGCGATTGCAGGAGACGCTCGACGAGGCGTTCGCACGCATCGGAGCCTGGGTCGTCGACGAAGTCCCTGACTTCCTGTGGCGTCGGAGGCAAGCCAAGCAAATCAAAGGAGAGCCTACGAATGAGCGTGCGCCGATCCGCCTCCGCGGACGTCTCGAGATTCAAGGTCGACAGCTTGTTCTCGACCAGCGCGTCAATGGAATGCTTCCCGCCGGCGACCGGCGAACGTACCGGCGGCTCGTACGCCCAGTGTCGCTCGTAGCCTGCGCCTTCGCGAATCCACTGTCGCAGCGTTTGAATCTGCGAGGAAGTCAGAGATCGATGCGACTCGTGCGGCGGCATCGCCTCGCTGGGGTCGTCGCTCTCGATTCGGCGCACCAGCTCGCTCGCGTCCGGATCGCCGGGGACGATCGCGCCAAGCGCCGACGCGATTTCTGGATCGTCGAGGCGCAGGTCGGCCTCGCGGTGGTTCTTGTCGGGCCCATGACACGAGTAGCAATGTTCGGCAAGGATCGGCCGTATATCACGATTGAATTGCAACCGCGCCGACTCGGCCCTCGCGTCGAGGGATCCGCACCATGCCATGTGCGACCAAAGGCCCACCGCCAGGAGAAGTTGGCGCTTGTGCACGTTGTTATTCGCTCCTCGGGGCGAAGCGCTTCGCCGGGCGGCCGCGACGCGGACTTGACATGATAGGGAATGCTGCCAGACCAGGCGTGAGCCCCCGCTCCCTCGCAGCATAACGAGAGAAGTCAGTCGCCTCAATCATGGGACGTCATGTGTTGCTAGAAGCAGTTTCCGAACCGGGGGCTAGCGCGGGCGCGGCTGATCGAATCAGCCGGAACGCGCTAGCGTCCGGTTGTCTGCTTACACGTTCGTGCTTCAGCCCAGTGAAATTGTCTGGCGAATCTTGCGGAAGAAGATCATCAACACGCTTTCGCGGTCGGTGACGATCTCCGCGGCGCCGCCCATGCCGAGCTTGATTTCGCCGCGCCGCTCGCCGCGGCCGACGACGTCGGCGTCCATTCTCACCCGCACGAGGAACGCCGCCGACGACTTGGCATTCGCCGCGCCGCTCGCGCCGCCGGCTCCCTGGTCTCCATCGCTTTGCTTGGCGATCTGAGAATCCGGCGAAAGGTACGTGACCCTCCCCGCCATGACGCCGTACTTCTGGTAGTCGTAGGCGTCGAATTTGATCCGCACGGGCATGCCCACTTGGACGTGACCGACGTCTTCGCTGAGAATCATGGCCTCGAACTGGTAGCCGTCGCGGGGGGCGATTTCCATGATCGGTTTGCCGGGCTCCAGGACGTCGCCCGCGTCGACCTGCCCGGTGACGACGACGCCGTCGATGGGCGATCGCAGGACTGACTCCGCCAATTGGAGTTCGAGCTGCCGGAGGTCGCGGCGCAAAGCGGCCGCTTCACCTTGTTTGGCAACTCGTCTCGCTTCGGCCTCAGCCGAGCGAACGGCAAAGTCGCGGTCGACGAGTTCCACGGCGCGCCGGGCGATCTGGACAGGGCCTTCGTCGACCGACAGTTGCGCTGCGACGAGCTTTTCCTCTGCTTCTCGGAGTGCCGCATCCGCTTTTACGACATCTTCGTCGGTCACGGCGCCGGACGGCCGCAGGCGGCGACGCCTGTCGACGAGGTCTCGCGCCGCCGCCACCTGGGCTTCGGCGGCGCGAATCGAGGACGCGCGCTGCTTTCCGGCGCGGGCCAGCGTCGCCTCGGCCTGAACCAGCTCGGCGTCGGCCTTGGCCTTGGCCGAGGCGAGCTGCTCGGCCAGCAGCGTCTCAAGCGCCGCGAGCTTGGCGAGCTCCTCGTCGGCCGCTTCGAGCGACCGCTCGAGCTTGGCGATGCGGTTGTCGAGCTGCGCCGTGTCGAGCCGCACGAGCACATCGCCGGCGTTCACAAAGTCGCCTTCCTCGAACGGCGCCTCGATGACGCGGCCGGCCATGTCGGCGCCGGCGGGGGCGAAAACTCGGGTGGGGATCTCCACCGGTCGCACGCGGCCCATGGCTCGCACGACGAGGTTGGCCTTCACGATCGCCGCCCAGATGATCGCTGCCGCGAGCAGCGACACCAGCAAGACGACCGTGCCGTGCACGATCCGCGGCGGGCGGGCCGCAACGGTTTGACGGAATTCGGAGCAATCGGCCAGATCGACGACTAATCCACGGGGCATGGTTGGTTCTCCCTTTTATCGATTGAGTGGAACCTCCGTTCCCCTCCCCTTGATGGGGAGGGGTTAGGGGAGGGGTGATGAATTGGGTACACGCGATGCGAATGGGACGTGAGTACCCGCTTCCGCCCCCCCTCCCCAACCCTCCCCACAAGGGGGAGGGGGCCGGAGGGATTGGTTTTTGGGTTGGATTCACACCGCCAGCACCGCGCTGGCGTCGCCGATGGTTCTCTCGGCCACCGCCGGTCCGCTGGTGACCGGCTGCACGCCTTCGGTCTGCGACCGCCACAGCTCGGCATATCGACCGCCGGTCGCCATCAGGCTTTCATGGTCGCCCTGTTCGACGACCTGGCCGCGGTGCATCACGTAGATCAAGTCGGCGTCGCGAATCGTCGACAATCGGTGGGCCACGAGCAGCACGGACCGGTCGGCGAACACGCCGCGGAGGTTCTCTTGGATGGCCCGTTCGGTGGTCGTGTCGAGATGGCTGGTGGCTTCGTCGAAAATCAGCAGCGCCGGCTTCCGCAACAGCGCCCGGGCGATGGCGAGCCGCTGCCGCTCACCGCCGGAGAGGTTCGCGCCGCGCTCGCCGAGCATGGTCTCGAACCGCTCGGGCAGCCGGTTGATGAACTCGTCGAGCCCGGCCGCCCGGGCCGCGGCGATGATATCGTCGAGGTTGGCCTCCGGATCGCCCAGGGCGATATTCTCTCGCAGCGTGCCGTTGAAGATAAATGGCTCCTGCGAGACGATGCCGACGCCGCGCCGCAGGCTTTCCAGATCGAAGTCGCGGAGGTCGACGCCGTCGACGAGCACCTGGCCCGCGGTGGGGTCGTAGAATCGCATCAGCATTTTGAGCAGCGTGCTCTTGCCGCAGCCGCTTTCGCCGACGATCGCCACGGTGGCGCCCGCGGGGATGGTGAGGTTCAGTTCGTTCAGCACATTCTGCCGGCAGCCGTAGCGGAAGCTGACGCCCCGCAGCTCGACGCCTTCGCGGATGGCCTCGAACTGGGCCCGCCGGTCGTCTTTCGTCTCGCCGGCGAGGTCCATCACCTGGTACAGGCGGTCGACCGCGACCATCGCGTCTTGCATCTGCAGGTTGACGGTCGAGAGCCGCTCGAGCGGCTCGAGCATGTAGCCCAGCAGCGTGTAGAAGAACATCAGCTCGCCGATCGTCAGGTGGCCGCCGATCACGCGGTGGCCGCCGTACCACAGGATGACGATGCCCGCGAGCCCGCTGATGAGCCCGCCGATGGCGGTCATGCTGATCGACAGTTTCTGGATCGAGAACACGCTCTGCACGAGGCCCACGAGCCGGTGCTCGCCTTCCTCGCTGCGGGAGCGTTCGCTGCCGTAGGCTTTGATCGTTTCGACGCCGGAGATGTCCTCGACCAGGTGGGCGGACAGCTTGGCGCCTTCCTCCATCGCCTCGCGGGACCGGCGCCGCGTGGCGGGGTGATGCAGCAGCGTGGCGATGATCAAGAGCGGCGCGAACGCCGTGGCGACCATTGCCAACCGCACGTCGTAGATCCACAGCACGCCGAGCGTGATCACGACCACGACGCCGTCGACCACCGCCGTGAGGGCGGCGCCGCTGATCGCCTCGCGGACCTTGGCTGCGTCGTTGACGCGGGACAGGATCTCGCCGACTTGCCGCATTTCGAAAAAGTTCATCGGCAGCGAGAGGATGTGGCGGGCATAGCCGGCGATGAGCGACAGGTCGACCTTTCGCCCCACATAGGCAAGCAGGTAGTGCCGCAGCATGCCGAACAGCGTCTTGAACAGCATCACCAGCACCATGCCCACGCCGAGGGCGTTGAGCAGCTTGGTTTCCCCGCGGACGAGGACCGAGTCGACCAGGTGCTGCACAAAGTACGACGTGGAGAATCCCAATAGCGTCATCAGCAAGGCGCACGCGCCGCCTTCCAGGAGCACGCCGCGATGAACTCGCAGCAGATGCCAGAACCGCACCGCCGGGCTCTTCACGCCCTGAGTCACGCCCGTCGGCGCCGCCGTCTCGTCCGGCGTCATGAGCAACAGGTAGCCGGTCCACAGGGCGTTGAACTCGTCTCGCGACATCGTCACGATGCCGCGGGCCGGATCGGCAATGGTCGCCTCCTGCTCGCCGGCATGGTGCAGGACGACGAAATGCCCGTACCCTTCGGGCGTCTTCACATGGGCGATCGCCGGCAGCGGCGCGCCAGCGAGGGCGGCGTACTCGCCCTTAACGGCCTTGGCCGCAAAGCCGATGCGCTCGGCCGCCTTCACCAGGCCCAATAGGTTGGTGCCGATGCGGTCGGTGCCGGCCAGCTCCCGCATCGTCTCCAGGCCGAACTCGCGGCCATGCTGGCGGGCGATCGTCGCCAAGGCTGCGGCCCCGCAATCGCTGCCGTCCGTCTGCCGCACGCAGTGGTATCGCTTGAACATCGTCTGATTTCCTGCCTCGTCGAGAGTTGCTTGCAATCAGGCCGCCTCGACGGTCTCTCCCGCGGCAACCCACGTATCCAAGCGAGCAACCCGCCGCCGCGTTACAGAATCGTCGTGTTTTGCCGCATTGAGTCCAGGTAAGAGGGGCCGGAGGAACCGCCAAGGACGCCAAGGTCGGAAGGAACCAACCGCCAAGACGCCAAGGCACAAAGGACGACAAAAGGGGGAAGGAACCGCGGATGAACGCAGATCAACGCGGACAGAAGAGATTTCTTATCAGCGTCCCTCTGCGTTCATCCGCGGTTCCACCTTCTTCTTCGTGTCTTCGAGCCTTCGTGGTTATGTCTTTTCCGACCTTGACGCTCTTGGCGTCCTTGGCGGTTCAATTCCCCCAAATTCAGATGCGCGTAAAAAAGGCCGGAAACCGCCGCCCACGACGGTTTCCGGCCCTGCTGGATCGGCCGATGAGTCGACCGGATCGCCAGTCGCGGCCTCAGTTGGTCACCTTGTCGATGACGTAGATGATCGCCTTCGCGGCCACCCGGACGGCAATGCGTCCGAGCAGCCCGATGGCGCCGCCTTCGACGGCCAGCATCTCATCGTGGCTCACGGCCGAAAAGGCCGGGGTCGATGGGAGATTGGTCATGGGACAGCTCCTTCAAACATGTTGCTTTCGTCAGAGGGGAACGCCTCGGCGGCCGCGGCGAAAGCACCAGCGCGGACGCGTCGGCAAACGAATTTGAGAACTGGGCCAACTACAGTTCGCGGGGCCGATAGGGCGCCGTACCGCCGTAAAGAATCGGTGCGACCATGCGGACGATGATGTTGCCCAGGTTGACGTGCCCGCCCTCAATGGCGGTTAGTTCCGTCGCCGACGCCTCGCGAAGCTCGCGAGCCGCGTCGTTCTGTTCCAGTCGATCAGTCGTCATTCGCTGTCTTTCTGTCTTTCAAAATGCCCCCGTGGAAGTCTCAGCCGCATCGCTCGAGCGGGGCCCTCGAGCCGGCGGCCACAGGCCAAGACGTCGTGAGTCGAGCGCGGGCCGAAAACCGTCAAAGGTGGCGGTTTCCGGCCCGCGCGTCCGCCTCGACTAGTGCTTGGCGTTCGCAAAACCGAACCGGCACACGGCCATCACCACGAAGAACGCGAACGGGCCCAAACCGCCCGACACCGCGGTGGTTTCCTCGGTCGACAGCTCGCTAAAGCCATCCAGATTCTTTGCAGTCATCGAAATCAACCTTTCAAAAGCCCCTCGAGGAAATTGAGACCCGCATGCGCCCCGAGGGGCGGCGGCGCAGCCGGTCAGTGGTTCGCTGGTCGTCGAGACCCGCCGCTGGAAGCGCGGGCCGTTAGAAGGTTGGGTACTTCGTGGGATACAGCGTGCCCGGGCTGCGCCACCGCAGGGGATCGGTGCAGGTGACCATCTGCCCGTCCGCGGTCCAGACGGGCATGACGCCGCCGGCCACGTCGTTCAGTTCGGCCGATTCAACCGGCCCCATCTGGGCATCCAATTCGAGTGAAGTTTCCGTGTTCATGTTCAGCAACCTTTCGTGAGCGCCCCGCTGGGAAAGAGCACGTCCGCAGTCAACTCGGGGCATTCGCGCCGGCGGACAGACGCTCGGTAGGCTCTGAGCGGGATTCTTACGAATTGCTCAGGTGTGCGTCTGAGGATGAGTGCGCGACCGCGCGGCGTTTGTTACGCGCGGCGCACTGTCAGGCGTAAGAAATCAGAAGCAGAGGAACCGCCAAGGACGCCAAGGACGCCAAGGAAGGAAGAAGAAAACCACCAAGGCACGAAGAAGAAGTGGAACCGCGGATGAACGCAGATCAACGCGGATAGAAGATTTCTTATCAGCGTCCATCTGCGTTCATCCGCGGTTCCTTCCCCTTTTGTCGTCCTTTGTGCCTTGGCGTCTTGGTGCTTGGTTCCTTCCGACCTTGGCATCCTTGGCGGTTCCTCCGAATTGCACTACTTCCCCGCAGGCGGCAACTCCTCGAACCGCAGATTGACGATCGGGTACTCCCGCCAATCGCGGTAGTCGAAGTGCCACCATTCCGCTTCAAAGACGGTGAAGCCTTCGCGCTCCATGGCTCGGCGCAGCAAATCGCGATGCCACCGCTGTCGCGAATCGCCCCCGGGATAGAGCGGGTAGGAGCGCGGCGAGAATTCGTCGTAGGCGCCGACCATCGTGATGGGCTCGCCGCTCTCCAAGTCGTAAAGCGTCAGATCGACCGCGCAGCCGCGGTTGTGGCGGGAGCCTTCAGCCGGGTCCGCGACGAAGTCGTGAAACTGCTCCGGCGTGCCGTCCCAGAACACCTTGGTGACGTACCACGGTCGGTAGGCGTCGTGAATCAGCAGGCCATAGCCATCCTTCGCAAGCGCCTGGTGAACGCGAACGACCGCCTCGGCCGCGGGCCGTTGCAAAAAGGCGCGGGCCGAGTCGTAAATCTTCGTTTGCAAGAAGTTGCGCGTGCTGGCGTAGCGGACGTCGAGCTTGACCGTGGCGTCGAGGGACGTTGGCTCGACGAGGTCGGGCGTTCGTCGCGGCCGTACTTCGCGCGGTGGCTCGGCGGCGAGCGCGTCGGCCGTGAGTTCCTCGACCGGTCGCGTCGGACGGATGTTGAACACGCCGTCGGCAAACGCGCCGAAGGAGCGGCGGGGAAATTTCACCCCGGCGGCGGTCGCCGCCGTCGCTTCGCTTGCCGCGTCATCGCGCGAGAACACGATGCGCTCGCCCGGATAGAGTCCCCAATTCGGAAAGGCGACTTCGTTCTCCGAGATCTCCGTGAGCGGATAGTAGTAGAACCACTCGATGAGGGCCCACAGCGTGCCGCGGTCCTCGTAGACGTAGAGGACGTTGTGATCCCAGCCGTACTCGCCGATCAGGCCCCGCCACTTTTCGGGACACGCGTCGGGCCGCTCGTCCGCAATGCGATTCCAAGTTTTGTCGCCGACGACGAGGGCGTCGTAGTCGTCGGCGGGTTCGACGGCCGTGCCGAAATCGCCCGCATCGTCGACGACAAGCTTGCCGTCGAGGAAGCGCAGCTCGCTCGACATGGAGTTGTAGGACAAAAACGCCCGATTGTTGTCCGCCTGCACGCGAATCGTCTGGTCGCCGTTGGCATACAGCCCGGCGAGCTGCGCGGCGACGCCCGCCTCCAGCGGCTCGCTGGAACGAATCTCCGGCAGCGGCTCGCCCGCTCGCTGCGCGAGCATCAGCCGCACCGCGTGCTCGGCCACGCGGCGGATGAACCCGTCGCCGCCGTCGAGGGCGACGACCGCGACCACGCCGAGCTTCTCCTCCGGCAGCCCGATGACGAGCGTCGAGTAGCCGTAGACCGCGCCGCCGTGGCTGAAGGTCTTGTGCCCGTCCAGTTCTCCCAGCCGGAAGCCGATGCCGTAATCCGTCGGTTTGCCGTCGGCGTCGGGCGTCGGACGCAGCATCTCCTGCATCGCTTCGGCGGGCAGCACCCGCGTGTCGCCGAAGCGGCCGTCGCTGAAGATGGTGATCAAGAAATTGCCCAGGTCGTCGACGCTCGCGTACAGATTGCCGGCGGGAATGGTGGCCAAGTCGAACTGCGGCGCCGCGAACCGCGGCAGGTGGCGCGTCCACATCCACGCCTGCGCCGTACGACTGTCGATCTCCGCAGTGCGGCGGAAGGAGCTCGACCGCATGTGCATGGGACGTAGCAGCGTCTCCTGGACATGTTCTTCGAACGGCTTGCCGGCGACTTTTTCGACGATGAGGCCCGCCACGGTCACTGCGGCGTTGGAGTACTTGGTGGCCGTCGCCGGTTTGTGGACGAGAGCGGTGTCGTTGAGCGATGCGACCGTGGCCTCAATCGGCGGTTCGTCCGGATCGAAGTAACTCCCCACGGGCGGCTCGCGCACCAAGCCTGACAGGTGCGACGTGAGCTGCCGCACGGTAGGCGCCGCGTCAAAGGGATTGTGCGGTTGGAACTCCGGCAGGTACTTACTCACCGGCGCGTCGAGGTCAACCTTCCTCTCGGCAACGAGCTGCATGAGCGCCATATCGGTCAACAGCTTCGAGACCGAGCCGACGCGATACACAGTCGATCCATTGGCGGCGGCGCTTGTTGTCGGGTCCTCAGCGTTGAACCCGGCCGACCAGACAATTTGATCGCCGTCGACCAGGGCCAGGGATACGGCCGGTAGCTCCTTGGCCGCGGATTCCGCTTGAATGAATTCGGTGAGCTTCTCGGCGACGAGGCGAAAGTCGGGAGCTGGCTCGTCAGCGGCGGCTGCCGCGCCGGAATGGCACGCCAACCAAATCGCCGACGACGTGGCCACGCCGTAGAGCGCTAAGCAGCGGCTGACGATGGTGCGAGTTCGTTGGCGTGGGCCCATGTTGGGGTTCTCCCGCGGCATTCTATTCAGAGCCATCGGCGGTGAGCGAGATCAAAGGACGCATTCTAATGCAACCCGTGCTGAGTCAGCTATTTTGTCGCCGCGCATTTTGTCGCAAAACGCCATTTCTGGCGACATAATTCCTCGGCCGCTTTCGTCGCCGACGGTCGCCGCGTCGCATGTCGACGATGCTAGATGCACGGCGCGAGTTGTGGAGCGCTCGGAGGGGTTGGCTTCCCCCTCGCGCAACGGTTGGGCTCAGCGTGGTGATAATGATCAATTGTACACTATCGCGGTCGGCTTGTCAAGTCTACTGGCTTTGCACCATATTGATGAGGTTAGCGCCGCAGCAGGCGAGGGAGATCCGCTCGCGCCCAGTTATCTGCGCGGGAGTCTGCCCGCATGAACGAGGTGGGCGGGGATTATGACACGCGGATTGAGCGCGCCCAGTTATCTGCGCGGGAGTCTGCCCGCATGAGCGCGTGGTAGTTTCTCACCAAGATGCACGACCCCCGGTTGTCGATGCTGCGGAAGATCGCCGTCGCCGTGGGGTGCTCTATTAAGTCGCCATTCTAGGGGACGTGACGTGCCCAAAACTTCAAGCGGTGCTGACGACGAAATGGGCCGATGCCCCGAGTGCGGCGCTCAGGTTTACCTGATTGCCGGACGGTGCCCCAAGTGCGGGCACTGGTTCACGGACGATGACACCGCGGCCATGCGTAGCGGCCGTGACGTTCGCGGCGAGCTGAGAATCATCAAGATCGCAGGGGGCGTACTTCTGGCCATTGCGCTGGCTGCTGCGCTCGCCGTCGCATTCGGCCGCTAGGGCAGACCGGGTGCAGCTCGCCGAATAAAGTGCAACGGGCAAAAAATGGAAAGCCGTTAATCGCGGCGGCCAATTTCTAGACGGCAACCGGCGCGTGACGGAATTTGCCGTCGTGAGTTCGTGCTCTACGCTGCGCGTCGGCCTTCGCGGGCGTCGGCCCACAATTGAAGCACGACCGATCTGAAGTCGCGGAACACGCTACGACGCTACGGCGAGTCGGCCGGCAACTCGGCCATCAGCCGACAATGGGCCTTGCCGAGATGGTGGTAGGGCAGCGTTGGAAAGATGTACGTTTCGGTAGCGAACGGCGGCGCGATTCGGCATCAACTTGTGCAAGGCTCGCCCTGCTCCTGTCATTCATCGATGGGGCTTGTCCGGGACGACGTCCCTTGAAGCTGCTCCACGAAGGCCCTGGACCTTGTGTAACGCTTGGTATCCGACAGATTGCGGTGAGGGCGTCCACTTTGAGATAATTGAAGAAATCGTGAAGACCACACCCGAAACCCGCGCCAGCGGGCCGTGTTGAACCCGCTTGGCCCCGAATTTGGGTTGGCATTTCTCCTCAAAAATGGACGTGATATGACGCGGACTCTGGGTCGTGTTGTGGTATTGGTCGCGGTGGCTTTGGTCGCCAGGGGACCTGCGTGGTCGCAGCAACCGGAGGACCCGCCGCGGGCGGGCCAGGGGCCGCCGTCGGGCGGCGGGTTTGGGCCCCCGATGGGGGGTGGGTTTTTCATGGGCCCGCCGGGGATGGGCGGGGGCGCCCGCCTGACCGACTTGCTCGGCATCGAGGAAGTCCGCGAGGAGCTGAAATTGTCCGACGAGCAGTCGGCGTCGGTCGACGCGGAGTTGCAGAAGCTGCGCGAGACGTTCGAGTCCCTGATGGGCGAGGTGGGCTTTGAAGCGATGGAGGAGCTCGACGAGGAGCAGCGCCGCGAGCGGTTCGACGCCTGGCGGCAACGTTCGGACGAAACCGTCGATGTGGCAAACGACTCCGTGCTGGCGGCGCTGAACGAGACCCAATCGGCCCGGCTCAAGCAACTGCAGCGGCAGCGCGAAGGCGTGCGGGCACTCGTCGGCGACGACGCGGCCGAGCTGCTCGAACTGACGGACGAACAGCGCGAGCAGTTGAATGAGCTCGCGCCCCAACGCGGGCCGTTTGGCGGGTTCGGCGGATTTGGTCCGCCGCGCGACGACGCCCGCGCGATGGAGGACGCGCTCGCGGTGCTCACCGAGGAACAGCGGGCGAGCTGGACGGAGCTGGTCGGCGCGCCGTTTCGCTTTCCCCAGCCGCGCTTCGGCGGGACGGGCGGTCCCGGCGGGCCGAACTCCGCGACGCGCGAGGTGCTGGCCGAGTTTGACGCCAATGGCGACGGTTGGCTCAACCGCGAGGAGCGCAAGGCGGCACGCGAGAAGCTGGCGGCCGATGGCGGCGGCCGGCGCGGTGGGTTTGGCGGGTTTGGCGGGCCGCCGGGCGGAGGGCGTCGGGGTGGTCGCGGCGGTCCGGGCGGGCGCTCGCAACCGGGGACGCCGGGGCCGCACATCGACGTGGCCGACGTCGAGCCGAGCGGAAGCAACGACTTGTTCGATCTGAAGGTCGTCCGCACGCTGTTCTTGGAATTCGAGAACGACGACTGGGAAGCCGAGCTCGAGGAGTTTCACGGCACGGACGTCGACGTGCCGGCGACGTTGACGGTCGACGGCCAGACCTTCACGAACGTGGGCGTGCGGTTTCGCGGCATGTCGTCGTACATGATGCTGCCGCGGGGGTCGAAGCGGTCGCTCAATCTGTCGCTCGACTTGGTCGATGAGGATCAGCGGTTCCTCGGCGCCAAGACGCTCAACCTGCTCAACTCGCATGAAGACCCGACGTTCATGCACACGGTGCTCTACTCGCAAATCGCCCGCGAATATCTCGTGGCGCCGAGGGCGAATTGGGTGCGCGTGGTCATCAATGGCGAGAGCTGGGGGCTGTACCCGTGCGCTCAGCAGTTCGACAAAATCATGATGAAGGAGAACTATGGCAGCGGCGACGGCAACGGCACGCGGTGGAAGGTTCCCGGCAGCCCCGGCGGCCGCGGCGGGCTCGAGTATCTCGGCGACAATATCGACGACTATCGCCCACGGTTCGAGATCAAGGGCGGCGACAATCTCGCGGCGTGGCGGGCGCTGATCGCCCTGTGCAAGACCCTGAACGAGACGCCGGCGGACGAACTGGCGAGCGCGCTCGGGCCGATGCTCGACATTGAGGAAACGCTGCGGTTCCTGGCCCTCGACAATGCGCTGGTCAACGGCGACGGCTACTGGGTGCGGGCGAGCGACTATTGCTTGTATCTGGACCCCAAGGGGAAATTTCACGTCATCCCGCACGACATGAACGAAGTGCTGCAGCCGCCGATGGGCCCGATGGGCGGCGGGCCCGGGGGGCGTGGACGCCGCGGCGGCGGAGGAGGCGGCGGGTTCGGCGGTCCGCCGCCCCGGGATGGCGCGACGGAGAACGCTGAACCGGGAATCGGCCCGCCGCGCGGCGACGAGCGCCCGCGGTTCGGGTTCTTTGGCGGACCCGGAGGTCCGGGCGGGCCGGCGCGTTACGATCTCGACCCGCTGGTGGGGCTCGACGATCCGGCCAAGCCGCTGCGGAGCAAGCTGCTCGCTGTGCCGGAGCTACGCGAGAAGTACCTGGCGTACGTCCGCGAAATTGCCGAGACGCGGCTCGATTGGGAGACGCTCGGCCCGATCGTCGCGGAGCACGCCGAGTTGATCCGGCCGTACCTCGAGGCCGACACGCGCAAGCTGGCGTCGCTGGAGGAGTTCGACACGTCGATCGCGCCGCCGGAGGGGGAGGGGGAGGGCGAGGTCGACCGCCACAACTTGTACGAGTTCGCGACGAAGCGGCGGGAATACTTGCTCAAGTATGAGCCGCTACGCGCGGATGACGGATCCCACGCGGGACGATGACAGCGCGAGACGCGACGATTTCGTCGGAAAGGGATTTACCATAGAGAATACCGGAGGACACAGAGGTTGGAAAAGCAAGACGAAGCAGAAATCCGGAGGTGGAAACGGACGAGCCAATCTCTCTTCCCATCCCTATCTCCGTGTCCTTTGTACCTCCGTGGTGAATTTTCCCCTTGTCCTACGCGCCGCTGTTCAAATGCGGGGCTTATCGGTGAGTCGGGCCGATCGCGGGACCGTCAACTCGGTGGACACTTCGGGCGTTTTGCGCGCACGTCGTGGACAGGACACGATGGACACGTTGCCGCAAAGGCAGGTCTGGCAATGAGTTCGGCAGGCGGCGTCCCCCGTAAGGGTGGCCACTTTGTCCACTTGGGGTGCGCACGGCGGTCGAGGGCGCGCGAGCGCGGAGACGGCGGATCCGTTGCGGTTGCGGGGACGCGTATCCGCGACGGAGTAATGCGGGTTTTCACTTGCCAAAGAACGGGCGCCGCTGAACCGGTGATTTTTGTCGCGAAACAACATTTTTTGCGACATAATTCGCGCGGCTCAGGGGGAACGGATTCACCGCAGAGGACGCGGAGGTCGCGGAGACGACTTTTTTGGAACGCTCATCTGCGCTAATCAGGAGAGAGGATTCAGATCTCACCTATTAGCGGTCATTAGCGTTGATCAGCGTTCCTTGTCTTTTCCGATCTTTGCGTCCTCCGCTCTTTGCGGTGCGTTTCATGCACCCTACGCGCTTCAATAGACAGATGTACCGTACCATAGGGCGCGGCCTGAAAGATAGTCGGCAGTTGGAAAAAACTCGTCGTTTCATTACGGTTGCCTGCGTGGCATGACCACTCGCCTCACGCGTCGTAGTCGTAGGGCTTGCGCATTTCGCGGGCCAGCATCCCGGTTGCCTCGGCGTCGTCCTGGAAGGTCTCCGCGCGGGGATCCCAGTGGAGCTTGCGGCCCAGGCGAATTGCCATGACCCCCAAATGGCAAACGGAGGCGGAGCGGTGGCCGATTTCGGCGTCGCAGATGGGCGCCTGCCGGGTTTTGACGCACGCGAAGAAGTTGCCCATGTGGTCGTCGCTGGCGTACAGTCGCTCGGCGTCGGGCGGGAGCGGCTCGTCGACGAGCGCCCTGTCGCTCGCCTCGAGCGTGCCGCCGCGGGTGACGTAAATCCACCCTGCGGGTCCCTCGAACTGGACGCCGTGGTATTTTTCGCCGGGCTGCGGCTCGCCGAGCACGGCGCCGGCCCACCCATTAGCTGACGTGCTCTGGCAAATGTGCTCCGCGCCGTCGTCGTACTCGTAGTGGACGCGGTACTGGCTGGCGGCGGTGAAGCCGCCGGGGATGGGTTCCACCAGCCGCTGGCCCTCGACGCTCACCGGTCCGCTGCGTTCTTTGCCGAGACCCCACAACGCGATGTCGTTGTGGTGAGCGCCCCAATCGGTCATGGTTCCGCCTGAATAGTCCCACCAGTAGCGGAATGTCTGGTGACACCGCTGGGGCACGTAGTCGACCGCCGCGGTCTGCCCCTGCCAGAAATCCCAGTCGAGCTCCTCCGGCGGCGCTTGGGACTTGAAGGGACCGTCATGGAGCCCCTGCGGTAGCCAAACCTGCACCCGCTGGATCTTGCCCAGCCGCCCGTTGCGGACGAGCTCGCACGCCAGGCGGAACGTCTTGTCGCTCCGCTGCTGGCTGCCGGTTTGCAGCACGCGACCGGTTTCTTTGACCGCGGCGACCAGGCGTTTCCCCTCGTCGATCGTGAGGGTGAGCGGCTTTTCGCTGTACACGTCCTTCCCGCTGCGGATGGCCCGCAGGTTGACCAGCGTGTGCCAGTGATCCGGCGTGCCGTTGATGACGACATCGAGGTCTGGAAGATCGCACACGTGGCGGTAGTCGTGGTAGGCGGTCGCGCCTTGGAACTTGGTGCACGCTTGCTCGGCACGGCTGCGGTCGACGTCGCAGACCGCCACGATGTCGCCGAACCGCTGGGCGAGCGTGGCGTCGTGCGTGCCCATGCCGCCGCAGCCGATGAGAGCGACCTTCAGCCGCTCGTTGGGCGAAGTTTCCTGGGCGTAGGTTTGGGAGGGCGAGCGCTCGACGAACCAAGTGGGCAGCGAAGCGATGGCCATCCCGGCCGCGGCGGATTTCAGGGCGTCGCGTCGCGTCCAGGAAGGAGGGGTTTTCTGGGTTGTCATCGCGGTTCCTCGGATAAGGCGGAAGAGGTTGTTGGCTAGTCGTGAGTCTACACGGCGCGCTCGACTTCTACTCAATTCGTCTCGCGCAAAGGCGCAAAGACGCCAAGGGGAACTAACACGTCTTTGCGTCCTTCCTTTGCGCCTTCGCGCCTTTGCGAGAGGTCATTCTGGAAGTCACGTAGGGTGGGTGCTTCACCCACCTTCGAGTGACGGTTAAGGTGGGTGCGGCGCCCACCCTACCAGCTGTTGGAAGGAGTGGGCACGGGTCGTGACCAAGCCGCGAAGGGCGATTAATCGCTTGCCTCTTCTTCGACATACTTCGGGTCAGGTTTTAGACCATAGTTCGTGCTGAAGCGAAAACGCGGTCGCCCTGACTCGAACTCAAACGCCTCCACATAGGCTATATTGCGTTCCAGACCGTAGACATAGAGGAGTCCATCTTCGGTCACAAACTCTACGAAGTGAAGCATTCCAATCATGTTTCCACCGACGCCTCCTCCTTCGCCCCCCAAGACTTGGGTCGTCCAGAAAGTTGTGCCGTCGTCATCCCGCAATCGAGAAATCGGGTAAGGACGTGCAAACTGGCGATTGCAAGAACCAATGACGGCAGAGCCGCTAACCAGCTGAAAGACAATCACATTAAACGGTCGTGTCGCCTTGACGATTGGCTCTGGAACTTGTATGCGACGATCGCCCAGCGTGATCGACATCGCGTCTTTGGTCCAAGCAAAGTCCCCCGACCCCATTTTTAGCCCGTCTTCTAAGTTCTTTACGGGACGGTATCCATAGAAGTTGGCGGGCAGCGGCCCGACGCGCCACTTCGCTTCATCTAACATCTCATCGTCGGCCGGGGCAAAGCCAAACCCATCTCCCGGTTGAAGCCAATGATGGCCGAAAGTGCCGTCAAGAATCGCCCCGCTCCACCACGCAGGAATCGAATTTCTCAAGCGTCCCTCGACGAAACCGGCGAAATGATGCGCGCTGCTCAATGCGGCAATCTCGACGCCCTCGTCCATGTCCTTCGGTTCCCGCTCCGACGCCTCCCGAATGACCAATTCCCACGCGGCCCTCATCGCAAGGCCAACGTCTTCGCTCCGCTGGAGCTCAAACAACGCCGCTCGATCTGCATTGAGAACCTTCTCGCGATAGTAACCGTCGAGACTTTCGATATCTTGGGCTTCGCCCGAATTGCGCGGCATCTCTCCCATCTCATCGCCCCGCGCCGTTACCGTGCCGAAAGCGACTGCCGCCAAAAGCGCAATGACGGCGGGTTGAACTTCCTGGCACAAGCGAAGGCTTTCTAACCATCGTTTCCGATGACCAAGCATGCTCGATTCTCCCCTAACCATGGCCCAGGCAGTCAATGCAGCGATATTTTAGGCAAGGACGCCAACTCACCTTTTCTTATCCTACTCCATTCGACTCTCGCAAAGGTGCAAAGACGCCAAGGGGACCGCAAAGCGAATGCGGAAGCGAGTCGATCCTTGATCATTTCTCTCTTCTAACACGTCTTTGCGTCCTTCCTTTGCGCCTTCGCGCCTTTGCGAGAGATCATTCTGGAAGTCACGTAGGGTGCTTCACCCACCTTCGAGTGGAACTTTGGCGACGGGTGCGGCGCTCCGTGAGCCGACTTCGTGCTCCGTTTGAAGGTGGGCGCCGCACCCATCCTACCATGTCGGGCTCGCGCATGAAAAAGCCCCCAAGGGCGGTCGTGCTGCGGGTGATCGGCGGGGCGGCGGACGTGGTGGGACTCGAGCGGACGTATCCTTATGCCGCGTGGTTGAGCTGGTTGCTGCCTTTGCTCGTTCTGGAATCGCTGCGATCTACTCGCCAAACGCTTCCCCTCCGTCAATAGTCACCAGGGCGCGGAGGACCTTCGCGTCCACATCCTTTGAAGTGGCGCCGACGTGACCGTTTAGGTAGGCGGCCAGAAGCACGCCCGCGTGGTTGGTCTTGGATTCGGCGTCCAAAGCGAGTAGGTCCTCGTCGCTGATGTCGTACGGCGACATCCAATGGACCGCTCGGTCGGCTGGCGCATCGACGACGGTCAGAACCGTGGCGCGATCATCGGTCACTTCGGCGGGCTGGCGCGGAACAGGCCCGGCAAAAACGCTGTGGGGGCCGACGACGGCGAGATACGTCGTGAAGCCCGGATCGAGCGACGTGCTGGGGCACGCGAACACGCCCATGATCGATTCAGACGCCCTCGCCTGGGCGTTGGCGGGATCGTCCCAGGGTTTGGAGAGATCAATCGTCTTGTAAAGCGTCGCGTGCTCCATGTAGGGCAGAATCAAGGTGCGCCAGCTATGGAGGCGGCGGCCCTCGGCATCCACTGTATATGCCGGAGGGAAGGCGCCATTGGCGGATTCGTAATTCAGGATGCCGAGGATGATTTGTTTGAGATTATTTTGGCATTGATTGCGGCGGGAGGTTCGGGGCGCTTGCCGAACTGACGGCAACAGCAAGGCGACGACGATCAGGATGGCAATCGCGGCCAGCGCGATTCCGCCCAGAGAAAACGATGGGCGTCGGTCGGCGGGGTGAGGGGTTTCGGGGGCGGGAGGCGCTTCTGTAGAGTCGGGCATGGATACCTCATCCCGTTAGCGGTCGCAGTGGCATGCCGTGTACCTGATGCACCACCCCTCCCCGTCGAGGGGAGGGGTGCGGAGAGATTTCTTTTACCACGCCGCCGCGGACGCGAGCGACGGCTCGGTCGTCGAGCGGAGCACCGAGTTGCCGCCGTTGATGGCGAGGGTTTGGCCGGTGACGAACCCCGCTTCTTCGCTGGCGAGATAGACCACCGCGGGCGCCACGTCGTGTGGGACGCCCATGCGGCCGGCGGGGACCCGGGCGGCGTAGCCGTTAAGCTGCTCCTGCGTGGCGCCGGCGTGGCGTTCGACCGGGATCCAGCCGGGGGCGATCATGTTCACCGTGATGCCCGAGCCGGCCAGCTCGCGGGCGGTGCTGAGGGCCAGCCCGGTCTGGCCGCCCTTGGCGGCGACATAAGCGCTGAACGGCGCGTTGGCTAGGGCGACGACTTCGCTGGTAATGTGCACGATGCGGCCCCACCGCTGCTGTTTCATGTGCGGCAGGCAGGATTTCATGAGCAGGACCGGGCTCTTCACGAAGAAGTCGAGCATGCGCTGGAAGAACTCCCACTGGTACTCTTCGAACGGCAGTTCCGGCTGCGGGCAGGTCGCGTTGATAACGAGGATGTCGACGGGGCCGAGCTGGTCGGCGACCTGGCGGCACATCGCATCGACCGAGGCGGCGTCGGTGACGTCGGCGGCGACGAGGCAGGAGTCCTGCGAGACGCGCTGCAGGTCGGCGAAGGTGGCTTCGGCCACGGCGCGGTCGTTCGCGTAGTTCATGGCCACGCGGGCGCCGGCCTGGGCGAGGGCGAGGGCCATCTCTTTGCCGAGGCCGCGGGTGCTGCCGGTGATGAGGGCGACGCGGCCGTCGAGGCGGAAGGAGCTGCCGTTGTTTGACATGGTTTGGGTTCGTGGAGTGTTAGAGCGACTTTCGCGGAGGAGGAACGCTAATCTGCGCTAATCTTCACTAATCCGGATTAGCGTCGATTAGCGCAGATTAGTGTTCTTCTTTCCGCATCACTAGATATAGATTTTTGAAGTTCGTGTTCGCCGCTCGTCATTCTGACATGACCAGCCGTCCCTGGACGGATGAAACAAGGGACGGCTGTTTTCGTAGGAGGTCCTCCGAAGAACCCGAGCTTGCAGTGACTGCCGACAAGACCCTTCGGAAGACCTCAGGGTGACATGAGATGAACCTTAGGCAATGATCTCTTCGATCGGCTCCACGTGCTCGACGCCGACGAGTTTTTGGTCGAGGCCGCGGAAGAAGTACGACAGGCGGTTGGGGTCGAGGCCCATTTGCTTGAGCACGGTGGCGTGCATCCGCTTGACGTGCATCGGGTTGTCGACGGCGGCGGAGCCGATTTCGTCGGTCGTGCCGACGCTGACGCCGCCCTTCACCCCGCCGCCGGCCATCCACATGGTGAAGCCGTAGCTGTTGTGGTCGCGGCCGGTGCCCTCGGCGTACTCGGCGGTGGGCTGGCGGCCGAACTCGCCGCCCCAGACGATGAGCGTTTCGTCGAACAGGCCGCGCTGCTTGAGGTCTTTCACCAGCGCGGCGATGGGCTGGTCGGTGGCCAGCGCGTGCTTGTTGTGGTTGAGCACGAGGTCGCCGTGGGCGTCCCAGTTGTCGTCGTTGTGGGCGCCGCCGGAGTACACCTGGACGAACCGGACGCCGCGTTCGACCAGCCGGCGGGCGAGCAGGCAGCGGGTGCCGAAGGGCGTCGTTTCTTTGCGGTCGAGGCCGTACATCCGCTTGGTGGCCTCGGTTTCTTGGCTAAGGTCGACGGCCTCGGGGGCGTGCTGCTGCATCTTGTAGGCGAGCTCGTAGGACGCAATGCGGGCCGCGAGGTCGGAATTGTCGGGCCGCACGGCGCGGTGCCGCTCGTTCATGCGGGCGAGCGAATCGAGCAGGTCGCGCTGCAGCGGGCGGGACATGTCGGCGGGCGGGGCGAGGTCGTTGATCGGCGAGCCCGCGGCGCGGAACACCGTGCCGGCGTAGGTGGCGGGCATGTAGCCGCTGGACCAGTTCTTGGCGCCGCTAATGGGGCCGCCGGTCTGATCGAGCATCACAACGAAGCCGGGCAGGTTTTCGTTGACCGAGCCCAGGCCGTAGTTGACCCACGAGCCCATCGCGGGGCTGCCGCTTTGCAGCTTGCCCGAGTTCATCATGAGCATCGCGGAGCCGTGGATGGGCGACTCGGCGGTCATGGAGTGGAGGAAGGCGAGGTCGTCGACGCATGTGGCGAGGTGTGGGAACAGCGTGCTGACCCATTTGCCGCACTGGCCGTACTGCGAGAATTTCCAGCGGGGCTCGACGATGCGGCCTTCGTTCTTCTTCCCGCCGCGGCCGAACGTGCTGACGGCGATGGTCTTGCCGTCGAGGCCGACCATGGTGGGCTTGTAGTCGAAGGTGTCGATGTGGCTGGGCCCGCCGTACATGAAGAGGAAGATGACGCTCTTGGCCTTGGCGGGCAGGGGGGCGGGTATGGGGGCAAGGGGGTTGGCGCTGGCGGCGTGCGCCGTTTTGAAGAATCCGTCGCCGGAGAGCATCGCGGTGAGGGCCGTGGCGCCGAAGCCGGCGCCGGTTTCCCAGAGGAACTCGCGGCGCGTGCGGCCGCAAAAATTCCGGTGGGTCTGGTTGAATTGGCTCATGTCTTGTCTCTTTTTCTTCCTCGCGCCTTTGCGTGAGTTCGTTTCGGACATGGAGCGACTTCCAAGTCCGCCTTTACAACGTGTCATTCTGAGGTCGGCCGAAGAATCTTGCCGGCAGTAACCACCGGCCAGACCCTTCGGCCGATCCTTCGGAGGACCTCAGGACAGGCTCTCAGGGTGACGGCTCTAGTCCAGGAAGATGAACTCGTTGAGGTTAAGGACGGCGAGGCACCAATAGCGGAGGGCGTCTGCGGGCGATTTGTCGTGCTCGTTCACCAATTGCCGCATGAGCTCGACGCCTTCGGCGGCGTCTTCGTCGGTGGCGGGGCGGCCGAGGGCGAACTCGATTGTCTTGCGGACTAGTTCGTCGGTCGAGGCGTCGTCGCCGGTGGCGAGGCGGACGCGCTGGGCGAGGTCGGCGGCTTTCTCGTTGAGATAGGCGCCGTTGAGCATTGTGAGGGCCTGAGCCGGCTGGACGGTCATGAAGCGGGCTTCGCAGCTCGTGTCGACGTCGGGGAAGTCGAACGCCGTGAGCAGCGCCGTCAGCAGCGAGCGCTTCACGTGAATGTAGATCGCCCGGCGGTTGCGCTCCTCCTGGCTCGAGTCGCCCCAACCGTTGCCGGGCTGCGACTGGGTGGCCAGCACTTCGTCGGAAAGTTGCTCGTAGAACGACGGGCCGAACATCTTGGGATTGAACTGGTCGGTGACGACGAGCGTCGCGTCGCGGATTTCCTCGGCGCTGAGGCGCCGCATGTCGTACCGCCAAAAGAGGTCGTTAAGCGGATCGACGGCGAGGGCGCGCGGGTTCGCTTGCGACGACATCTGGTACGCGGCCGACGTCATGATCAGCCGGTGCAGCGGCTTGAGCTGCCAGTCGTTTTCGATCAGCCACAGGGCGAGCCAATCGAGCAGCTCGGGGTGCGTGGGCACGTCGCCGAGCTCGCCGAAGTTGTTGGCCGACCGCACGATGCCGCGGCCGAAGTGGTGCTGCCAGACGCGGTTGACGATCACCCGCGCGGTGAGCATGTTTTCGGGCGAGGCGATCCAGTCGGCGAGCACGCGGCGCCGGCCGGCCGAGCGAGCGCCCTCCGGGGCCGGTGGAATCTGCGGCGCGTCGTCGCCGAACAGCTCGGGGAAGTGCGGCTCGACCGCGTCGCCGGGCACGTGGGGGTTGCCGCGGAGCATGATGTGGGTGGGCTTGGGGTTGGGCTCGCACCGGGCGAGCGCGAGCGCCGACTCGAGCGGCGGCAGCTCGTCGAGGTCCGCCTGAACTTCTTTCAGTCGGTCGCGCGTTTCGACGTACAGATCCCACTCCGAGGGGTTGAGATTGTCTGCGAGCTTCTCGGCGAGCAGGGCCTCGCGCTCGGGGCCTTCGCTGCGGCGCTGGTCGGGCGCCGCCATGCGGCGGATGCCGCTTTGTTCGATGTCGGTCATCTTGCGGCGCGTGCGGCGTCGCTCGCGCTCGAGGCGCCGCCGCTGGGTGCGCTCGTCGGGCGAGGCCATGTCCCACAGGCTGTTGCGGGCCGGGCCCTCGCTGCGCGTGCCGTAGGTTGTGACATCGGCAAAGAAGGCGAGCAGGCCGTAGTAGTCGGCCTGGGGGATCGGGTCGATCTTGTGGTCGTGGCAGCGGGCGCAGCCCACGGTGAGCCCGAGCATCGCCTGCGACGTGGTGGAGATGAGGTCGTCGAATTCGTCGTAGCGGGCTTGCACGGCATCGGCGGGTTCGTCGTCCCAGAGGCCGAGGCGGTAGTAACCGGTGGCGATGATTGAATCTTTGGTGACCTCGTCGAGTTCGTCCCCCGCGAGCTGCTCGCGGAGGAACTGGTCGTAGGGCTTATCGTCGTTGAAGCTGCGGATGACGTAGTCGCGGTACTTCCAGACGTTGGGCTTGGCGTCGTCGCGCTCGAAGCTGTTCGTCTCGGCGTAGCGCACCACGTCGAGCCAGTGGCGGGCCCAGCGCTCGCCGTAGTGGGGCGAGGCGAGCAGCTTGTCGATGAGCCGCGGCCAGGCGTCGGGGGCTTCGTCGGCCAGGAACTCCGCCAGTTGCTCCTGCGTGGGCGGAAGGCCGGTGAGATCGAAGTACGCGCGGCGGGCGAGAGTGCGACGGTCGGCGGGTGGCGCGGGTTCGAGGCCGGCTTGCTCGACGCCGGCGAGAATGAAGGCGTCGATGGGGTTTTGCACCCAGTTGTCGCGCTCGACTTCCGGCGGCGCGTGCTTCTCGGGCGGCACGAAGGCCCAGTGTTTCTGCCAGGGGGCGCCCTCGTCGATCCAGCGGCGCAGGAGGTCGACTTCTTCGGCGGTGAGCGGCTTGCCCTCGGGCGGCATCCGTGCGAACTCGTCGGTCGACGTGACGCGGTCGATCAGGGCGCTTTCCTCGACGCTGCCGGGGACGATTGCGTGCAGGCCGGAGTCGAGCTCGGCGAGCGCCGACTCGCGGTCGCCAAACCGCAGGCCGCCTTCGCCGGCGTCGGGGCCATGGCACGCGAAACAGCGGCGGGCGAGCAGCGGCTTCACATCGCGGGAGAAGTTGACGGCGTCGGCTGTTGCCGCCGCGACCGGGCTCGCCATGCCGGCGACGAGCGCGAATCCGATGCCAACGGCCAGCCCCGCAAGCGTGCGGGGACGCCCGCATGTCCAACGCCCGATCGTCAAGTTGCGTTGAACCATGGGGATCACTTCTCCGCCGCGCCGCTCTATGCGAAGCGCTCCCGCGTTTCGCCCATCTCGCGTATAACAGGTCCCGTCCGGACCGATCGATGCCCTGGGAACGGCGGTCTGTCGGCTCGCCGACATGGGCGGGCACGACTCACGAATCTGGCCAGCAGGTCCCTTCGATTCTAAGTCGGGAGCCCTCGACGACCAAGTCGCGGGACGGCGGGAAATCATCGCAGGTCATCCGAGTGATAGGGCTCAAGGCGGTGATGCGGAGCCTGCTTGGATGGGGAAATCGGCGAAATGGGAGGCGTTCATGGGAGCAGAAGTGACGCGGCGGGAGGCGGTGCAGTGGATGGCGGCCGGGGCGGCGGCGCTGGCGGGCACGGGTGCGGTTCGCGGCGCTGACGATCCGGAGGCCTCGACGCGGCTTCGCATCGACCTGACGCCGCGGCATGAGCTTTCGCCCTACTTGTACATGCAGTTCATGGAACCGCTGGGCGTGACCGACAGCTCGGTCGAAGCGGCCTGGGACCATGGGCGTGACGCGTGGCGCGAGGATGTGATTGCCGCGACGCGCGATCTCGAACCGACAATGGTCCGCTGGGGCGGCATCTTCACGGACTACTACCGTTGGCGCGAGGGCGTCGGCCCGCGCGACACGCGGCCCACGATGATGAATCTCATGTGGGGCGGGCTCGAATCGAACCAGGTAGGGACGGCCGAGTTCGTCGACTTCTGCCGGCAGGTGCAGGCCGATCCGCTCGTCTGCGTGAACTTTGAATCGGATGGCCGGGACCGATTCCGCCGTGCGAAGGGCAGCAATCGCACCGGCGACGCCGCCGAGGCGGCCGATTGGGTGCGGTACTGCAACAATCCCGACAATGCCGAACGCCGCGAGCACGGGCATGCGGCGCCGCTGACGGTGCGCCACTGGCAGCTTGGCAACGAAACCTCCTACGACCGCAACGGGTTCGACCGCGACACGACGATTCGCAAGAACGTCGAGTTCGCCCAGGCGATGCGGGCGGCGGACCCGGACCTTCAAATCATCGCCTGGGGCGATTCGGGGTGGGCCCGGCCGATGCTCGAAGGCGCCGGCGAGCACGTGAACATGCTGGCGTTCCACCACATGTTCAATCCCGACAACGAGCGCGACCCCGTGCTGGCGGGGGAGCGGTATCGCCGCGACGTCGACGCGACGTGGCATCAATTGATGGAGGCGTGGAAACTCAACGACGCGAAGATTCGCGAGACGCGCGACAGTCTCGACGGGCGCGCGTTTCCGCTGGCGATGACGGAGTGCCATTTCGCCATTCCGGGGCGCGACCGGTGCGACGTGCTCTCCACCTGGGCGGCGGGCGTGTCGTACGGGCGGATCCTCAACAACCACCAGCGGCACGGCGACCTGCTGCAGGTGGCTACCGCGGCGGACTTTTGCGGTACGCGGTGGCAAGTCAACGCGGTGATGATCCCCGTGCCGAACGGCGAGTCGTACCTCATGCCGGTCGCGCGGGTGATGAAGCTGTATCGCCATCACATCGGTCGGCAGGCGCTGGAGGTGACGGCGGCGCCGGAGGATCTCGACGTCGTGGCCAGCCGCACGGACGACGCGGTCTATTTGCATGTGGTGAACACCAATCGCACGAAAAGCGTGACGGCGAATCTCGAACTTCCGGGCAGTCGCGTCGAGAAGGCGACGGCATTCGAAATTGCCGACGATCCGATGGTCGAGGTGTCGCAGCTCAACGCCCGCGAGGTGATGCAGGAAAAGAAACGGACGTTGGAGCCTGGCGCGGCGTGGGAGTTTCCGGCGGCGTCGGTGTCGGCCGTCGAGGTGCGGCTGGCGAGTTGAGCGAGGGGTCGCCGGCGGTCCAAGAAAGCAATAGAACGTCAAACTACGCGAGGATTGGCATGATTCGTTACCGTCTCATCGTTGGGATTCTGTTGCTGAATTTGGCGCCCCGGGGGATCGCTGTCGCTTGGGAGCCGGCCCCGGCGCCGCTGTTGACGCGGTGGGTGGCCGACCTGACGCCCGCGAATGCGTGGCAGGAGTATCCGCGGCCGCAGATGGTGCGGCCCGAGTGGACGAACCTCAATGGACTGTGGCAGTACGCGATTGTCGCCAAGGACGCTCCGCGGCCGGATTCTTGGGACGGCGAAATCCTCGTGCCGTTCGCCGTCGAATCGGCGCTCAGCGGCGTGAAGAAGACCGTGACGCCGGACCAGCGGCTGTGGTATCGCCGCACGTTCTCGCAGCCAGAGCTGCCGGAGGGCGGGCGGGCCCTGTTGCACTTTGGCGCCGTCGATTGGCAGTGCACGGTGTGGGTGAACGGCCAGGAGGTCGGCGAGCACTCCGGCGGGTTCGATCGATTCGAACTCGACGTAACCGACGCGCTGGTCGACGGCGAGAACGAGTTAGTCGTGGTGGTGTGGGATCCGACGGACACGAGCTACCAGCCGCGCGGCAAGCAGGTGCTCAAGCCCGAAGGCATTTGGTACACGGCGGTCACGGGGATCTGGCAGACCGTGTGGCTCGAACCCGTGCCGGCGGCGCGCGTCGAGTCGCTGAAGATCACGCCCGACGTGGACGCGGGCGCGGCGCGCGTGAATGTGGCCGCGACGGGCGGCGACGGTGTGCGGTTGTCGGCGAGCATCGGCGGTCGCGAAGTTGCGACGGCGACGGGCGCCGCGGGCGAGGAGATCGCGCTCAAGATCGATGGCGCCCGGTTGTGGTCGCCGGACGCGCCGCACCTGTACGACTTGAAGGTCGAGCTGCTCGCCGGCGGCAATGCAGTCGACGCGGTCGACAGCTACTTCGGCATGCGGAAAATCGAGGTTCGCAAGGACGAGGCGGGCGTTAACCGCTTGTTTCTCAACGATGTGGCGCTGTTCCAGTTCGGCCCGCTCGACCAAGGCTGGTGGCCCGACGGGCTGTACACGCCGGCCAGCGACGAGGCATTGAAATACGACATCGAGATGACGAAGAAGTTCGGCATGAACATGGCCCGCAAGCATGTGAAGGTCGAGATCCCGCGGTGGTACTATTGGTGCGACAAGCTGGGCCTGCTCGTGTGGCAGGATATGCCGTCGTCGAACGTCGGCGAGGAGGCAGCGGGCAAGCAGAATTTCCGCCGCGAGCTGCAGGCCATCGTCGACGACCTGGGGAACCATCCCTCGATCGTCATGTGGGTGCCGTTCAACGAGGGCTGGGGGCAGCACGACGTGCCGGAGACGGTGGCGTGGCTCGAGCAGTACGATCCGTCACGGCCGGTGAACGAGGCGAGCGGCTGGCACGACCGCGGCACGGGCACGGTCTCGGACATGCACAACTATCCCGGGCCCGGCATGCGGCCCGTGGAGGAGGACCGCGTGGTCGTGCTGGGCGAGTTCGGCGGCCTGGGGATGCCGCTTTCCGGGCACACGTGGCAGGAAGAGCGGAACTGGGGGTACGTGTCGTACGACAACAAGGAAGCGTTAACCGACGCCTATGTGGCGCTGCTGACGCGGTTGTGGCTGCTGATTCCGCAGGGACTCTCCGCCGCGGTGTATACGCAGACCTCCGACGTGGAAATCGAAGTGAATGGGCTCATGACCTACGACCGCGAGGTCGTGAAGATGGACCTGGAGCGCATTGCCGAGGCGGCCCGCCGGCTGCATGGAACGCCGCCGAAGCTTGAGGAGTTGGTTCCAACCAGCGAGAAGGAGCCGCAGACCTGGCGGTACACGCTCGAACGTCCCGACCGGTCGTGGACCGAGCCCGACGTCGACGACTCCGGGTGGAACGAGGGTCCGGGGGGATTCGGTACGAAGGACACGCCGGGGGCCGTCGTGGGGACTGAGTGGGACAGCGACCGCATCTGGCTGCGGCGCACTTTCGAGCTGGACGAGTTACCCGCCGGAGACGTGTGGCTGCGCTGGCACCACGATGAAGACGTGGCGGTGTACATCAATGGCCAGCGCGTGGCGCGGGCCAATGGGTACGTCACACAGTACGAGTACGCTCCGATCGCTGGCGATGCGTCCCAGTTCCTACGCAAGGGCAAGAATCAGCTAGCGGTGAGTTGCCGGCAGACCGGCGGAGGGCAATTCATCGACGTCGGGCTGGCCGAGGTGACCGAGCCGGGCGAGCGATGAGGATTGGCGAATGGCGCTTGCGTAGGCGACGGTACGGCGGGCGTTGCGGTCAGGTCGGCAACTTTTCGGCGATCGTCGCTCCAGCGTTTTCAGGAGGATGCATCTGCCAGCGCAGCAACTCCGCGACAGCAGCGCTAACAATCCTCCGGTCCCCTCCCCACCGAGGGGAGGGAGTCGGAGGAACAGGTTGAGCGATTGAGCCTCGCCGACCATGGCGCCGCATGCACTTGCATCATCCTGTAAACGCTCGGGGCTAGTATCTTTCGATCCAGGCGTTGGCCCTGCTGCCATAACGACTTGCCAGATGCGATGGCCCCGCGGGGTTGCGTTTTGCAGGCGCGCGATGCGACCCGGAAGTTGGGCCGCCAAGGCCGAATCCCGGCCATTTTGATGGCTGAAACTGGATATTCCGCGTCGCCCGGTTAAGGTGGTAAGACGTCGCGGAATCGACGGTTGTCGAGAATTGACAGGTCACGTCGCCCGAGCCGCCCGAGCCGCCCGGCGGAACGGAGACGTGACCGACGTGGCGTTTTCCCACATTCGTTCAACGCGGAGACCGCGGCCCGCACTCCGCGGATCGCCTCCCGGCCCGCGTGCCCTGCGCATCATGCCCGCGATCTACCTCAGCAAGCCGAAACCGCGCGTCTCGATCGTCGTGCCGCTCTTCAATGAAGCGGACGTGGCGGTCGAGTTGGTCGAACGCCTGACGCGGCTGCCCGACCATACGTACGACTGGGATCTGACGTTGGTCGACGACGGCAGCACCGACGAGACGGCGGACGTTGCCGAGCGGCTGCTCCTGGAACACGGGCGCGGCCGGGTGATCCGGCTGTCGCGCAACTTTGGGCAGCAGGCGGCCTATCGCGCGGGCCTCGAGTGCGCCGAAGGCGACGCGGTGGTGATGATGGACGGCGACCTGCAAGATCCGCCCGAGTTCATTCCGGAGCTGGCCGACGCGTGGCGCCGGGGCGCGAGCGTGGTGGTGGCCTGCCGCCGCAGCCGGCAAGAGCGTTGGCCGCGGCGGTGGCTGTTTCAGGCCTTTCACTGGCTGTTCAACAAGCTGACCGACGGCGCCATGCCGCGCGACAGCGGAACGTTCGGGCTGATGGATCGCCGGGTCTGCGACCACGTGCTCGCGCTGCACGAGGTGTCGCTGTTCCTGCCCGCGCTGCGCTGCTGGCCGGGATTTCGCCGCGAGATCGTCTGGTACGATCGGCAGGCGCGCGCGGCGGGCAAACCCAAGCAGTCGCTGTCGCGGTTGCTCGTCTACGCCTGGGACGGCATCGTCAGCTTCAGCGAACGGCCGCTGCGGTGGATCACGCGGCTGGGGCTCATCGTGTCGCTGGGCGGTTTTGCGTATGCGGGCATGCTGATTGTGCAGCGGATCCTGCAGTTGTTCGGGTACTTCAAGGGCCTGGAGGTGCGGGGATTCACTACGATCGTCGTGGCCATCTTGTGCGTCGGCGGATTGCAACTGGTGGCGATCGGCGTGGTGGGGGAGTACATCGCGCGGATCTTTCGGGAGATCAAGCATCGGCCCGTGTTTATCGTGGATCGCGTCATGGATGCGGCCGTCGAGGCGGCCCGCTTGCCCGGGGACGAGGCGCGCCAGACGCAGGAACGCCTCGCCGCGGAAGGCCTTGCCGGCCGATCGCGTGATCCCGCGCCGCTCGCATCGGAGCAGCCCTCATGAGCGCTGCGGCGCCGCCGCTGGCCGAACGCTCGTCCACGCGTCTGTGGATGTTGTGCGGCGCGGCGCTCGCGCTCGTGATGGCGTCGAACGACAGTTTGTGGATCGACGAACTCGCGACGATGACCGTCGCCGAGGCCGAAACGCTGCAGGATGCGGCCGGCGCCATCGTCTTTACAAAGAATTCCGAAGCGCAGATGCCCGGCTACCTTTTGTATGCCTGGGCGTGGGAGAAGCTGTGGGGAACCAGCGAGTGGGCGCTGCGATTGAGCAACGCTCCCTGGTTGGCGCTCGCCGCGTGGGCCATGGCGCGGATTGGCGCCGCCCTGGGCGCGCGAGGGACCGCTTTGCTGCTGCTCGTCCAACCGTATGTGTGGTGCTACGCGGATGAATTTCGGCCGTACTCGATGCAAATTGCGGGCAGTGCCTTGTTAGCGTGGGGGAGCGTTCAATTCTTCACGAACCAAGGCGCCGGTCGGGCGTGGGCCGCGTGTTTGTCCGTGGGCGCTTGGATCGTCTGCTCGGCAAGCATGCTCGGCGCCGTGCCGACGTTGTTTGTTTACGTGGCGCTGGCATGGGTTGTGTGGCGGCGTCGCTGGGCCGTCGAATGCGGCGCTGCGTGGGTGCTGGCCGCGGCCAATGCCGCACTGGGCGTGCTTGGCGCCTACTACGCATGGACGTTACGGCAGGGCTCGGGCGGAGCCAAGTTGTGGGACGTCGGAGCGGCCAATGTCGCGATGGTAGTTTACGAGTTTTTTGGGTTTTTGGGCCTGGGGCCGGCGCGCGAGACCCTCCGCGAGGCGGCCCGCGGCGGGAGTTCCGCCCTCACAGCGGCATTTTCGCCGTATCTCGTTGGTCTCGTTGTGCTTGCCGTGTGCTACTTGCTGCTCTTGACGACACAACTGCGCGGCGTGCTGCGCGAGCGGGAGGCGGCCATTCGCCTGAGCACGGGCGCGTCGGTCTTTGTGCTCGCGGGCTCCGTCGTCGGCCTGTTCGCCTTGGCGGCGCTGGCGAGGTGGCCTTTTTGGGGTCGCCACCTGGCGCCGGTCTTCGCCTTCTGGGTGCTGCTGCTGGCGATCTTCGTCCGCCGCGCTGCGACGACATCAACGGGACGACGGATTGCCGCAGGTCTACTCGTCGCACTCGTTGCCTCGTCGCTGGCGGTGCGGTTTTCGCCGGCCCACCGGCACGACGACTACCGGGGCGCCGTCGCATTGCTGCGCCAGGCCCTGGACCGCGGCGACCGCGTGTGGTGGGCGGCGGCCACTCTTTCGGACTCGAAGCTCTATGGAAGCGATTTGCCGGATGCGGCCGCCGACTCACTGACCTGGTTGCATGGCGTTCCTGCGGAGCGGATGGCCGCATTGGCGGCGCCGGACGTCGTTTTTCTTTCCAAGTCGGATATCTACGATCCGGAGGGGGCGATCGCCGACTTGCTGGAGTCGCGCGAGTACATCCTCGATAAGCGGCTCAAAGCGTTCCAGGTCTGGCGAGCGCCGCACGTCGAGTCCCTCGAGCATTATTGAGGGTTGCGCCGTAAATGATTCCACGACCTGGATGGCTGTCGGCTATCGGCTGTCGGCTATCGGCCAGAAGAAAAACACCTGTTTTCCGGCCAACAGCCGACAGCCGACAGCCGACAGCCAGCGTGGCTCATTTGTTGCGCAGACCTCGCTAGCCAGCCATGTGAGGACCGTGCCCTAGCTCCAAAAACGCCGGTCGAGCATGCGGTAGTTGACGGCCTCGCCGACGTGGTCCTGGGCGATGTCGTCGGCGCCGTCGAGGTCGGCGATCGTGCGAGCGACGCGGAGGATTTTGTCGTGGGCGCGGGCCGACAGGCCGGCTTCGTTGACGCTGGACTCCAGCAGGTCGCGGCTGGCGGCGTCGAGCTGGCAGACCTGCCGCACCTGGCGGCTGGTCATCTGGCCGTTGGTTTGCTTCGTGGCGCCGCCGAAACGCGCCGTTTGGCGAGCACGGGCCGCGGCGACTTGCTCGGCCATGGTGCGGCTGTCGGTGCCGCAGGGCCCGGTTGAAAGTTCCTTGAACGGCACGGCGGCCACCTCGATGTGGATGTCGATGCGGTCGAGCAGGGGGCCGCTGATTTTGGACATGTAGCGTTCAATCTGCGGAACCGAACAATGGCACTCGCGGCGGGGATCGCCCCGGTAGCCGCAGGGGCAGGGGTTGAGCGACGCGATGAGCATGAAATCCGCCGGGAATTCGGTCGCGCGGAGGGCCCGGCTGATGGCGACCGTGCCGTCCTCCAGCGGTTGGCGGAGCACTTCCAGGGTTGTGCGATTGAACTCGGGCAGCTCGTCGAGAAACAGCACGCCGTTGTGGGCGAGGCTGATTTCGCCGGGGGCGGGCGTGGAGCCGCCGCCCACGAGCCCCGCGTTGGAGATCGTGTGGTGCGGCGCGCGGAACGGCCGGCGGACCATCAGCGGCTGGCCCGGCGGCAGCTTGCCCAGGGCGCTGTAGATGCGGCTGGTTTCGATCGACTCGTCCGCGGTCAGCCGTGGCAGGATCGACGGGACGCGCTTCGCCAGCATCGTCTTGCCGGCGCCGGGCGAGCCGACCATCAGGAGATTGTGATTCCCCGCGGCGGCGATCGTGATTGCGCGCTTCGCCATCTCTTGCCCGCGGACGTCGGCGAAGTCGTCGTCGTAACCGCCGAGCTCGCCGAACAGCTCGGCGTTGCGGCAGGGCGCCGGTTCAATGGCGAGCTGCTCGACGAGAAAGGCCGCCGCTTCGGTGAGCGAGCGGACGGCAATGACCTCGATTCTTTCGACGACCGCCGCCTCGTCCGCGTTTGCCGCGGGGACGATGATGCCGCGTACACGTGGACGCGTCTCTCCGAGACGCGAATGCGAGTCTCGGAGAGACTCGCCCACGTGGACGGCGGCCATGGCCATCGAGAGGGCGCCTTTGACCGGGCGCATCGTGCCGTCGAGGGCCAGCTCGCCGACGATCGCGTACCGGTCGAGCAGGTCGACGGCGATCTGCCCGCTGGCG
>CAYSFP010000030.1:41076-41315 GCA_964430075.1 uncultured Planctomycetaceae bacterium | reverse complement strand
GCGGCGGCTGTGCAGGCGGCCGTCGGCGTCGTCGTCGGAGACGAGCACGCCGCCGAACTTGTCGACGCCCTTGGAGCCGTGCTTGTAGCGAACGTCGCCGCCGAGCCAGGTGGTTTCGGCGCCCCAGTACACGTCGTGGTCGGGTTCCCACACGTCCTCGCGGCCGCCGGCGAAGCCGAAGGTCTTGAAGCCCATGGTCTCGAGGGCGACGTTGCCGGTGAGGATCAGCAGGTCGGCCG
>CAYSFP010000030.1:0-41066 GCA_964430075.1 uncultured Planctomycetaceae bacterium | reverse complement strand
GCCGAAGTCGGCGGGCCACCAGGGCTGTGAGTCGGTCATCAGGGCGGCGAGGTCGTTCTTCACCGCCGCGAGATCGAGGCTACTGAACTCCTGGGCGTAGTCGAAGTCCGCGCCCATGGGGTTGCTTTTGGCCGAGTGCTGGTGCAGCAGATCGAGCCGGAGCAGGTTGGGCCACCAATCGCGATTGGACGTGCCGCCGCCGGCGGCGTGACGGAAGGGGCATTGGGCTTCGGTGGTCATGTGGGTGGGACTTTTCGATACGAGGAGATTTACACAAAGCGCAGGGACGCGTGGGCGGGGCGCGCCGGCGCGGGTTGCAGGTCGTTGCCTTGCGAAGACTGAAGTTTACCCGTCGACACTGCGACCGACGAGGGGCGGGAACCGCTTGGCTGCGGAGACGATGGCGCTAAGGGCTCCGAATGCGAAACCGATTGGGCCTGCGGGCTCGTCCGCGTTGAGTTTACCAGCGCGGGCCCTATACTACATGTTGGGCGAGGTCTTTTTGGAGCACGCGATGGAAAGCAGCGAAAAACGAGAACGATTGATCGAGGCGGCCAGCGCCGTCTTGACTGCCGCTCCTGGCCATCGGCTCAACGCGGTCGTTCTGAACAAGGCGTTGTTCTATCTCGACCTTGCCTCGCTCAGGGACCGTGCCGCCACGATCACTGGCAACACGTTCCTCGGACTTCAACAGGGTCCGGTGGTGGCCAAGTATCCGCAGCGACTGATCGGCGAACTCGAGTCGCGCGGGATTGCCAAACAAATCAGCGAATGGGATGGCTCGAAACCGATCGTCCTCGCTTCGTTTCCCGAGCATGGCCAATTCCTTGATGCCGACGCCCTGACGCTGGCCGCCTCGGTCACCTGCTTTTTCGCGAGCGCGACGTCTCGCCAAGCATCGGACTACTCGCACGACAACCCGGGCTGGCAACTGGCGTGGGATGAAAGCCGCCGCACGGGCCGGCCTTGCGCGATTAACATGCGAATCGCTATGCAGCAGATCATCGAGGACGACCCTTGGATGGACGCGCCACTGCCGAGCGACGATGAGTTGATGGCGGCTGCGGAGGCGGGGGTCGGAGTGGATTGGTGATGCACTACGCGCCCGAGGATGGGAAATGGCAACTCGGCCCGAAGGCCACGCTCCTTGCCGAGCGGAGTGTTTCAACCGAGATTCTCCGGCTCCCTCCCCTTGGAGGGGAGGGTTGGGGAGGGGGGATGCGGCAGTGTGGAGACAGCCACTTTGATAGCCTGCCGTATCATTTCAACCACGAGCCGCACATCGTCGTCCACTTCGTGATTGCGGAAGCGCAGCACGCGGTAGCCGCGACTGGCGAGCCATTCCGTGCGACGCGCGTCATGCTCGGAGTTTGACGTCTCCGCATGGTGCGGCCCGTCGAGTTCCACGACCAAACGCTTCTCGAAGCAGATCAGGTCGACGACGTAGGGCCCGAGCGCCGCCTGTCTGCGAAACTTGTGTCCGTCGAGTTGCCGCGCTCGCAAGAAGGACCACAGACGCTTCTCGGCGCCCGTGGGTTGATTGCGGAGTGGGCGGGCGAAGTCGCGCTGTTCGCTGTCTCGGTACATGGAGAGATATTGTAATTGGACGGGATGGGAGGTGGGGCGCGCTGTGTACCCGGGGCTCACCCCCCTCCCCAACCCTCCCCGCCGAGGGGAGGGGGTCGGAGGTTACAAGTGCTGGCGGCGGCGTGGGCGCGACCAGCGGTCGCGGCTTTATGTGTCATTGTGCATGCCCTGGGGCGGCGCGGGGCTCGCTTGCTCCTGACCTTGGTGTGGCGCTATAATCGCGGCCGTTGGCGGCCCGGTCGCCCCTGCGGGCAACCGCAGGGGCGCTTGCCGCGCTGCGCGGTCGCCTGCGCCAGCCTTCCAACGCCAGCCCCGCCTGAACCCCCATGCCTGTGATCCCGCCGCTTGTCGTTTATGCCCTGGTCCTGGTGGGCTTTGTGGCGACGACTCTCATATTGGCCCACATTGTCGGGCCGCGCAAAAAGACGCCTGTCAAGCAGATGCCTTACGAGTCCGGCATGGACCCGGTGGGCGACGCGCGGCAGCCGTTCAATGTGCGGTTTTACCTGGTGGCCATCCTGTTTCTGGTGTTCGACGTCGAACTGTTGTTCCTTTATCCCTGGGCAGTGACCGCCTACGTGGACGAGGGGGGCATCCCGCCGGAGTACCGCGGGGCCGTGTTCGGCGTGATGCTGGTGTTCATGGCCACGCTGACGATTGCCTACGTGTACGCGTGGCGGAAAGGGGTGTTCCGATGGCGGTAACGCGACCGGGATTGCCCGAAAATGTGTTTCTCACCACGCTCGACGCGGCGGCCAACTGGGCCCGGTCGAACAGCCTGTGGCCGATGCCGTTCGCCACGGCGTGCTGCGGGATCGAGCTGATGGCCACCGCCGCATCGCGGTACGACATTGCCCGGTTCGGGGCCGAGGTGATGCGGTTCAGCCCCCGGCAGTGCGACCTGTTGATCGTGGCCGGCCGGGTGGTGATGAAGATGCTGCCGGTGCTGCAGCGGATCTGGCAGCAGATGCCGGAGCCGAAGTGGTGTATTTCGATGGGGGCGTGTGCCTGCACGGGCGGGGTGTTCGACACGTATGCCGTGGTGCAGGGGGTCGACCGGTTCATTCCGGTGGATATGTACGTGCCTGGCTGCCCGCCGCGGCCGGAGCAGTTGCTGGCGGCTCTCATTGAGATGCAGGGGAAGATTAAGCGGACGGGGACCTTGATGGGCACCGAATTCGCCGACCGCACGACGCCGATGGGCCCGGCGCCGTTCGACCTCGATGAGCTACGGCGGCGGCGGGAAGTGACGCCGGTGGCGGGGCTGGAGGTTTACCAGGCGCCGACGGTTCGTTGAGGCGGCGAGTTGGGGTTTCTCTCGCAAAGGCGCAAAGGAAGACGCAGAGAAGAATAGAGTGCCTGAAGTCAGCGGCGAATGCCATGCGTGAAGACAGGCGATGCAAGGTGTCGTGGTCGTTTTTATTGGCGGTTCTTATTTTGGCCGCTTCAGCCGCCCTCTGGGCTGCATTGCAGGTGAATATGATTCGTGCCCGCAGGGCAACCTTTGAACACGTCATCCCACAATGTCAGGGCGTCACTTACGCGGAGCATCCGAGCTGGTGGAGGAGCAAACTTGGCGATAAGTACTTGAACAATGTGATGCTCGGCCCCGAAAACCATGCGAATGGAGTAGAGGAACGAATTCGTCGTGATTTCCCAGAAGCGACGGTCTACCCGTAAATCGTCCGCGTGTTGATCCCCCGCCATCAAGACAAACAGCTCGTTATTCCAACACCGCCTTTTACGCGTCATTAGCATTTCCTTAACACGCCTCTCCCTCAGGAGTTTGCCGCGGTTTAGTGAAGTTCTCGTGCCTTAGATCAGTGCTTATTTCCTGGATTTCTTTGCGTTCCCTCTTTGCGTCTTAGCGCCTTTGCGAGAGACAAAAACCGCGTTGCCGCCATGCCGGACCTTGATTCGATCATCGCCGATGTGCTGGCCCGGTTCGGGTCCGATGCGTCGCAGTCGGCGTTTCGGGATAATCGGCGCGTGATCATCGCGGCTGACGTGCTGCATCCGGTGCTGGCGTATCTGAAGGACCGCCACAAGTTCGACATGCTCGTGGATGTCACCGCGGTCGATTACCTCGAGTATCCCGAGGCGGTGCACCGGTTCGGCGTGATTTACCCGCTGTTGAGCACGGCGGCTAACCTGCGGCTGATCGTGAAGACGCACGTCGATATGCCCAACCCCGAGCTGCCGACGGCGACGGACCTGTGGCGGGGGGCGGACTGGATGGAACGCGAGGTGTTCGACATGTTCGGCATTGTGTTCACGGGTCACCCGGACCTGCGCCGCATCCTGATGCCGGACGAGTTTACGGCGTTCCCGCTGCGAAAGGATTACCCGCTGAAGGGGTACGGGGAACGGCACAATTTCCCGGTGATTACGCGGGCGGAGAGCTAGCGGGCGGCACAATGACGATTTATTAACCCTCGGCTCGCGCCGGGGGCTGTGAAAAAATTCACAAAGTGGCATACTCTACGGTGCGCCGCCCCGGCGATGCGTAGCATCGCGGCTAAGTGGCTAACAGCGGCCAACAACTGAATCACGCGAAGCCCCCTCCAACCCTCCAGCCTACGGTCTCCAGCCTCCAGTCTTCCCCCGCATGCCCCTGACCCTCGCCCAAACGTCGCCGCCGGAAGACGCTGAGCAGGAATACCTGTGGACGCTCAACTTCGGCCCGCAGCACCCCGCGACGCACACGACGTTGCGGCTGGTGCTGACGCTCGACGGGGAGAAGGTGGTCGACGCGGTGCCGCACATCGGCTACCTGCACAGCGGGTTCGAGAAGCTGGGCGAGGACCTCGACTTCAACCAGTACGTGACGATCGTCGACCGGATGAACTACATCTCGCCGCTGGCCAACGAGATTGCGTGGCATCATGCGGTGGAGAAGCTGCTGGGCATCGAGATCACCCCGCGGTGTTCGTACCTGCGGACGATCCTCGCGGAGCTGATGCGGCTGCACGACCACCTGCTGAACGTGGGGGCGATGGCGCTCGACCTGGGGGCGTTCACCGCGTTTCTGTACGCGTTTCAGCAGCGGGAGAAGATTTACGACATCGTCGAGTACGCGTCGGGGCAGCGGTTCCACTCGAGCTACACGCGGGTGGGCGGCGTGATGTTCGACGTGAATCTCGAATGGGTGCAAAAGGTGCGGGACTTTGTCCGCGGCTTCATGCCGGTGCATGCCGAGGTGCACAAGCTGCTCACCCGGAACCGTATCTTCATCGACCGCACCAAGGGCATCGGGGTGCTGACCACCGAGGAAGCGAACAACTTCAGCGTGACCGGTCCGATCGCGCGGGCCAGCGGCGTGGTGCGCGACCTACGCAAGGACGAGCCGTACCTGGCGTACGCGGACTTCGACTTCAAGGTGGTGTGCTCGCAGGGCGGCGACAGCTATTCGCGGTATCTCGTGCGGATGCACGAGATGCTCGAGAGCGTGAAGATCATCAACCAGGGCGTCGAGAACATTCCGTCGGGCCCTGTGAACATTGCGGCGACGACCGACGCGGTGCTGCCGGCCAAGCCGTCGGTGTATCGCAGCATCGAGGGGCTGATCCAGCACTTCGAGGTGCTGATGCCCAACCGCGGGTGGGACGTGCCGTTCGAGGAAATTTACGCCGCGACGGAGTCGCCCAATGGCGAGCTGGGCTTCTATCTCGTGGGCGACGGCACGCCGCGGGCGTATCGTGCGCGGTGCCGGCCGCCTTCGTACATCCACTTCGCGGTGTTCCCGCATTTGATTCGCGGTCACCAACTGAGCGACGTCGTGGCGATTTTGGCGAGCATGAACATCATCGCGGCGGAGTTGGATCGGTAGGCTAACGTGAGAAGGTCTCTCGCAAAGGCGCTAAGGCGCAAAGGAAGAACGCAAAGAAGACGGCGGGAGAATAAAGAAAGCTCGGAAGAAACAAATCAAAGTATTTCCTCCGCTTTGCGTTCCGGCTTTGCGCCTTAGCGTCTTTGCGAGAGATCCCCCGGATTGACGATCGATGCCCGTGTTGAGCCAAGAACTTCGTGACCAGATTGCTGCTGCGGTGGCCAAGTATCCCAGCAAGCAGGCGGCGACGCTGCCGGCGTTGCACTTGGTTCACGATGCGCATCGCGAGGTGTCGCCGGCCGCGATCAAAGAGATTGCCGAGATCCTCGAGCTGCATCCGGCCGAGGTGTACGACACGATGTCGTTCTACGGGTTCTTCCGCGAGCCGGAGAACAAGCTGGGGCGTGATCGCGTGTGGGTGTGCCGGAGCATCTCGTGTATGCTTCGCGGCGGCGAGGAACTGTTGGAATCGCTCAGCCACAAGTGGAATGTGAAGCCGGGGCACACCAGCGCGGACGGTCGCGTGTCGTTGGAGTACGCCGAGTGCCTCGGCGCCTGCGAGGGGGCGCCGTGCATGCTGGTGAACGATGAATGCCACATGAACCTGACGCCGGAAACCGCGGCAACTCTTGTTGAAAAACATTAGGAACCAAGATCTCTCGCAAAGGCGCAAAGACGCCAAGGGGGATCGCAAAGTTAAGAGAGGGAATTGGCTGCTATCAACTCACTTACTCCTTTTCCGTCTTTGCGTTCTTCCTTTGCGCCTTAGCGCCTTTGCGAGAGACAAATCAGACAATGCCCGCGTTTGAACCCGTACTTTTGGCTCGGATCAACAAGCCCGACAGCGCGTCGCTGGCCGGGTATCGCGCCGACGGCGGGTACGACGCGTTTGTGCGGTGCCTGCGCGAGGCGCCGGAAACGATTGTCGAAACGGTCAAGAGCGCGGGCCTCCGCGGGCGCGGCGGGGCGGGATTTCCCTGCGGCGTGAAGTGGACGTTTTTGCCCAAGAACCACCCGGGACCGATCTACCTGGCCGTCAACGCCGATGAGAGCGAGCCGGGGACGTTCAACAACCGCATCCTCATGGAGCAGGATCCCCACCAGCTCATCGAGGGGATCGCCATCGCGTGCAAGGCCATCGGGTCGCACACGGCGTATCTCTACCTGCGGTACGAGTACGGCCGCAGCTACCGGGTGCTCGATGCGGCGGTGCAGGAGTGCTACGCCGCCGGGCTGCTCGGCAAGAACATTCAGGGCAGCGGGTTCGATCTCGACATCCACCTGCACCGCGGCGCCGCGGCGTACATCTGCGGCGAGGAGACGGGGCTGATCGAAAGCCTCGAAGGGAAGCGAGCCTGGCCGCGGATCAAGCCGCCGTTTCCGGCGATCGAGGGGCTGTTCCGTAAGCCGACGATCGTCAACAACGTGGAAACGCTGTGCTGCGTGACGCACATCCTGCGGCGCGGGGCCGACTGGTTCAAATCGATGGGCGTGCCGCCCGACCCCGCCAACCCGCGGGACCTGGGCAGTTACGGGCCGAAACTGTACTGCATCAGCGGGCATGTGGAGAAGCCGGGGTGCGTGGAGCTGCCCTTGGGCGTCTCAGCCCGCGAGCTGATCGACGAGCATGCCGGCGGCGTGTGGAAGGGTCGCCAGGCCAAGGCCGTGGTGCCCGGCGGAATCAGCATGGGCTTCCTCTCGTCGGCCGAACTGGATACGCCGCTCGACTTTGCGGGGCCCGGCAAGGTCGGCTGCCTGGGACTGGGCACGGCGGCGGTCGTGGTCGTCGACGACCAGACGAGCATGGTCGACGTGCTGTACAACTGCTGCCGGTTCATGGCGCACGAGTCCTGCGGCCAGTGCACGCCCTGCCGCGAGGGGACGAGCTGGATGACGCGGATCCTCGAACGCATCCGCCACGGGCACGGCCGGGTTGAGGATCTCGACCTGCTGGTCGAAGTGGCCGAGTCGATGGGCATCATCCCCGGCACGACGATCTGCGGCCTGGCCGACGGCGCGGCCTGGCCGGTGAAGAACGCGATCAAGAAATTCCGCAGCGAGTTCGAAGAGTACATCGCCGCGGGCAGCAAAACGACGACGCCAGCTCAAGAGTTGATGGCGGCGCATTGAAACAAGACAGACAAGACATTTACCACAGAGGGCACAGAGTTCACAGAGAAGAGAGGGAAAGAATAAAACCGCTAGTGAACGCTAATGGGACGCTAATGAAATTAGGTCTATCAGCGACCATTAGCGTTCATTAGCGGTTTTTGATTTGTCTTCCTCTGTGTCCTTTGTGCCCTCTGTGGTAAATCCGAATTGCATTTCGCATGCCTACTGCACTGATCAACAACACGCCGCTCGAACTCGATCCCGCGGAGCAGATTAACTGCGTCCAGGCGGCCAAGCGCATTGGGTTCGAGATTCCGCACTACTGCTGGCACCCCGCGCTGTCGGTCGTGGCGAGCTGCCGGATGTGCTTGGTCGAGGTCGGCGAGCAGAAGCCGGACGGCACGATCGTGATGCGGCCCAAGCTCGAGCCGGGGTGCCAGACGCCGGTGAAGGACGGCATGGTGATCGTCGCCGACAGCCCCAAGGTGAAGGCGGCCCAGCAGGCGACGCTCGAGTATCTGCTGCTCAACCACCCGCTGGACTGCCCCACGTGCGATCAGGCCGGCGAGTGCTTTCTGCAGGACTACAGCTTCAAGTACGGCCGAGGCTTCAGCCGGCTGCAGGAGCCGAAGAACCAGAAGCCGGACAAGGATCACATTGGCGACCAGATCACGCTGTTCACCGACCGCTGCATCATGTGCACGCGGTGCGTGCGGTTCACGCGGGAGGTGAGCGGCACGGGCGAGCTGATGGTGACGCAGCGCGGGACGCACGAGGAGATCGACGTGTTTCCCGGCGAGCCGTGCAACAACAAGCTCGCGGGCAACGTGGTCGACCTGTGCCCCGTGGGCGCCTTGTGCAGCAAGGACTTCCTGTACAAGCAGCGCGTGTGGTGGCTCAAGACCACCAAGAGCGTGTGCCCCGACTGCAGCACGGGGTGCAGCGTCGAGGTCGATCAGAACGAAGACCGCGTGCATCGCCTCACGCCGCGGCCGAATCCGCAGGCCCAGGGGCACTTCATGTGCGACGAGGGGCGGTTCGGCTGGAAGTACATGCACAGCGAACAGCGGATCACGTTCCCCGAGCAGCGAGATGATGGTCGGGTGATCACGCGAGGCTGGGACGATATTCTGCCGGCGCTGCAGCAGGCGCTCGCTAAGCGGGCCAAGGACGAGCCGGGACGGATCGGCGCGGTGTTTTCGCCGTGGATGACGGTCGAGGAAGCGTACCTGCTGGCTGGGTACATGCTGAAGCTGTCGCCGCAGGCGAAGCTGGCGCTGGGCCCGGTGCGGATCGTCGGCGAGGACGATCGGTATCCGAAGAACGTACACGGCGAGCCCGTCGAGCCGACGCGGTTTACGATCCGCGCGGAGAAGGCTCCCAATCGCCGCGGCGTGGAGATCGTGCTCAAACATTTCACGCCGTCGCCGCTGACGTTCGGCGATATGCTCGCGCTCGCTGCGACGGGGCAGCTCGATGCGTTGTATCTCGTGGGCGGCGATCCGGGCGGGTGGATCACGGCCGAGCAGGCGGCGCCGCTGGCGAAGGTTCCGCTCTTGGTCGTGCAGGATTTGTTGCACTCGCCGGTGAGCGGAATGGCGACGTTCCTGCTGTCTGGCGGCGCATTCGCGGAGCGCGACGGCACGTTCATCAACCACGCGGGCCTGGCCCAGGAAATTCGCCGCGCGGTGCGCGGCCCCGACGGCTCGCGACCCGACAACCGCATCCTGTGGGATCTCACGGGCCGAACCGGCCTGTACCAGGCTGCGGCGCTGCGCCGCGAAATCGCGGGGAAGATCCCCGAATTGGCCGCGCTGGTCGCCGGAACCCTTGGCGACCTCGGCGTGCGTTTGACCACTGCGGAGAAACCGCTGCCCGTTGCAACAACCGCCCATTAAGAGCCAAAGAAGAGAAGATTGCCCGCGAAATACGCGAAAGTGCGCGAATAAAAGAAGATAAAGAGGAAAGGAAGAGAGTTAGCTTGAGTAAGCAGCCCACTTGCTCTTTGTGTGAGGGAGGTTGAGCGGATTGGGCCGTTCAATCCCTCCCCTAACCCCTCCCTTCGAGGGAGGGGGATAGAAGGCCAGATCGAGCTCTCCCCTTTCGCGTTTTTTCGCGTGTTTCGCGGGCAAAATCCGTCGAACGACAAATGACCGAAGTGCTCATCACGCTCGCGACGATCGTCATTGCCCTGGGGGGTATTTTGACGACGTGCGCGTACCTCATTCTGCTGGAGCGGAAGCTGTCGGCGTGGATGCAGGATCGCGTGGGACCCAACCGCGTCGGGCCATTTGGGCTGTTTCAGCCGCTGGCCGACGGACTCAAGTTCCTGCTCAAGGAAGAGGTGATCCCGGCCCACGTGAACAAAACGCTGTTCGTCGTGGCGCCCACGATCTCGCTGTTCACCACGATGCTGGCGTTCGCGGTGGTGCCGTTCGGACCGGCGAACGATCCCACGACGCCGTGGTTTTTCCGGTTCATCATCGCTCCGAACGTCGACATTGGCCTGGTGTTCATCTTCGCCATCACCAGCCTGTCGGTGTACGGCGTGATCCTGGGCGGCTGGGCGTCGAACAACAAGTATTCGGCCCTGGGTTCGCTGCGCGCGAGCGCCCAGGTGGTCAGCTACGAAATCCCGTTGGGCATGTCGATCGTCGGCGTCGCGATGCTCGCCGGCACGCTCAACCTGGAGAAGATCATCGACATGCAGACGACCGGGGGCCTCAGCCACTGGCTCGTGTGGACGCAGCCGCTGGCGTGTCTCATCTTCTTCACGGCGGCGCTGGCCGAATCGAATCGCCTGCCGTTCGACCTTTCCGAGTGCGAGCAGGAGTTGGTGGGCGGGTTCCACACGGAGTACAGCGCGATGAAGTTCGCGATGTTCTTCCTGGGCGAGTACACGCACATCATCACCACGAGCTTCCTGACGATCATCCTGTTCTTCGGCGGCTGGCACTTCCCCTGGATCGCCGCGCCGGAGTCGAGCTACGCAGGCGCCTGGCTGGTGAAGGTGCTGGTGCTGCTGGCCAAGGTGGGGATGGTGATTTCGCTGATCATGGTCATCCGCTGGACGATCCCGCGGTTCCGGTTCGACCAGCTCATGGGCCTGGCGTGGAAGGTGCTGATCCCGCTGGCGCTGGCCAACGTGGTGTCGGTGATGGTCGTGAAGCAATTCGGGTTCAACCCCTGGTGGCTGACCGCCGCGAGCGCCGCGCTGTTCATCGCTGCGGGCATGATCAGCGTGTACACGACCAAGCACGACCTCACCCGTCGCCCGCGGGCGATGACGCTTTCAACCGCCGCTCCGCACGCGGCGCATTAAGAACTAACCACAAAGACACGAAGGCACAACGAAAAAGAAAGAACGTCGTGAGAAAGAGAAACGGAACACTAATAAACGCTAATCTTCGCTAATCCGGATAAGCGGTTATTAGCGTTTATTAGTGTTCCGCCCGCATTGTCTTCGTGTCTTTGTGCCTTCGTGGTTAAAACTCCCCAATGATCGATCAATCCAAAGACGTGATCTGGGTCGAGGAGCCGGAAATCGGCTTCTGGGAGGCCACGTTCGTCCCCGCGATTATCGAGGGGATCAAGACCACGCTGCGCCACGTGACCGACGGCAAGACCGTCACACAGCAATACCCCGAGGTGAAGCCGAACCTGCCCGACCACTACCGCGGCATCCACCGGCTCAACCGCGACGAACAAGGCCGCGTGAAGTGCGTGGCATGCATGCTGTGCGCCACGGCCTGCCCCGCGCGATGCATTCACATCGAGGCGGCCGACGCGCCGCCGGACTGGCCCGACCGCGACAAATTCCCCGCGTCGTTCGTGCTCGACGAGCTGCGGTGCATCTACTGCGGCATGTGCGAAGAGGCGTGCCCGGTGGACGCCATCGAGCTGACGCACATTTACGACGTGACGGGCGAGACGCGGGAGTCGCTCAACCTGGACAAGGAACGGCTGCTGGCGATTTACGATCAGACGAAAGACAACCCCCGCGACCCGGTGCGCACCGGACGCGGCAAGTTGGGGCCGGCGTCGGAGTTCGCGAGCCTTCCCACGCTCGGCCCGGCGACGTCCGTGCCCGATCGCGACCGCTCGGCCCAAGCTCCCTCCCCCGGCGTGATCACGCACATGGCGCCCGGAGCCACCAATCCGCCCGAACCCTGATCGCCTCCCCGCCATTCCCCAGTCCGTCATCATCATTCCGCATTCCGCCCGTGTCGCCCGAACTCGCCCGCAACTTGATTCTCGCCGGCTCGGCGCTGGCCGCGATCGCCCTGTGGTTGGCGATGTCGCAGCGCGCCGCGGCGGTGCGTTACATCGGCGCCGTGGCCGCGGCGCTGGGGCTGTTCGCGGTGATCAGCGCGCTGGACGGACCGGGGGGCGATGCAACCGGGAAGACGCTGTTCTGGATGTTTACCGCCGGCGCGGTGGTGGGGGGCGTGCTGATGATCACCGGCCGCGACCCCGTGCACGGCGCCCTGTGGTTCGCGGTGGCGACGCTGTGCGTGTGCGGGCTGTTCCTGCTGCTCTCGGCGCCGTTTCTCGCGGCGGCGACGATCATCGTCTACGCCGGCGCCATCATCGTGACGTTCATGTTCGTGATCATGCTCGCCCAGCAGGGCGGCGCCACGGCCTACGACCAGCGGGCGCGGCTGCCGCTGGCCGGGAGCCTCGCGTCGTTCTTTCTGCTGGGGGCGCTGGCGTTCACGCTACTCGACTGGCAGCAGCGAGCGGCCGCCGCGACCGAGCCCGTCCCCGAAGGGCCGGCGCTGGTCGCCGCCGGCGGCGAAGACGCCGAGGCGCCGGCCGTTCAACGCACCGTCGCCGCTGAAGACTCGGCCCGGCTGGTCACGCTCGGTCGCACGCTGTTCGGCCACTACCTGTTCGCCGTCGAGCTCGGCGGCACGCTGCTGCTGATTGCCGCCATCGGCGCCATCGCCCTGGCGCCCCGCCGACAGCGAGGCAACCTATGAACGGCGACTACAACGCCTATCTCGCCGTCGGATCGGTGCTGTTCGTGCTCGGCGCCATCGGCTTCGTCACGCGCCGCAACTTGATCATGATGATGCTGTCGGCCGAGTTGATGCTGCACGGCGTGTCGCTCAACCTGCTGGCGTTCGGCCGGATGTACGGCCGGATGGAGGGGCAGGCGTTCACGGTGTTCGTGCTGACGGTGGCAGCGTGCGAGGCGGGGCTGTCGCTGTCGATCATCCTGTCGTTGTACCAGCGCGTGCGGTCGCTGGACGTCGAGCTGTGGAGCAAGCTGAAGGAAGCCGACGTCGAAGCGGGCGTGACCGTCGACGACGAGCCGCCAACCGAGGAGCCGGAGATGTATTTCCCGTCGCTGACGGGCGCGGGGGCGATGCCGTCGATCGACGACGACTCGCCGCTAGCCGCTGAAGTCGCTCGCGGCGCGCGACGCGGGAAGGCGGGGTCGTTCCGGTACGGCGATCCCGAACCGCCGAGGAGAAATGAGTGAGGAAAGGAAACGGGGGACGGGAGACAGGAGACGGACGATGCCTTCCTCCCCGTCTCCTGTCTCCCCTCCCCCGTTTCCCTTCCGCCATCAGATATACGTTTCACCTACCAACAGCCCTCCAGTCTCCGCATGCCTGAAGCTGCTATCCAAACCATTATGTGGCTCATCCCCGGCGGCCCGCTGGTCGCCGCGGCGGTGATTGCGCTGTTGGGGCCCAAGTGGTTGGGCGAGCGGAGCCATTGGCCGTGTTGGATCGGGTTGGGAATCTCCGCGGCGTGTGCGCTCGTGCTGTGGGCGAAGATCGTCCCCGGGGAGTTCGACGAGCATGGCGGAAAGGCAGTGATCGCCGCGGGCTACCAGTGGCTCGACGTCGGCACGATGAACGTCGCCATCAACCTCCGCGCCGATGCGATGAGCGCCCTGGTCATCACGATGGTCACGGTGGTCAGCACGCTCGTGGCCGTGTTCGCCGCGGGCTACATGCACGGCGATCCCGGCTACCCGCGGTTCTTCGCGGCATTTTCGCTGTTCGTGTTCTCGATGGTGATGCTCGAGCTGAGCGCAAACTTCCTACAGCTGTTCGTCTTCTGGGAAGGCGTCGGCGTGTGCAGTTACCTGCTCATTGGCTTCTGGTTCCGCAAGCCGGCGGCGGCCGCGGCGGCGAAGAAGGCGTTCGTCGTCAACCGCATCGGCGACTTCGGCTTCTTGCTGGGCATCTTCCTGATTTGGACGACGTTCGGGTCGCTCGACTTCGAGACGGTGCTGCTCGACCCCGGCCGCATCGCCGAAGTGGCGGCGGAGAGCCCGACGACGATCTCGGCAATTTGCCTGCTCTTGCTCGTGGGCGCCATGGGCAAGAGCGCTCAGTTTCCGCTGCACGTGTGGTTGCCCGACGCGATGGAGGGCCCCACGCCCGTCAGCGCTCTCATTCACGCCGCCACGATGGTGACCGCCGGCGTGTACCTGGTGGCCCGCAGCACGCCGCTGTTCCTGGCGGCGCCCGACGTGCACGTGCTGGTGTCCTGTGTGGGCGCCGTCACGGCGCTGCTGGCCGCGCTGATCGCCCTGACGCAGACCGACCTGAAGCGAGTGCTGGCGTACTCGACGGTCAGCCAGCTCGGCTACATGTTCATGGCCCTGGGGGCCGGCGCCGCGGGGGCGGAGCTGGCAACCGCGGCGGTGACGGCCTGCATCTTCCACCTGTTCACGCACGGGTTCTTCAAGGCTCTGTTGTTTCTCGCGGCCGGCAGCGTGATGCACTCGATGGGCGACGTGATCGACATGCGGCGCTTCAGCGGGCTGCGGAAGGCGATTCCGATCACGCACTGGACGTTCCTCGCCGGCGCCGCGGCGCTCGCCGGGTTCCCGCTGCTCGCCGGGTTTTGGAGCAAGGACGAGATTCTCAGCGTGCTGTCGCACGCGTCGCACCACGCGAAGTACGGCGCCGCGTTCAACGCGGTGTTCTGGATCGCCGTGATCACGGCGTTCCTCACGGCGTTCTACACGTTCCGCGCGTACTTCCTCACGTTCTGGGGCCGCGAGATGTTTCCGCCCGAGGCGGGGCGCCATCCGCATGATGCGCCCGCCGTGATGGCGTGGCCGCTGCGGCTGTTGGCGGTGGCGGCGATCGGCATCGGCGCCGTCGCGGCTGGCACGCACGGCTTCGCCCACTACCTGGCCCACACGCCGGGGCTGCCCGAGGCGGAAGGGCACGGGTTCGACATCGGGCTAATGGTCACCAGCTCGCTCGTGGCGATCGCAGGCATCGTGTTGGCGTGGCGGACCTACGGCGGCGCTAAGCGGCCCGCCGCGCCGCCGCGCGGGTGGCTCGAACCGTTGTATCAGTTATCGCTCAACAAGTTCTATCTCGACGAGATTTTTTACGCCGCGCTGGTGGCGCCGCTGCGGTGGCTGTCGGCGGCGGCGGTGTGGTTTGACAACAACGTGGTCGACCGCACGGTCGACCTCGTGGGCGCCGTGCCGCGCTGGCTCAGCGCGGCGCCGCGGCATCTGCACGAAGGCGTCGTGTCGTCGTACGCGATCATGATGTGGGTCGGGTTGTTGTTGTGCGTGCTGGCGGTGTCGGCGTTTGCGGCGTGGTAGGCGAGCGGAGCCGAGATCGAGATGTTTCACTTCGACTGTGCCGGAGAGGCATGCCGCCTGCGATGGCTAACTGGAATGGGACGCGGATGAACGCGGATTGTGCGGATTTCCGCGGATCAGTAGGCACGTCGAGCGGGTGTCTCACAGAGGGGCGAAGACGCAGGGAATGTTTTCTCTCTGATCCGCGAGAATCCGAAAAATCCGCGTTCATCCGCGTCCCATTCAACGCCCAGCAGTACACTTCCGGATTCCTATCGTTACCAAGCCTAAATTGAAGCGTCCCCGATGCCCCCATTTCCCATCGTTCTGGCCATTGCCTTGGTGGTGATCCCCGTCGCGGCGGCATGTTTGCTGCTGGTGTTCGGCGTGTCGTCGCGCTCGGGGCTGCCGCGGTGGGTGGCGCTGGGGAGCACGGTCGTCACGCTCGTCGTGGCCGGGACGCTCGCGAACATCTACTACAACGAGCACACGCTTGGCGTGGCTGCCGACGGTCCCAGCGCCCAGGAGGCGGCGCCGTCGCCGATCAGCCCGGGGTACAAGTACCGGCGTCCGTGGCTGGAGTTCAAGTCGACGGCGAGCGGCATTGAACAAACATTGCAGCTCGAGCTGTATTTGGGCGTCGACGGCATCAGCGTGGCGCTGATGGTGCTCACCGCGCTCTTGACCGCAAGCTGTGTGCTGATTTCCTGGAACGCCATCCGCGAACGCGAGGCGGAGTACTATGTGGCCCTGCTGTTCCTGCAGGCGGGGCTGTTCGGCGTCTTTTGCGCGTTCGACTTGATTCTGTTCTACGTGTTTTTCGAGTTCACGCTGATCCCGCTGTTCTTCCTGATCGCGATGTGGGGCGGCCCGCAGCGGCGGCTGGCGTCGGTCAAGTTCTTTCTGTACACGCTCGCCGGCAGTCTCGTGACACTGCTGGGCGCCGTCATGCTGGCCAGCGTCGCGGCGAGCAAGGGGCTCGAAACGCCCACGTCGCTGCCGGACCTGGCCGCGTGGTTGCGGAGCGATCCGCTCTCGACCGGCATGCAGATAACCCTGTTTCTGATGCTGGCCGCGGGGTTTCTCATCAAAGTGCCGGTGTTTCCCTTCCACACGTGGCTGCCCTTGGCCCACGTCGAGGCGCCCACGGCGGGCAGCGTGCTGCTGGCCGGCGTGCTCCTCAAGCTCGGCAGCTACGGCTTTTTGCGGATTTGCCTGCCGCTCTTGCCGGCGGCGTGCGTCAGCGTGGGCGTTCCGATGATCGCGATCCTGTCGGTCATCGGCATTGTGTACGGCTCGATGTGCGCCCTGGTGCAGCGCGATGTGAAGAAGCTCGTGGCCTACAGCAGCGTGGCCCACATGGGCTTTTGCATGCTTGGCCTCTTCGCTTTGAACGTCGAAGGCATCTCCGGCGGCGTTCTGCAGATGATCAACCACGGCCTGTCGACCGGCGGGCTGTTTCTGCTGGTCGGCATGATCTACGACCGCTACCACACCCGCATGCTCGACGACATCGGCGGGCTGGCCACGCGGCTGCCGTACATTGCGTGCTTCCTGGTGTTCATCTCCATGGCCAGCATCGGGCTGCCGGGGCTCAACGGGTTCGTCGGCGAAATGCTGTCGCTGGCCGGGATGTTCAAGACGCATTGGGTCTACGCGGCGATCGGCGCTTCGGGCGTCGTGCTGGGGGCGTGGTATCTGCTGACGATGCTGCAGCACCTGCTGTTCGGCCCGCTGAAGGAGCCGGCCCACGGCCACGATCCGCATCACGGCCACGCGCCGATGACCGACCTGTCGCTCCGCGAGCTGCTGGCGATCGGCCCGGTGGCCGTGGCGTGCCTCCTGATCGGCGTGCGGCCGCAGCCGTTGATCGAGAGCATGCGGCCGGAGATCGAAGCGATCGCGGCGCTGTATGAAACCCACCACGATATCGCCGCTGGGGAATTGTCCACAGATTTCGCAGATGTTCGCAGATAAGGAGGCATTGGCCGTCGATCGGCGACAGATCATGGGGAAGGAATTCACCACAGAGGGCACGGAGAACACAGAGTCGGATAAGCAAAAAGAAGTCAGAGAATCGATGAAACGCGCGAGCATGCATGCCGCCGCCTCCAACGCTTTGTTCCTTACTCCCTCCTAACCTCTGTGCACTCTGTGGTAAATCTTCTCCCGTGCTGCCTGTAGGTTTTTCTTTCAACGCCATGCCTGAGTTCCTTCCCCACGTTCACACGGCCATCCTGACGGTCGTCCCCGAGGCGATCCTGCTGGCCAGCGTGTGCGTCATGCTGCTCTTGGGCCCCTTTCTCGTCGACGACGAGGGCAAGGCCGAGCCGGGCGTGAGCCGCCGGTGGACGATCCTGTCGTTGATCACGATCGCGATTGCGGGGTGGGCGTTTGTCGAGATTTCCGGCCGCGAGATTGCGCCCAGTTATTTTGCCGCCGACGGGTTGGCCTACTTCGTCCGCTGCCTCACGCTGGGTCTCGGGCCGGTGCTGGTGCTGATCCTCACGCGGCAGATCGACGACGGCAGCTCGGCCGAGGCTCACGCGTGCCTGCTGGCGATGCTCGCGGGAACGAACTTCGTCGCGCTGGCCACCGACCTGGTGGGGCTGTTCCTGGCGCTCGAACTGGTGAGCATTCCCACGTACATCTACCTGTACCTGCCGCGGCGGGATGCGCAGATGCAGGAGGCGGCGCTGAAGTATTTTCTGCTGAGCGTGTTTTCAAGCGCGTTTGTCCTGTTTGGGATGAGCTGGCTGTTTGGAGCCACGGGGACGACGAAGCTGGACGCGATCGCGGAGCAGGTGACGATCACGACGGTGGCGTCGCACGCCGAAGCGAAGAGGCAGGCGGAGACGGAGGCGGACGGCGTCGCCATGGAGCCCGTCGAGGCGGAGGCGCGCGGCTCAATCGATTCGGTGTTGCCTGGACGCCGCATGATCCAGGCGGGGCTGGCGATTCTCATTGCTGGCCTTAGCTTCCGCATTGCCGCCGTGCCGTTCCACTTCTACGCGCCCGACGTATTCCAAGGCGTCAACTCGGCGAGCGCGGCGATGCTGTCGCTGGTCCCCAAGGTGGCGGGGTTTGCGGCGCTGGTGCAGGTGCTGCCCGGCCGGTGGGTTATCGACGCACTGCAAGGGGCGCCCGTGCAGAACCTGCTGGCAGTGCTCGCGATCGCGACGATGACCCTCGGCAATCTGCTCGCGGTGCGCCAGCACAATCTCCATCGACTGTTGGCCTACAGCAGCATCGCTCACTCGGGCTATATGCTGGTGGGATTTATGATCGGGCAGGACGGTTCGTCGATCGGCGGCGTGACCGCGCTTTGGTTTTACTTGGCGACGTACGGCCTGGTGACCCTCGGCGTGTTCGCGCTGCTGGCCGCGGCCGGCGCCACGCGGCCGCTGCAGAACGATGCCGATCTGGCCGGCCTCAGCCAGACGCATCCGGCGATTGCCGTGCTGCTTGCGATCTCGCTGTTCAGCCTGACGGGCCTGCCGCCGACGGCGGGGTTCTGGGGCAAGCTGAACCTGTTCCAGGCGGCGTGGTCGTCCGCTTCGCCGTGGGGCGTGTGGCTCGCGGCCGCGATCGCGCTGAACGCCGCGATCGCGGCGTGGTACTACCTGCGGCTCATCGCCGCGATGTACCGCGAGCCGGCCGTTCCCGAAAGTCCGGCGCCGCTGGCCTGGGCGCCAGCCGCCGCGGGTGCGGTGTGCGCGATTGGCAGCATTCTGTTGTTTGTCGCGCCGCAGCGCCTGATGGACATTGCGGCGCTGGTTTCGCCGTGAGGCGCGTGCCGATCTTCCGGAATCTTCCTCCGGTCCCCTCCCCTCGACGGGGAGGGTGAGGGAGGGGTGAGGCGGCGGGTACAGGGCTTGCCAATGGTGCGCTTGTACCTCTCTCTTCCCCTCTCCCCATCCCGGTGCTTCGCACGGACTACCGCCTGCGCTCGGTCGCCACCGGCGACCGTGCTCGTTGCTCCCGCCGAGGGGAGGGGGCCGGAGATTCGATGTTAAGGGCGCTGTAACGCACCGGCCGCGGCCGGCGTACAAGATGGCGTACCGGACGGCGAACAAGTCGTCAGGCCAGGCGTGCGGTCGCCGGCGCGGCGACGCGGCAATTTCCCAAACAGAGGTGGTTCATGCAAACACAGCGCACGTGGTTGGCGGCGGCGATGCTTCTGGTGCTGGCGGCGGCGCCGCCCCTGGCGGCCGACGAGGTTCGGGTGACGTTGCCGGAGAACGTGAAATTCGTCGTCCAACTGGACGCGGCCGCGATACAAAAGTCGGCGATCGGCAGCCGGTTGATCGAGGGACTGAAATCCCAGATCCTCCCGGAGTTGGAAGAGGACGAGGGACTCTCGATGGACAAGATCGTCGAGATCCTGGGCTTCGATCCGTTCGAGGAGGTGCAGTCGATTGTCGTTGCCGCGGCGGACTACAAGTCGCCGGAGAAGTCGCTCGTGGGCTGCGTGCAATTGCGCTCGACGACGGGCAATTTGGAGGGCCTGCTGCTCTCCGTTCCCGGCTACGATGTGGAAGACGTCGACGGCCGGCAGATTCATTCCGCCCGCCCGGAGGAGGACCGGCCCGTCTACGGCGCGTTCCACGGCGAGGATGGCGGCAGTCGCGCGGTCGTGTTAGGGTCCAATCGCGACGCGGTCGTCGCCGTGCTCGACGCGCTGGACGGCGACGCCGGCGGGGATGACGCCTCGCGGTCGGTGACGCTGGGCGAAAAGAATGGGCCGCTGGTGACGGTGCAGGTGTTCGAGCTGCCGGAAGAGATCGCGGCAAGCGGGGGCCCCCAGGCGAACATCGCCAAGGTGGTGCGCAGCGGCTCGCTGCGCATCACTGAAGCGGATGAGAACGTGCGAATCGCGGCGTCGATCGTGGCCGGCAGCGACAAGCAGGCCGAGCAGCTCGAGCAGGCGGCGCGGGGACTGGGAGCCATAATCGGCCTGGCGGCCGCCAACGATCCGGATGACGAGGACCTGAAGATGATTCAGCAAGTGCTCAAGGAACTGAGAGTGTCCCGCGACGGCGACGCCGTGGAGCTGAACTTGAGCCTGCCGGCCGAAGTGGTCATGCCGTTCATTGAAGAAAATGTTCTCGACTGAATGACGCTGGCCTACGACAACAGCCCGCGCTCCGACTTGCGCGCGGTGGACCCTAACGAGCTGGTTCGCCGCGCGCATGGCGGCTGCGCGGACTCGTTCGCGGAGCTGTCGCGGCGGTTTCGCCCGCGGCTGCTCCATTTGCTCCAGCGGCGTTTGGGCGGCGGCCCGGTCGACGCCGAGGACGTGGCCCAGGAAGCGCTTGCGCGGGCCTTTGGCCGGCTCGACCAGTTCGACGCGCGGTATCGCTTTTCGACGTGGCTGTACACGATCGCGATCCGGCTCGCGGCCGACCACGCCCGCAGCAGCCGGCGCCGCCTGCTGCGAGTGGCGGTCGATCTGGACGCGTGCACGCGCGCGGAGTCTTACCAGGCGATGCCTGCTGAGCGAAGGGACGAGGCCGACAATCTGTGGCGTACTGCCAAGAGTGCGCTCAACGACGCGCAGTTCACCGCGCTGTGGCTGCATTACGGCGAGGATCTGTCGCCGGCCGAAGTGGCCCAGGTGATGCATCGCTCGCGCGTCGGCGTGCGGGTGCTGCTGCACCGGGCGCGGGTGCGGCTGGCCGAGGCGCTGGCGACTCAGGAGGGCGCCGCGGAAGTCACGCCGATTGCTTTGAATAAGGGGAGGCGCCGACCATGATTCGTTTTTTCGCGAAGTCGTTGATCGATCGCGCGGCGCAGCGCGGCGCGGCGCTGCCGCCGTGGCTACAGCGTCGCGTCGATCGCGATCCCGAGTTGCAGAGGTTTGCGGCTGCGTCGCGCGGGCTTGGCGGGCGGCTGCGCCGCGACGCCGCGTCGTGGATGGCCGTGCCGACGGGCGATCGTGAGGGAGCGCAGGCCAGTCCTTCCCTGGAGCGGACGCGGGGCGAGCATTCCATGCGGCGCCGTCCGTCCGTCGCGCGGACGGCCCTGGCCTTCGCGCTGGCCGCGAGCGTCGTGGCCATCGCGGCCTGGCGTGCTCTGGATGGCGCGACTCAGCCGCCGTCGTCGCCTGCCAATCCGTCGACGGGCGACCATCACGTGGTACAAATCTCAGCCGCGCAGCGGGACCAGTTGCTGGCCGCGTGGCGATCGGGCCAGTCGTTGGCGCAGGCCTGGAAAGGCCGCGTTCATAGCGCCGCGAGCCGCGCCCGAGAAATCGAGCTGATCGATCCCACCCTGATGGTTCCACGACTGAATACGGCGCGCGCGGTCACACGGGTCCGCACGTCTCTGGACATCGCCGTGACGGCCCCGCAGCGCGAGCTGGCCGCGGGCATGAAGTCGGCGTACGACTTCTTCGCCCGCCGACTGGGCGCCAGCATTGCGCAACTGGTCGGATTGCAAAGCAGTTAGGCGGGGGCAACAACGCTTCGGCATTGGTCCGACGTCGTCAGCCGACTAGAATCTCCGCGCACGACGCCCCACTGTTTTTCCGTAGCGAGTCCGCAGGATGCCGCCTTATTGTCCCACGCGCCGCGCTGCGCTTGCGGCTATCGCGGCGGTGGGTTGGGGCGGCGGCCGCCCTTTGGCGTGGTCGCAGGAATCGGCGGCAACAGCCGGCGCGGCGCTACGCGTGTTGTTTTTCAATACGCACCTGCTGCCCGCGATCGCCCAGAGCGTGGCCGGCAAGCGCGGGCAGGACGGCTATCGCACGCAGGCGATCGCCGCGGCCGTTGCCCCGTACGATCTGGTTGGCCTGTGCGAAGTGTTCGAAGCGCGGCGTCGCCGGGAGATCATTGCCGGGGTGGAAGGCGCCGCGGGTCGCAGCATCACCTGGGTCGAGTCGCCGCCGCCGGAGGGCCGTCGCCTCATTTGCGGCGGGTTGCTGTTGCTGTCGAGGTTTCCATTGGAGGGGGAGCCGCACTGGCATTTGTACACGGCCGCCTCGCGGGTGCTGACCAACGGCGTCAAGGCCGACGGCCTGGCGGCCAAGGGCGTCCTGCACGCGCGGTTGCTGGTGAGCGCGTCGCCGCCGTTGGTGGTCGATTGCTTTTTGACGCACCTCGAGAGCATCTCGGCGGAGGCGCGCGCCGTGCAAATCCAGGAGCTGGCCGAGTTCATCGCCGAGCACGCGAGCCCCGACCGGCCGCTGGTCCTGATGGGCGACATGAACGTCGCGGCGGACGAATCGGCCGCGGCGGGCGATGCGGCGACGAGCGACACGGAATACCGCCGGCTACGGCAGGCGCTGCGCGTGGGCGACGCGCCGCTGGTGGATCTGTGGCCCGCGGCGCACACGGCGCGCGGCGGCACGAGCGACGCGCTGGCCGGCGGCGAGTGCCGGCGGATCGACTACATTTTCCTGTCGCCGCCCGCTGCGAGCGGAGGCATACCGTGGCAGGCCCGCGACGTTCGGGTCGAGCCGTTTCTCGACGCTGCCGTCGCGCAGGGTTCGCTATCCGACCACGCGGGGATCGCTTGCCGGCTGGAGTTGGTCGCCGGGCAGCGGCGTTAGGCCGAAGCGACAATCAGCTTGCGGCGGGTTCGTCGGCCTCCTCCGTCGCGGGATCGGCGGCCCCTTCATCGGCGGAATCGTCGGCGCCGGCAGCAGCCGCATCGAGCTTGGCGAAATACGCCGCGGGGTCGGCTTCGAGCATCTCGCGGCAGTGCTCGCAGCACAGGTACACGTCGCGGCCTTCGACCGTCACCTTGATCGGCGTGCCCATCGACCCCAGCGGCGAGTCGCCGACGGGGCACATCTCTTGGGCGAGCGCGGCGACGCGGTCGGCTTCGGGCATCGCCGCGAAGGGATCGTCGGAGGCATGGGGATCGGACGTCGAGGCCGCGTCTTCCGTGGCCTCGTCGGCGGGTTTGCTCTCGCAGCCCGAGAGGGCGGCGCCGAAGAGCGCGACAAGAAGGCAGCAGGTTGAAAGGCGCTTCATGGAAGGTCTCCGAAGTTGAAGATGGCGGGGTCCTTAATTCAGAACCAACGCCCAAGTTTCATTTCCCAAGCACGATGATTGTCATCGAGTCGGCGTGGTTTGAAAAGTCGTCGACCACGGGGTATGGTCGAGACAGGCAGGCGCGCGACCAGCGGTCGCGGTTTTATGCGGTGAGGGGGGGCGGTTCGGTCAGCAGGCCGTCAAGCAAATGCCGGGCGGCGGCCTGGTCGTCCTCGCGCGGGACCAGGGCGCCGCGGACGCGCAGGCGGCGGATGACGCCGCGCTCCATGAAGTGGTCGCGGAACTGCCACGCCAGGCTGTCGGCCGCGTCGAGTTGGAAGTCGAGCGCGGGCGCCACTTCCACGTAGGTCCATGCCGCCGCTGACGGTCGGCGGATCAATACGGATTCCTCGATTTCGATCTTGCCGGCGCCGCCGAGTTCCGACGTCACGCGGACTCTGGGATACGCTTCCCACTGGCGCGTCTGAATCGAGATGGTTGCATCGAGAATGGGCCCGCGGTCCGCCGTCACGCCGCCGGCGCTCCAGTACACCTGCACGGTGTAGGGACGTTCGGCCGTTTCACGGTATACGACGACGAGATCGGCGCCGCGTACGTAGGCGTCATCCGGCGAAGCCGCAATGCCCGCGTCGACGCCCAGCAAATGGCCGGCCAGCGAGGCGCCGTTCCAGTTGATTTGTGTGAGTCCGCGACTCGGCGTCGCGACGTCAACCGTGGCGTTCACGCCGCAATGAATGAGCGTCGCGCGCGTACCCGCCAACGACCACGGCGAATTCGAATGGCCTGCCAATGTCGTGCTCATCGGGGACGCGCCCCGCGAGGCGAATCGTGCTCGCCCGCGAGAGGAACAAAAAAACCCCGCCGATCACCGAGGTGATGCGGCGGGGCCGGAACAGAGAAGAGGCCGAACGGTCTGTGGGGGTATGAAGAAGTATCAGGCAGTTGCCTTTCGCAGCGAGTGCGAATGGTTATGCTGACAAACCTTCGAACCTCTCTCCAACGTGTTCATCACTGATCATACCCGTTTGGTCGGCCGTGTCCAGCGCTTTTGCTACGTCTGAGAAGAGATTTCTCGAAGGTTTTTTGACCTCGAGATGCGACTCGCCGCTACTGCCTAAACGGCAAGGTTTTACGCACTTCCTTCTGCCCAGTTGATATGGTTTCTCAATGAACGGTGATCTACCCCAAATAGGGGAGCTGCTGGTCGTCGCCGAGCAAGCCGCCCGCGCCGGCGGGCGGGAACTCGTGTCCTGGCGCGGCCGATTCGCCAGCCGCGAAAAGGGCGTCCACGACCTGGTGACCGATGCCGATTTAGCCTCGGAAGCGGCCGTTCGCGATGTGATTTCGCGAGCCTTTCCTGACCACGGGATTCTGGGCGAAGAGGCGCCGGCCATCGAGCAGTTACGCCGCGACTATTGCTGGGTCGTCGACCCGCTGGACGGGACGACCAATTACGTGCACGGGTTTCCCTGCTACTGCGTATCGGTCGCCGTCGCTCGCGGCGGGCAGCTCTTGGCAGGGGTGGTTTATGATCCCGTTCAGGAAGAGTGCTTCACCGCGGCCGCCGGGGCCGGCGCACAGCTCAATGGTCAATCCCTCGCCACCACCGCCGTTCGTTCGACGGGCGAGGCGCTCCTGGCGGTCAGTTTTCCGGCCCGGCTGACGCTCGAATCGCCCGACGTGCAGGCGTTTTTGCGGGTGGCGCCGCTGTGCCAGGCGATTCGCCGCACCGGGTCGGCGGCGCTCAATCTGGCCTACGTTGCCTGCGGGCGGCTGGACGGGCACTGGGCCCATGCGATCAATCCGTGGGATTCCGCGGCGGGGGTGCTGCTGGTTCAGGAAGCGGGCGGCGTCGCCACGGGTTGCGACGGACGCCCGTTCGAGCTGGCCGCGGGGAACTACCTCGCTGCGGCGACGCCCCAGTTGCACGCCGAGCTGGCGCCGCTGGTGCGAGCCTGATCCGTCCCGTGGGCGGCGCACCAGCGGCTTCAAGGAGGCACGTCTCTTGATTCCCTGCGCAACAAATGGGCCTCGGGGGATATCGGCTGTCAGCCAGGCGAAGAACACGCGTGCTTTCTGGCCGACAGCCGACAGCCGTGCCGGCAGGGGGGCATTAACTACGCAGACCTCAATAGTTCTGTGTCACACCAGTTTTTTCGGGTCAGGGCGCCACGCCCAAGCCTTCGCAGGCCGTGGTTTGACCAGCGAGGGCTTGGCCTTTCCGCACCACGCCCTGCTGCGGACGTTGGGCGTGCCACCCCAAAAACGCACCACTAATAGCTGCCATCGCCGAAGAAACTGTCGGGAATCGTGCGTTCGGTGATCCGCCCCATCTCGTCCTGGGTGCGGCGTTGGCCGACGGAGTGCCACGCCGACACCTCCTGCAGTTCCGGCATGAGCTCGACGAGCTGGCTGATCAGCATGGCGGCCAACCGCTGGACGGGCTGTTCGGTGGCGGATTCGGCGACCGCCTTGGCCGTCTTCATGACGCGGAGCATGCGGGCCCGCTGGCTGACGGGCGCCGACAGGGGGCCGTCCGCGTCGTGCAACAGATCGGCCAGCGGCACTTCGAGCACCTGCTGCCACTCGTGCAACTGGGAGAGCCGCAGGTCGGTCGAGGGATGCTCCTGCTCGCGGACATCTTGCATCGTCAGGCCCAGGCGGCGGGCCACCGAGCGAACCGAGACGCCCTGCTGCTGGCGCACCTGGCTAATTCGATGCAAGGTCTTTGAACTCGTCGGCGTCGACACGGGCGGAAGAATGGGCGGCGTTTGGAATCCCCCCAGACCGATGTTGTATTCGACCGTACTCATTGCGTGGGCCTCCTCTCGCTGCTCTCTGGCGGGAGTCGCGGCGAGAAATCAATGCGTTCCTGTGAACTGGGATACGCCCGAATCGACCCTGGCCTGCGCGCCGGCGCGCACAGTCCAAGACGAATACGCTCGAATGAGCTTGGCTTCGGGCATAAGGAAGAAGCGGACCGGCGCAGCTCGAAGCCGTCAGTGCTTAATGAGCCACGTGCTTACAACCGGTCGCCTAACCCAACTGCCTGGTCGGGTTCTTGCCCTGGCGCCGATTTAGAGGTTGCGGAAATCTCTCTGGCCTTGAGACGCCCGCATGTCCACGCGCCTTCATATTAAACCCGCCTCGGCGAGGGGACAAGGGGGCGGTGAGAAACAGTTGCGAAAATCGTGGGAGTGATGCGCGCGGGTCCCCCCGCCGGAGCCAGAGCAAAAAAGGAAAGCCACCGGCTCTGCCGGTGGACTTGCGCGCGATCGGGAAGAGTCCACCGGCAGAGCCGGTGGCTTTCGTCCGTGGGATGCTTCCCATTACAGCAGCGACAGCGGTATGTCGCTGGCGATGCCTGCGCCGAGGTTGGCAACCACCGGCGCCGGCATCGGACGCCGCCGCGGTCGCTCTGCTTCGGGGAGTTTTAGCCAGTGGAACGACGCCACGGCGCGATGAGCGTCCGTCATGCGGGCGTTGAGCGCACTGACTGCGGCGAACCGCCGCGAGCCGCGGTGATCCGCCGCCTGCGAGTCGACCGAAAGATTCGCGGCGCCGGGGCCTTCGTCAATCAGCCCTGCGAGTTGATTCAGGTCGAACGGCCCAATGCCATCGTGCACAATGGCTTCCGCGATGCGGAGCCGCTGACGCACCAGGTCGAGCGCGGGCCCTAGCCCGCGTTGGTGCGGTTGGCGAAACGCCTGGACCTGGGGAAAGTCCCGGGCGAGGTCGCTGGCCGTCTCGAAGGTGTCGTCGGTCGAGCCGTCATCGACGATTGCCAAGGTAAGTTGGCGATGATGGGCGATGCCCAGTTCCAGGATGCTCGTGACGAGCGGCCGCAAGGCGCCTTCGGCGTTGTGAACAGGCAGCACGACGGTGACGACCGAATTCACGGCAAACGACTCCTTGCGCGGCGCGATCGGAACGAACCCGATGAGTGCAAGGCCGCCGCCTCGGCTTGGGGTGCGCCTGCTCAACCCCGCGTCGCAGCAACGGCTTCTGCGATGTTCCATCGGGCTGAACGCTGGCGCCGCTGGAGCCGAGCCGCCAACAAACGTGCTGAGACAATCGTGCCTGGACTGCCGGTCGTGCCGCGGGAGCCGCGTCGGGCACAATAGGCGCGGCCTGCGTGGACCGGGTATTCTGAGTTTGCTGTCCGCGACGTGGCGGCGCTGCTCCACGAAAGTCGTCTGTTGGGTCTTCTGGTGGCGCTCGTACCTGATTTTCACGATGCGGAAACGCTGCTGCCGGCGATCGTGCAGGATGCGGCGACGGGGCGCGTGTTGATGCTTGCCTACATGAACCAAGCGGCGTGGGAGGCGACGATCGCCTCGGGCGAGGCCGTGTACTACAGTCGCAGCCGGCGTCGCTTGTGGAAGAAGGGCGAACAGAGCGGCCACGTGCAGCGCGTTCGTGCGGCCTATGTCGACTGCGACGCAGATGCGATCCTGCTGCGGGTTGAGCAAGTCGGCGGCGCCGCGTGCCACGAGGGGTTCGAGAGCTGCTTCTTCCGCCGGCAGGCCGATGGGGCGTGGGTGGTGGAGGAGAGCCGCGTGTTTGATCCTCAGGCGGTGTACAAGCCAGTGGCGCCCTAGCGGGGGCTGTTGATGGCCGCCCCGCTCCGGGGCGGACTGGTCGCTTAAGCGACCAGTCCGAAGTGCCGAGGGATGTCGCGATTGAGAACAATTCGCACAACGCACCAGAGGTTCACGTGAGCGCCGAAGCCCGTCTTCAAACACTGAATTTGGAACTGCCCCCCGCTCCCAAAGCGGTCGGGGTGTATCGTCCGGCCATCGAGGCAGGCGGGCTGTTGTACCTTTCTGGGCACGGGCCGCTGAAGCCCGACGGCACGCTCGTCAAGGGCCGCGTTGGCGCCGATCTCGACAAGGACGGCGGCTATCAGGCCGCCCGCCAGACCGGGCTGGCCATGCTGGGCACGCTCCGCAATCACTGCGGCTCGCTCGACCGCATTGCGCGACTGGTGAAAACGTTCGGCCTGGTCCAAGCGACGCCCGAATTTACCGACCACCCGGCGGTGATCAACGGGTTCAGCGAGCTCATGCGGGATGTGTTTGGCGACGAGCACGGCATCGCGGCCCGTAGTGCGGTGGGCGCCGTGTCGCTGCCCTCGGGCATGGCCGTAGAGGTCGAGGCGGTCTTCGAGCTAATGCGCTAGGCCGGCGCCGCGGCGGCGAGCGGCGGCGATGGCGTTGGCTGGAGCTCGTTTTCGCCGTGGGACTTCAATTGGGCGAGTTGATTGCGGAATTCCTCGATGCCCGCGAGGACGTCCTGCTCGAGTTGCTCCTCGGCGGCGGGAGCCGTCGCGCTGGGGGCCGGTGCGCCGGGCACGGCAGGCGGCGCCGCGACCTGAGCTGCCGCGGGCAGGTTCAAATCGCCGAGCGTTGCGACGGCGTGATCATCCGGCAGGTCCGATTCGACGCTCCTGCGTGCGCGTTGCAAATAGACGGCCAGCCAATAGCCCACGCCGATGTTGAGGAGTGCTGTTGCGATCAGAAATACCGTCACCATGGCGTGCTTTCGGAGCCGGAACGCGCTACAGGAGGCGGGCTGCGAAACAACAGCCCCGCGTCAGCAAGTCTAGCTCGTCCAAGCAGCCCGGTTGGCGTCAGCGCAGGGCGTGACGATTGCACCGGCCATGCCGATCGCTACCGCGTGCTGCTCACTGTCGCGGATTTCGCCGACGCCGTGAGCGCTTTGACGAAGTCGGCCGAGACGCCGTCGAGCTTGATGACGTCGCTGCGGCCCTCCGGCGTGCGCGGGCGAATGATGCAGATGACCTCCGCCCCGCCGCTGCGGCGTGCGATTTCTTCGATCGCAGCCCGCTCTTCGGCAGACATCGTCGCGAACGCTGGCACGCCCGCGGGGGCGGCCGCCTCGGCGCCGCCTGGCCAACTGCCGGCCATGCTCCTGGGCGACGGCATGGGGTTTTGACCACGCACTTCGAGGTCGTCCGCCGCCATGCTGGCTTGCGGCTGTGCGGCCGCAAACTGCCCGGCCGGCGCGGCGGCTGGGCCTTCATGGCCGATGCCGGGCGACTGATACACCGCCGACATTTGCAGTTCGTCCAGCTTGGCGTGGATCGAGGCCAGCGAGGCATACAGCCCCTCGTCGTCTTCGGGGTTCGCGGCGAAGCACACGCCGATCACTTGCCCCTGAGCGTTATAGAGCGGGCCTCCGCTACGGCCCTCGACGGGCGCCCGGGCGGCTTCGACGTTCGGGTAGCCCTGGTAGCGGTTGATCGTGGTGATGCGCGTCGACCATGCGGTGGGATTCTCGCCGTGGCTGCAGCCGACGCTCGTCACCGGGGCGCCGGGCTCGAGTTGCGTGCCCAGCGGCGCCACCGGAGTTACGGGCACCTGGCCTTGCATTTCGAAACGCACCAAGGCGAGGTCGCGCTCCAGGTCGTAGTCGAGCAACTCGCCGGGAACCGTGCCGCGGACTTCAGCGCCGCCCGCGCCGGCGGTGAAGAGCGAGATCTCGATGGCGCCGCGGCCGCCCGATTCGCGGAACAGGTGGCCGCAGGTGAGGACCAGGGCGCGGCCGTTGCGGGCGTCGACGACGGCGCCGGTGCCGGTGCTCTTGCCGCCGGGGTCGGCGATCGACAGGCGGACGGTGGCGGCGATGAGTCTCGCGGCATCGGTCGCGGGCGCCGCAGCAGCTTGCGCGTCCGCGTAGGGATTGGAAGCTTGCGGCCCGCGAGCCTGCCCGGGAGACGAGGGCGTTGCCGCGGCGAACGGATCGCGCATTGGCGTGACGCGGCCGTCGACAGGTTGCGTGGCCGCGCCGCGTACGCTGGGAGCGCCGGCGTCGCCGCCAAAAGTGGACACGGGCGTGACATAACCGTCGGCGCCGCGCGAGCCGGTTGATTCCGCTGGCGCTGCGGCGGCGCGGTTGGCCCCGGCCAGCTCCGTCGCTTTGCGGATCATGCCCTCCATCGTGGCCAGATCGCTCTTGCCGGTGAGGCGGGCCCACTCGCGGCCGTCGACGAGCACGATGTACGTGGGCGTCGCTTCGATGCGGAACTGCCGCGCCGCGCCGCCGTCGCGGGTAACGTCGACGGGTCGAACGTCGTGACCGCGGGCCGCGAGTTGCGCGAGCACCGGCTCCATCTCGCGGCACGGCGGGCAGTGCGGCGAGGTGAAGTCCAAGAGCACAGTTTCGGCCGCTGCCCGATGCGCGGCGGCAAGCGCGAGGCCCATCAGTAGGGCGAGCGCATACAAACGAACCTTGACCATTGCTCCCTCCATGGATGCGTGGTCAGTGCGGCTGAGCGGTCCAACCGCGCGGGTGGTTCAGATCGACCGGTCGAGAAGACGAAGGTCGCAGCGGCGCCGCGGAGCTTGTGACGCGCGTTCTTCGGCATCCATGCCGAGGCGTCAGCGGCTCAGGCGGACGAGCAACGTCCGTGTTGTCGGGTGGCAATCTGTGGGTCGCGCGGCTCGCGAGCGAAGATCCATCCACGCTCGTGGGTCGAGCCGACGCGACAGTCAGCGGTCACGGGGCGTCGAACATGCGCGGGGTGTGCGCGTCCGACGCGGGGAATGTGCTTCCTTTGCGTAATTCTTACAAGGTCAATCGCGGGCGAGCGGCGGGATGTTGCGGCCACTCACGCGAACGGTGCGGAAAAGTCGGTCTCGTGCGCGTTCGATGCTAGCGAACCACCGGGGCGTGGGGGTGTGTCTTGCATCCTGTGTACCGACATTTCGCCGCGGGGCTTGCCCCGCGCACTGGGGGGCACGCCCCAAGTCTTCGCGGGGTGTGGTTGAACTGCCGAGCGACGTGGTTTGCCGCCACGCCCTGCGGAGGACCTTGGGCGTGCCACACAGGCGCGCGGCCCAAGGGCCGCGGCTAAATGCGTTCGGCGGCGTCGCCCTCCCGGGTGTGCGGCGGCGCCGGTACAATGCCCGCTCGCTCTGTCGGATCGCTGCTATCACCGCTGTCACGCCGCTGCCTGCCGCTATGCCGCGCCGCTTGCTCGTTACCTCCGCTCTGCCCTATGCCAATGGGCACATTCACATCGGCCACCTGGTCGAATACATCCAAACCGATATTTGGGTGCGGTTTCAGAAGCTGCGCGGAAACGACTGCCGGTACATGTGCGCGGACGACACGCACGGCACGGCGATCATGATTCGCGCCCGGCAGGAAGGCCGCAGCGAGGAGTCGCTGATCGCTGACATGCAGGCAGCCCACGTGGCGGACTTCGCCGAGTTCGACATCGAGTTCGACAACTACGGCAGCACGCACAGCGAGGAAAACCGCCGCCTGTGCGGCGAGTTTTGGGCCACGATCCGCAAAGCCGGCCTCGTGCGCGAGCGAAGCATCGAGCAGTTGTACGATCCCGAGGCCAAGACATTTCTGGCCGATCGGTTCGTCCGCGGCACGTGCCCCAAGTGCCAGGCGAAGGACCAGCCCGGCGACAATTGTAGCGTCTGCGGGCACCACTACAGCCCGACGGAGCTGATCGACCCGGTGAGCACGCTCAGCGGGGCCCAGCCGGTGGTGCAGTCCTGCCCCCATTTGTTCATCGAGCTGGAGCAGTTGCATGAATTCCTCGCCGCGTGGGTGACGACCGGCGAGCACCTGCAGCCTGAGGTAGCGAATTACCTGAAGGGCCACTTCCTGCACGAGCCGCTGCGCGACTGGGACGTGTCGCGGCCAGCGCCGTATTTTGGCTTCGAGATTCCGGATGCTCCGGGGCACTATTGGTACGTGTGGTTCGACGCGCCGATCGGCTACGTCGCCAGCACGCAGCAGTGGTGCGATCGGACGGGCGCGAAACTCGCGGACTGGTGGAAGTCGCCCGACTGCGAGGTGCACCACTTCATCGGCAAGGACATTACCTATTTCCACACGCTGTTCTGGCCCGGCATGCTCAAGACCGCCGGCTACAGCCTGCCGACGAAGGTGCACATCCACGGCTTTCTCACCGTGGGCGGCGAGAAAATGTCCAAGAGCAAGGGCACGTTCGTCCGGGCACGAACGTATCTCAATCACCTCGATCCCGCGTACCTGCGCTACTTCTATGCCTCGAAACTGTCGTCGCGTGTGGAGGACCTCGACCTCGCGCTGCCAGAGTTTGTAGCCAAGGTGAATACGGATCTCGTGGGCAAGGTGGTGAATCTCGCGAGCCGGACGGCGAAGTTTGTGGAGAAGACCGGCTTATCGGCGACGTACCCCGACGACGGGGGCCTGTTTGCCGCCGGGGCCGCGGCGGGCGATGAGATTGCCGAGGCCTACGAAGCGTGCGACTACGGGCGGGCGATGCGGCTGGTCATGGCCCTGGCCGATCGGGCCAATCCGTTCGTGGAAGAGAATAAGCCGTGGGAGCTGCGGAAAGACCCTGCAGCCGCGTCGCGGTTGCAGGATGTTTGTACGGTAGCGCTCAATTTGTTTCGGCAGTTGGCAATTTATCTCGCCCCGGTGTTGCCGCGTCTGGCGCGGCAGACGGGCGAGCTGCTGAACGATCCGATTACGAGTTGGGAGCAGGCGAAGACGCCGCTGGTGGGGACGCCGGTGGCGAAGTTTCAGCACATGTTGCAGCGTGTCGAAGAAAAGGATCTGCAAGCGATGATTGACGACAGCAAGCCCGAAGACGCTCCGGCGCTCAGTGTTTCCTCTGACGGCACGATCCAGTGGAACGACGACGGCGCCCAACTCGAAGCCGAGCCGCTCGCGGCGGAGTGTACGATCGATGATTTTGCGAAAGTGGATCTGCGGGTCGCGCGCGTGATCGCGGCGGAGGAGGTGCCCGAGGCGCGCAAGCTGCTGAAGCTGACGCTTAGCCTGGGCGGCGGCGCAACGAAGCAGGTGTTCGCCGGCATCAAGGCGTACTACGAGCCGGAGAAGCTCGTGGGGCGACTGGTCGTCTGCGTCGCCAATCTCGCGCCGCGGCAGATGAAGTTCGGATTGAGCGAGGGCATGGTGGTTGCCGCCGGTGGGAAGGATGAAGCGTACTTGCTCACGCCGGACGAGGGGGCGAAGCCGGGGCATCGGCTGCATTAGACGCCTAGTCTTGCACGCCTATGGTATAATTGCCTCAGCCGCTGGCATCCAGGACTCTGTAGGGGCTCCGCCATGGTTTGCATTGTTGTCGACGACGATCAGGCCAAGTTGATTCGCGATTCCGCCGATGGCGTGATGCTGCGCGATTCCCAGGGGCGGTTCCTGGGTTATGTTCAGCATGGCTTATCTGACGAAGAGTTTGCCGAAGCGAAGCGCGTCCTCGCCTCGGACTCGCCACGCTACACCACCGAGCAGGTGCTCGCGCATCTGAAATCGCTGGAGGGGCGATGACGCGATTCACCGTCATCTGGCCTCAAGAAGTCCAAGATCGTCTGGCGGAACTTTGGATCGAATCCCCGCATCGCGACCGCGTCACGTGGGCGGCCGCGGAAGTCGACCGATTGTTAACCAACGATCCTTTTGATCGCAGCGTCGAATACCGCGAGGGAACGCGAATACTTATCATTCCGCCGCTGCGCATCCTATTCGTTGTCCGCGAAGACGACCGCATCGTCGAAGTGGGGCACCTTTCGGCGATCTAATGGTCCGGTGATTGCAGGAAGCGTTCAAGCCGCGCTTCGAGCGCTGGTCGTTTCGCTAACCGCGTCTGGCATTCCCACACGACCAGCACGCTCCAGCCCAGCCGGCGGAGCTTGCGAAGATTTCGGCGGTCGCGCTCCACATTGCGGGCGAACTTGGCGTTCCAGTAGTCCAGCCGCGTCGCCGGGGTCGACTGCCCCGCCGGGCACGCGTGGCGGTGCCAGAAGCAGCCGTGGACTTGAATCGCCTTGCCCAATCGCGGGAACACGAGATCGGGCTGGCCCGGCAGGTCGCGGCGATGCAGGCGAAAACGGTAGCCCAGAGCGTGGACCAGCCGCCGCACGACGAGTTCCGGCGTCGTATCGCCGCTTTTGACGGCGCGCATCACGCGGCTGCGCTCGGCGGGGGTGAATTGGTCGGGCATGGGGAAGGGTTCAGGGTTCAGGGGTCAGGGGGGAGCTTGTCGCGAGTAGGCGGCCGGAATTCTTGACTCCTGACTCCTGATCCCTGACTCCTTCCCATACCGGCGTCAGCATCGCCCGGTCGATCCACGCGATCGCCGGCACGCACACCGCGTCGCCGAAGCCGAAGTAGCCTTGGATCGCGTTCGCTGGGAGCGTGTAGTCGGGCGCGCCTTGCAGGCGGGCGTATTCGCGCGGCGTCATCCAGCGCATGCGCAGCTCGGCGCCGCGTCGCATGAGGACGATCTGCTTGGCGCTGCCGCCGCGCGGCGTGCGCAGGCAGCCGGCGACGCCGTCGAAGCGAACCTCGAGTCGCTGCCGGCCTTCGCGCATCCGGCGAAAACCGGTGAAGAGCGCCGGCGCAGGAGCCAGCGCCGCTGCGGTGGCATCCATTTGGCGGAGGTGGCGGTCGAACATCATTTCCACATGCCGCGCCACTTCGGCAGCGGTCCACCAGGATTGATCGTCGTCCGCGTCCAAGTCGTCGTGGATCTCGTACCCCGCCTGCCGGGGATAGCCGCAGTCAACGGTCGCCCAGCCCGTGGCCGGCTCGAGGGACTCGATCGCGGCGCGAAGCCGCGCTGGTCGCAGGCGACCAGCACGCTCGACCACGCGTAGCCAAGGATCGTCGTAGGGCTCTGCGCGGCTGCAGCGGCGGATGAGCGCCGGCGACCGAAGTGTCTCGTGATAGCCGACCAGGAACAGCCGCGGCCGGCTCTGCGGCAGGAACCACCGGGCGTCGACGACAAAGGCGTCGAGCCAGTAGCCGAGCCCTGCCAGCTCGTGCACCGCCGTCGCGAAGTCGGCCCCGTTGTGCGACGTGAGAAAGCCCGACACATTCTCCAGCAGGACCAGCGGCGGCCGGCGGTCGCCCAATTGCTCGATGACCTGCAGAAAGCCGAACAGGGCGCCGGACTGCTCGCCAGCCAGGCCGCGCCGCATGCCGGCGAGCGACATGTCGGTGCAAGGGAACGACGCGGTCGCCAGGAACGGCCGGCCCGGAATGCGCTCCAGCACAGCGGCCGTATCCCACACGTCGCCCTCGTGGTAGTGAGCGGCCGGACCGTAGTGCCCCTCGTACATCTGCCGTTTGGCGGCGTCGATGTCGTTGGCATAAACCGCGTGCCAGCCCGATTGCTGCAGCGCCTCGTGCATCAGGCCGATGCCGGCGAAGAACTCGCAGAACGTTTTGTCCTGATGACGGGCGCTGGCGGGCATCCTGCAACTCAAGTGGGCGAGTACGCGGCGTAACACGGCGAATTTCTCGCCGCTTCAGCATCATATCGCACTCTGCGCGGCCGGATAGCTGCCCCGTCAGCCTGGACACGATGCCTCGCGGTGGAGCGAATCGTCAAACAAAAGAGCGGCCCGATGAGCGTCACATTGTTGGCGCCACGGCAATGGGGTTAATATGAACCGCGGCGATTCGGTTCCCGCCGTGCTGCGCTTGCCCTCCACCAAACACACCTCCCGCCCATGCCGACTTTCCAAAGAGTGGTTTCCGCGCTCGTCGCGCTGGTTGCCGCAACCGCGCTCGCCGCCGCTGCGTCGCTGGCGGCTGCCGAGGATGCTCCCCCCGCGGCCGCCCCGGGCAGCGCGGTATCCGACTTCACGCTTAACGACCACCTCGGCGCCAAACGCTCGCTGGCCGAGTGGAGCGACAAGCCTGTGGTGGTCGTCGTGTTCCTCGGCGCCGAGTGCCCGCTGGCCAAACTCTACGGCGAGAAGCTGGGACAGCTCGACCGCGAGTACGGCGAGCGCGGCGTGCAGTTTGTCGGCATCGTCTCGAACCAGCAGGACACGCTTCAGGACATCGCCGTTTACGCCCGCAAACACGCCATCGAGTTTCCGCTGCTCAAGGATGCCGGTGCCCGGGTGGCGGACGAGTTTGGCGCCACGCGAACGCCGGAGGCATTCGTGCTCGACGGTGAGCGAGTCGTGCGCTATCACGGCCGGATCGACGATCAGTACGGCGTCGGCGCCGCCCGGAATCAGCCGCGGAACGAAGAGCTGCGCGACGCGATCGACGCGCTGCTCGCCGGGGAGAGCATTGCGGTGGCGGAAACCGAGCCGGTCGGTTGCCTCATTGGTCGCCGCGAGCCGAGTGCGACCGACGGCGCTGTGACGTATGCACGAGACATCGCGCCGGTGATGCAGCAGCACTGCGTGAGCTGCCATCGCGAGGGGCAAATCGCCCCGTTCGCGCTGACCGACTACGCCGACGTTGCCGCGTGGAGCGACACGATGCTCGAGGTGATCGACGATGGCCGCATGCCGCCCTGGCACGCGAATCCCGAGCACGGGGAGTTCAGGAACGAAGCCCGCCTGACCGCGGAGGAAAAGGAGCTGTTTCGCCAGTGGGTGAAACTCGGCGTGCCGCAGGGCGATCTGGCGGATCTGCCGCCGGAGCGCGAGTTCAGCGACGAGTGGACGATTCCCGCGCCGCGCACCGTCTTTCGCATGCCGGAGCCGTACGAGGTGCCGGCCACGGGGACGGTCGAGTACCAGTACTTCTGGTTCGATCCTCAGTTCACTGAGGATAAGTGGATCTACGCGGCGGAGGCTCGCCCGGGCAACCGCGAGGTGGTGCATCACCTGATCATGTTCTACGTGCCGCCAGGTCAGGACACGTTCCGGCCCGAAGATCCGCTCTTCAACGCGATTGCTGCGTTCGCGCCCGGCATGCCGGCGATCTACGAGAGCGAACGCCGGGCGTTGCGGATTCCGGCGGGATCGAAGCTGGTGTTCCAGGTGCACTACACGCCCAATGGCACGGCCACGACCGACCAGAGCGAAGCCGCCGTCGTGTTCGCCGAGCCGGCGAACGTGGCCAAGCAGGTTCGCATCACGGCGGCCTACAACTTTCGATTCCTCATTCCGCCGGGCCACCCGGATTACAAGGTGACGACGCAACTGCGAGTTCACCGCAATTCGGCGCTGCACACAATCACGCCGCACATGCACTATCGCGGCAAGAGCTTCAAGTTCACGGCCCGCTACCCCGACGGCGGCGAGGAGGTGCTGCTGGACGTGCCGCGGTACGACTTCAACTGGCAGAACATCTACATGCTGAAGCAGCCGAAGCTGCTGCCCGAGGGCACGGTGGTGGACATGGAGGCCCACTACGACAATTCGGCCGATAACCCGCTGAACCCCGACCCGGAACAGGGCGTGATGTGGGGCGACCAAACCTGGCAGGAGATGATGCTGGGCAGCCTCACGACGAGCTGGGCAGACCAGGATTTGCGCGACGGGCCGCCGCGGGTGGAACTGAGCGAAAACGCCGCGGGCGAGAAGCCTCGCTACCGGGTGTCATTCCGCTACCGGATGCCTGAGGGCGAACCGCTGGCGGCCGAGCGGATCGATGCCGTGTATTTGGCCGGCGAGTTCACCGGCTGGGATCCCACGGGATTGAAAATGGAGGGCCCGAACCCGGAGGGGTTTTACACCGCCGAGGTGACGCTGCCGGCCGGCCGGCACGAGTACAAGTTCGTGGTCAACGGCGCGCACTGGCGGCCGGATCCGGGGAACCGAGACGATAGTGGGGCCTACGGAAACAGCGTGCTGACGATCGAATAGGGGCGCGCGGAACGAGCGTGAGAGCAGGCCCGGCGCCGAGGCGGACTGGTCGCTTAAGCGACCAGTCCGAAGTGGGGAAGGGGCTTCTGTATGCAGTGCGCTTGCTCAAGTTCCCCAGACTGTGCGCAAATTGCGCTATCAAAAGGCAATTCGCGTCGATTCTGCGACATTCTCTCGCCCATTTGCGCACCGGCGCGCATTGAGGGTTGTCGCAGCGGTTGTTGGCCCGTTAGGGTCTTGGGCAGGCACTGACTGCCTTCCCTCAACAATTCGCGCCGCACGCGCCCGCCCCCCTCCGGCGGCGTTCCCACCGCGGCGACTCGCCTTCGAGCGGATCTGGAACAGGCGCCGCGCGGCACCTCGATCCGCCCCCACCCTTGGAGAATGTGTCATGGTACGCACCCAACCGAACCGCACGAGATGCGGTTTTACACTCGTGGAATTGCTTGTGGTGATCGCCATTATCGGCGCCCTGGTGGCCCTGCTCTTGCCCGCGATCCAGGCGGCCCGCGAGGCGGCCCGCCGCAACACTTGCTCGAGCAATCTCAAGCAGATCGGCATCGCCGTTCAGACGCACCACGATTCCAAGAAATACTATCCGATGGGGCGCGACCGCTTCGACCAGTTAGGCGTGTCCTGGGCGTTCCAATTGCTGCCCTACCTGGAGGCGGCCAACGTATTCAAGTCGTTCGTGCCCGGCTCGCGCGTGGACGACGCGAAGAACTCGGGCGCCATGCGGGCGGCCATCGAGGTGTATGCCTGCCCCAGTCGGCGTCCCGCCGCGGCGGACCGCGACTTCGACAACAACGATGCAGCGCCCGAGGTCCGCAGCGCCGGCACGCTGGGCGATTACGCCGCGTGCGCGGGCATCAACTACATGAACGGCACGACCGCCGTGTCGGGCGATCAAGGGGCATTGCGGGTCGACACGCGGCCGGAACTGCATGAAAGCGGCGCGATTTTCAGCTTCTCCAAAACGAAGGAGAATTACGTGACCGACGGGTTGTCGAACACGCTGGTCGTGGGCGACAAGCACAAGCCGCAGGCGCCGGACAACAACAATCCGGAGATGCAGCACTACTCGCAGGGCGATACGGCGTTCCTCGCGGGCGACGCGCCGCACACGATCTTCGCCGGCACCGGCGAGGGCCTGGCTAGCGGACCGACCGACGGCTCGCGCACCAAGTTCGGCAGCGAGCACGCCGACATCACGCAGTTCGTCTTTCTAGACGGGCACGTGAAGTCGCTGCCCAATTCGATGGACTACAAAGTCCTGAATTTGATCGGCGCGATCGGGGATGAGCAGATTATCCCTGACGATGCGCTGTAACCAAGAGATGGACCCCTCCGGCTCCCTCCCCCTTGTGGGGAGGGCTGGGGAGGGGGGAGGCAGCGGGTATGCGGTTCGCAAGTTTTCTAGCCGTGTACCTGGCGCCTCACCCCTCCCCCAACCCCTCCCCTCGATGGGGAGGGGAGCGGAGGAATTCTTGGTCTACATCCACAGCATCAACCGCCCGTCGAGCATATCCGGCAAGGCCCGCCGCACGAACCGCTCCACCGCCGCGTCGTGGTAGCGCGTGCTCAGATGCGAGGCGATCACCAGCTCGTTCTTGAACCGGTCCCGGCGGTCCACAAAGTCGTCCAGGTGCATGTGGCCGTATTTGTGGATCCGCTCTTTGCGGTGCTCGGGCGACACGAACGTCATTTCGCAGATGAGGATCTTGGCCTCGTACATCGCGGGGCACACGTCGAGCCCCGTCGGCGAGGTGTCGCCGGCGTAAGCGACCAGCGGCTGGCGGATTTCGTGCGACACCTCCGTGCCGGAGAGCCGCAGGTCGCGGATCTGATCGCCGGTGAGGTCCTGAAACTCCGGGCGCAGCTTGCGGCGCCGTTCCCACACGACGTAGCCCAGCGACGGCACGGTGTGCCGCGTGGCGCTGACGGTGACGACCAGTTCGCGCGACAGCTCGATCTCGTCTCCCGGGGAGGCCAGCCGTAGCTCGCACGGCAGGCGTCCGCGGTCGAGCTTAACAAACTGCCGCATGATCTCGCGCACCGGCTCGATCGTCTCCTCGGGAAGGAAGATCACCGGCGGCTCCATCTTCATCATCCGCCGCCGGGCCACGTAGACGGGCAGCGCGGCGATGTGGTCGAGATGGCCATGGGAAACGAACCATCGCTCGGTGCCCATGAACGACCAGGGCTGGGCGCCGAGGTCGAACCCCAGGCTCAGCTCGGGGATGCGCCAGTAGCTTTGCACGGCGGCGCGCGAGTAGCCCTCGATCGTGAGGGCCCCGTGCTGAATCGATTTGACGGGCGCGTTGTCGACCATCGGAAAGTGCCCGCGGCGAGGGCGCCGGAGCGTGCGAGGCGTGGGGCCGGGCGAAGCGGACCAATTTAGACCCAGACCGACGTGTGCGAAAGGATGTTTGCGCGGACGAGGGGCGCCGGCGATGCTGGATTGCTAGATGCTGGATGCGGCATGCTCCGCGGGCGTTGCCGCGACTTGGCCGTCGGGCGGCGAGTTGGCCGCCAGCACCCAGATTTCGCCGTCGGCGCCCGGCTGTTCAACCCGCGCCCGGCCGCGCCGCATCAGCTCCAACAGTGCGAGAAAGATGCCGACGAGCTCGCTCTTGAGTCCCTCAGCGGGGAACAGCTCGACGAACGCAATCCGCGGCGCCGCGCCGAGGCGCGCCGCCAGGCGCTCCATGTGGATCTCCTGCGGCGTCTCGTCGTGGCGGATCCGTGTGGGTTTGGGCTGCGTGCGCTCCTTCATGACGCGGCTGAACGCGCTGACGAGGTCCCACAGCTCGACCTGGGCGATCGGCTCGCTGGCGGGGTCGCGGGGCCCGGCTTCCAGGTCATTGGTGCGGCGGGCGAACCGGAGCTGCCACTGGCGGCTGCGCTCTTCGAGCTGCGCGGCGGCGTCTTTGTACTTCTTGTATTCAAGGAGCCGCGCCACGAGGTCATGCCGCGGATCTTCGACTGCTTGTTCCTCGGCTTCCTCCTGCCGGGGCAGCATCATGCGGGCCTTGAGCTCCATGAGCTGGGTGGCGAGTTCGAGGAAATCGCCAACGGCGTTGACGTCGATTTGCTCGAGCACGGCGAGGATTTCGAGGTACTGCTCGACGACGCGCGCGATGGGGATGTTAAGCACGTCGAGCTCGTGCTTGCGCACGAGATACCACAGCAGGTCCAAGGGGCCGGCGAATATGTCGAGCTCGACGCGGAATCGCATCGGGGGATTATGCGCGGGCGGCGTCCGAGGCAACCAGAGCAGTCGGCGGGCAGAGATGCTCGAGGGTGCAAGTCGCACTTTTCAGATATTTTGTGATGTGTTCAGTTAGGGGCGGTGA
>CAYSFP010000029.1:0-42381 GCA_964430075.1 uncultured Planctomycetaceae bacterium | reverse complement strand
CGGCCAACATCTTGCTCGATCGCGGCATCGAGCGCGTGCGCGTGGCTGACTTCGGCCTGGCGCGCACCGCGAGCGAGGCTGGCTACACGGCCAGCGGCGTGCTGGCGGGCACGCCGCAGTTCATGTCGCCCGAGCAGGTCCGCGGCGAGGCGTGCGACGGCCGCAGCGACCTGTTCAGCCTGGGCAGCGTGATGTACGCGATGTGCACCGGGCACGAGCCGTTTCGCGCCGAAAGCGTGTACGGCGTGCTGCAGCGGATCGTCAACGACGTGCCGCGGTCCCTTCGCGAGCAGAACCCCAGCGTGCCGGAGTGGCTCGAAGCGTTCGTCGCGAAGCTGATGGCAAAAGATCGCGCGGTGCGGTTTCAGTCCGCGGCGGACGTGGCGGAGCTGCTTGAACGCGAGTTGGCCTATCTGCAGAACCCGTCGGCCAACGCGCTGCCCGTGCGGGATTGGGCGCCGCGGAAGGCGCGGCGGGCGGCGGTCTTTGCGATGAATCGCCGGGGATTCGGCATCGCCGCCGCCGCGATCGTTGCGGCGGCGATCGCGGCAGTCGGAATTTGGCAGCCGTGGCGCAACGGCGATTCTACGGATGGTTCTGCTGCGGGAACGCTCACCGGACCGCCCGCGGGCGCCGTCGCGGCGGAGAATGGCGCGCCGCCGATCGCCGCGAGTCTGCCTCGTGCGACTGTGCCGTTGTGGAACGCCGACGGCGCCGCCGATGTCCGCGCGTATGCCCTCGAGCTGAGCGCCGACCATTTCAACCTCGCCCCGACGCCGCCGAGCGATCCGTGGGCGGGCGAGATCGAATCGCTGCGCGAGCGCGTGGCGAAATTGTCCGACGAGTTTTTTGTCTCCGAGAAACCAGGGAGCGAACCATGAACCGTTCAGTGTTGTTTGGCCTGGCTGCCGTCGCAGCCTTGGGCCTCGTGGCGGCTGCAGTGGCCCAAACGTCGCTGCCGCCGGCGGCAGGCACGCCCAGCACGCCGGCCCCCGCCCCGGCAGGCGACGCGGCGGCTGTGTACGTCGACGCGTATAGCGCCGAGGCGACCCTCACCAGCGGCTCGGCAGGTCCGGGCAAGCCGAAGCGAATATTCATCAAGGGAACCAACGGCGGACGTGAGCTGGACGAGGAAACAATCGAGCTCATGGACCAGGATCGCGCACTGGGCAAAGGTATTGCCGTAGCGGCCGCGAGATTGCGGAGCGCGCGGGACGAGGCGGAGCGCGCCGAACTGCAGCAACAAATTGCCGCGGAGGTGGCCCAGCAGTTCGAAGTGCGGCAGTCGATTCGCGAGCGGGAGCTCGAGCAGCTTTCCGCGCAGATCGTGCGGCTGAGGACGCTGCACGATCAGCGGACCGCCCAAAAGGATCGGATCGTGAACGATCGCGTCAACCAGGTCCTGCGCGACGCCGTGGGCCTCGGCTGGGGCGACGACGCTGCGGGGGTGGGCGACGCGTTGAAGTTCCACTGGCAGGGCGGCGGGCCGTCACCCGGGCCGGTGGACGCATTCGGTAATTTGGTCCCTCCCCCCGAGTGATTTCCGAGTCGCGCTCCGCCGCCGCCAGGCCAAGAAAAAGACGCCGCGGAGCAAGCTCCGCGGCGTCTTTGCGTTGAGCCAAATCATCGCGTCGCACGCGTGGTACGCGGCGCCGCGATCGAGAAGTTACTTGCCCTTCTTCTTCGGCGTCGCCTTGCCGGCGGGCTGCTGCTTGGTGCTCTTCACGGTGCTCTTGGCGTTCTTCGGCTGAGCCATTGGTGTGATTCTCCACAACCAAAATTCCCGGTGGGCGAGGTCGGCAATTGTGCCAACGCATGAGGAGGTCGCCGTCACGGTTGGGGCGGAAGATAGGGGAGTCGCGGCGAACGCAGCAAGATCACTTTCGAGCGCCCGCACTCGAAAAGTCAGTGGTCCGTAGTCAGTGGTCCGTGGTCCGTGGTCCGTAGTCCGTAGTTTCCGAGCCACTGACCACGGACAACTGACCACGGACGATAGATCACGCAAAAATGTCAAACTTTGCGGTCCAGAGCGGCTGTTCCGCGGCCCGGAACCGCATGGGCACTTACGCGATGGGCCTCTCGCGCGGATAATGGTTGCTTCGCATCGCGATGTTGCTGCCGGTATGCCCAAGAGGGGGGCGACCCGCCGTATCCGCGAGCGATGCATTTTTGGTACAGTTCGTGCTTCTCTCGCGCTAGAGAGAGAACGTGCGCGATTGCTAGCATCGACCAATTCCCCTTCACGCGTGTGCGCCCCCATGGCGAAACGATCCTTTTACGCTCGATTCGCCTGGCCGATTCTCATCGCGCACCTCATCCTCGTTCCGGTCGCGTGCGTGTCGGCGATCCGTGCGGTCAAAAGCAACCGCAACAATGTCTCGGATTGGCTGCCCAAGGACTACGACGAGACGCGCGAACTGGGGTGGTTTCGCGATCACTTCATCGCCGACCAGTTCGTGTTGATCAGTTGGGAAGGCGCCGCGCTCGGCGACGATCCGACTGGCGCCGAGGACGATCCGCGGATTGCCAAGCTGATCGACGAACTCGACAAGGCGCGGATGGCCGACCCGGCCACCGGCGAGTCGGTGCGCGTGTTCAAGGAAGGCGGCATCTCCACCGGCCGCACCGTGCTCCAGCAGCTCATGTCGCCGCCCAGCGAGATGGGCCGCCGCGCAGCGACCGAACGGCTCAAGGGCTCGCTCATCGGCCCCGACGGCCGGCAGACGGTGATTATGGCGAACCTCACCGAGGTGGCGTCGGGCAACTTGCGGGCCGCGATTGGCCGTCCGGCACAACGATTTGGTTTCATCAGCCACCAGCCGTCGCCGTTTTTCCAAGCACTCACCAACGCGGGCATCACCGAGGACGAGGTGCGGCTGGGCGGGCCGCCGGTCGACAACAACGCCATCGACGAGGAAGGCGAGAACTCGCTGGTGAAGCTCGCGGGCCTGGCGGGCCTCTTGGGCGTGAGCCTCGCGTACTACTCGCTCCGCAGCATTCGCATGACGATCGTCGTGTTCATGTGCGGCGTGTTGAGCGCGGCGTTGTCGCTGGCGATCGTGTATTGGAGCGGCACGTCGATGGACGCGATCCTGATGTCTATGCCGGCGCTCATTTACGTGCTGGCCGTGTCGGGCGCCGTTCACGTCACGAACTACTACAAGCAAGCGGTGATCCATCACGGGTTTGACGGCGCGGTCGAACGCGGCATTCGCCATGCGTGGAAGCCGGCGTTTCTGTGCTCGATTACCACGGGCATCGGCCTGGCGTCGCTGCACACCAGCCAGATCATTCCGATCGCGAAGTTCGGCGACTTCTCGGCGATCGGCGTGTTTGCGATGCTGATCATTTTGTTCTTGCTCTTGCCGGCGACGCTCAAGATCTGGCCGTGGACGCCCCCCGAGATGCGCACCCGCAAGGGCGCCAAGGCGGCGGCCGAAGGACACGCCCGGGAGTTTGCCGTCGATCACCAGGGCGAGTTCTGGGTGTGGTTTGGCGGCTGGGTGAATCGACACAACATGCCCGTGATGATCACGTGCTTCCTGGTCATCGGCGCGCTTTGCTTGGGCTTGCCGAGGGTCACCACGTCGATCGACTTGCTCAAGCTCTTCAGCAGCGACGCGCGACTGCTGGAGGACTACCGGTGGTTCGAGCAGCACCTGGGCCGCATTGTGCCGGTGGAGCTGGTGGTGCGCTTTCCGAAGGAAACGCGCGCCGAAGCGGCGGAGGAAAATCTGCCCGCGGGCCGGCTGGTGGCGCGGCACACGTTCCTGGAGCGGATGGAGCTGGTCAAGCGCATCGAGGACTCGATTCGACGCCGCCTGGGCGCGGGGGCCGAGGACCTAGTGGGGGCCACGATGTCGGTCGTCACCTTTGCGCCCGACGTCGGCGGCGAGGGCAGCGGCACGGCTAGCGCCTCGGTCCGGCACGTGACCAACGAGAACCTGCTGAAGAACCGCGAAGGTTTTGAGGGCTCCGGCTTCCTACGCAAGGATCTGCAGCACCCCGAAGACGACCTGTTGCGGATCAGCGTCCGCGTGGCGGCATTCAGCGACGTCGACCAGGGCCTGGTGGTGCAGCATATTCGCGACGCGGTCGAACCGGTCATCGCTGCGCGGGCGGCCAGCGTGAAAGCATTGTCGCGGCTGGCTCAGCGGCGGGGCGGGCAGCCCGGCGGAGCGACCGTCATTTTCTGGGCGCCCGAGGATGCCGAGCACCCGGTCGAAGATCCCAGCGCGATGCTGGCGAGCAAGAACATCCGCTCGCAGCGCTACAAGCAGCCCGTCGACGAGTTGTCTGACGAGGAGTTGCAGCGCGTCGCCGCGCAACTGAACAAAGCAGACGGCGTGATCTTGGGCCCGGGCTTCAGCGAAGCGGACAAAGCACGTCTGCGTCGCAACGACATCAATATTCTGGCGGTTTACGACGCCGAGGCCGAGGCGGCGGCCCAAAAAGTGGCGGATGCCAAGGCCGCGGGCGAGAAGCCCACGGATGTCAACGTCGTGTACACGGGCGTGATTCCCGTGGTGTACAAGGCCCAGCGCGAGCTGCTCAACAGTCTCATCGAGAGCACGTGCTGGTCGTTCAGCACGATCACGCCGCTGATGATGTACGTCTGCGGCGGCATCGCGGCCGGACTCGTTGTGATTATTCCCAATGCCCTGCCCGTGCTCGTGGTGTTTGGCGGCATGGGATGGCTGGGCATTCCTGTGGACATCGGCTCGATGATGGCGGCAAGCATCGCCCTAGGCGTCGCGGTCGACGACACGATCCACTTCCTGGCGTGGTTCCGCGATGACTTCAAGGCGCTGGGCGAGCGCAATGCCGCCGTCCTATCGGCGTACCGCCGCAGTGCGACGGCCACGCTGCAGGCGGCGCTCATCAACGGCCTGGGGCTTTCGGTGTTCGCCACCAGTTCGTTCACGCCGACGCAGCGGTTTGGCTGGCTTATGCTGGTCATTCTCATCGCCGGCATGGTGTCCGAGCTGATCATGCTGCCTTCGATGCTATTCGGTCCCTTGGGACGTGTGTTCGACGTGAAGAAGAAAGCCCCAAGCGACGCCGCGCATCCCACAGCAGGAATTCATGTCGAGCCGGCGCCGCGTTTGGACAACGGCGTCCCCGCGACGGCAGAGCGACCGCACGCCGTTCGTGAGCCGCATGCTTCGGCCGTTCGTCGCCAGGCGTAGGCGGCGACGATGTGGACGAGTCTCTCCGAGATTCGAAATGCGTCGCCTTCGCGTCTCGGAGAGACGCGGCCACTCGGCGGCGGGCTTTCTCGGCATCGCGGCGGCAAAAAGCGCAGTCCCGGGCGGCGTCCTTTGGGGTTAGAATAGGCGAGCCGATGGTCGCGAGGCTGTTCGGCGCTGACCTCCCGTTTCTCTCTGCACCTCCTGGGCGCCATGGCAGATCAACCTTCGCAGCGGATGACATTTACTCTGTGGGCCGTCTGCGTCATCGCCGCGATCGGGTTCGCATTCGATATCTACGAGCTGCTGATGCTGCCGCTGATCGTGCGGCCCATGCTGCTGGAACTGGTCAATGCCTCGCCCGGGACGCCCGAGTTCGAGATGTGGGTCGGGCGGCTGTTCTTCGTTCCCGCGATGGCGGGCGGCGTCTTCGGCCTGTTCGGCGGGTATCTCACCGACCTGTGGGGACGCCGGCGAGTGCTTACGTTCAGCATTCTGCTGTATGCGTTCTCGGCGGCGGCGGCGGGATTTGCCACGTCGATCGAAATGCTGCTGTTGCTGCGTTGCACGACGTTCATCGGCGTGTGCGTCGAGTTTGTCGCGGCCGTGGCCTGGTTGGCCGAGCTGTTTCCCGAACCGGCCCAGCGAGAGCGCGTCTTAGGTTACACGCAGGCGTTCTCGTCGGTGGGGGGCATCCTGGTGACCGCGGCAAATTACCTGGCCGTCCAGTATGGCCCCCAGTTGCCGGCGATTCACGGCGGGCACGAGGCGTGGCGATATACGCTGATCTCCGGCGTGCTGCCCGCGCTGCCGCTGATCATCATTCGCCCGTTTCTACCCGAATCGCCGGCCTGGGCGGCGAAGAAAGCGGCCGGCACGTTGAAACGGCCGAGCATCGCCGCGCTGTTCGCGCCCGACTTGCGCCGCACGACGATCGTGACGACGCTGATGTTTGCGTGCAGCTACGGCGCGGCATTCGGCGCCCTGCAGCATACGCCGCGCATCGTACCGAATCTTCCGCAGGTCAAAGCGATGACGGCCGACAAGCCGGTTCCCGAGCAGAAGAAGATCGAGCAAACCGTGGCCGCGGAAGTGAACGGATATCAGGAACTGGGCGGCCTGACGGGGCGGTTCTTGTTGGCGTTTCTGGCCGTGCGGATTGTCAGCCGGCGCGGGCTGCTCCGCATTTTTCAGTTGCCGGGGCTGTTCTTGCTGCCGTTGGTCTACTTCTTTCCGGCGCGAGACGATCTCGATCTGTTGAAATGGGGCATTTTCGCCTGCGGGCTGGTGACCGTGGCGCAGTTCAGCTTCTGGGGCAATTACCTGCCCCGGGTGTATCCGCTGCATTTGCGCGGTACGGGCGAGAGCTTCGCGGCCAACATCGGCGGCCGCATGCTCGGTACGTCGGCGGCCCTGTTGACGACGAGCCTCGTGTCGTACATGCCCGACAAGAGCGTCGCTCTGGCGGCATGTGCGGTGGGCGGCGGCGTTTATGTGCTGGGAACGCTGCTTTGCTTCTGGCTGCCGGAACCAAGCGACGATGAGTTGCCCGAGTGACCCCGAGTGAAGCGCCATCATCCCGCGTTTTCCAGGATCGCGCGATGCGAGAACCGCGCGGCGGAGACGCTTGGCCGGCGGGATCGGGGTGGCAAATCGGGGGGATGTGGTTATCCTGAAACTCCCAACTCGTCTTCTTGTTGCGCAAGAGTTGCGCGTCTTGCGTCGCCGTGGCGGCGCCTAACCAGGGCCCAGGGACGCCATGTCGAACAATTCTGAACGCGCATGGTGGCGCGATCTGACGTCGTATCACTGGTTCGTCTTCATCATCGCCAGCTTGGCGTGGTTTTTCGATTGCCTCGACCAGCGATTGTTCTCGCTTGCGCGCATCCCGGCGATTGAAGCGCTCACCATTACTCCGGAAGTGATCGAGAAACTCGGTCATGCCAAGGCGGAGGAGAAGGGCCTGACACCCACGCCGGAGGTCGTTCAGCAGGAGGGACTCAAAGAGGCCCAGTCACGGGCTCAGGCTCTGGGCAAGGATGTGACCGCAATATTCCTTGTCGGGTGGGGCGTCGGCGGATTGATTTTCGGCGCTCTCGGCGACCGTTACGGCCGGGCGAAGATGCTAACGATTACGGTGCTTATCTACTCCGCATGCACCGGTCTTAGCTATTTCAGCCGCACCTACTGGGACTTTGCGCTGGCCCGATTTCTGACAGGCGTGGGGGTTGGCGGCGTCTTCGGCCTCGCGGTGGCGCTGATTGCGGAAACGCTGCCCAACAATTCACGCTCGGGCGCGCTGGGATGGTTGCAAATTCTTTCCACGGTCGGAAACCTATCGGCGGGACTGGTGCTGTGGGTGATTACGGCGTTGGTAACGGCGAACGTCATCGAATCCGGGAACGGCTGGCGGTGGATGTTTCTGGTCGGTGCGCTGCCGGCCCTGCTGGTCGTCTTCACCATGAAGTTCCTGCGCGAACCGGAGCCCTGGCTCAAGGCCAAGGCGGAGGGCCGATTGCCCCAAGGGAGCATTCTGACGCCCTACAAGAACCTGCTCGCCGAGCAGCGATGGCGCAAGAACCTGATCATCGGCGCGCTCATTTCCTCGGCTGGCGTCATCGGTCTCTGGGCAATTGTGGAATATGCCATCGATATTCAGTCGAAGGTGTTCCGCATTCATTTTGAAGCGCAGGAGATGCCGGACGACCAGATTCCCGCGGCGATCAATGGCGCAAAGTCTTTGGCGTACACGTTGCAAATGATCGGCGCGGCCGTGGGCATGTGGTTTATGACCAAAGCCTGCATTGTGATGGGACGAAAGCCGGCATTCTTCATCTGGTACGTGGGGGCGCTGGCGTCCACGTTGTACGTGTTTTGGGCGATCGAAACGCCGCAAGACGCCTATTGGATGATGCCGCTGATGTGGTTCTTTTCGCTGGGCGTCTTTGCGGGATTTGCCATTTATCTGCCCGAGATTTTTCCCAGCCGCATGCGTAGCACCGGTACGTCGTTTTGCTACAACCTCGGTCGCTTTGCCGCCGCGGGAGGCAGCTATGTTTCCGCCCGCCTCGCTACGGAGGTGTTTGGCGATTACTACGGGTTCGAGTCGCCGCTGCGCGAGCGCTACGCCGCAATGACGATGTGCGTGGTATTCCTGATCGCCCTCGCAACGCTGCCTTTTGCTTCCGAAACCAAGGGGCAGCCGCTGCCCGAGTGAGGCGGCTCGTCGCGCGAGCGCCGCACCACGTCGAGGTTTTATGAGCACCGCGATCGATCGCCCCTGGTGGCGCGAGCTGAACGGCTATCACTGGTTCGTGTTGGCCGTGGCGGCGCTCGGCTGGCTGTTCGACACGATGGACCAGCAACTGTTCGTGCTGGCCCGCGTCGACGCGATGCGCGAGCTGTTGGGGGACGTCATTCCGCCGCCGGGCAAGGAGCTTCGCGACGTGATCGCCGAGGGGACCGGCCGCGTAACGTCGATCTTTCTCCTCGGCTGGGCGTTCGGCGGCCTCTTATTCGGCGTCATCGGCGATCGCATTGGCCGCGCCAAAACGATGATGCTGACGATACTCATTTACTCGTTGTTCACGGGGCTGAGCGCGCTGTCGACCGGGTTTTGGGATTTCGCCGCCTACCGGTTTCTCACAGGCTTAGGCGTGGGCGGCGAGTTCGCCGTGGGCGTCGCCCTCGTGGCGGAAGTGATGCCCGAACGCGCGCGGCCTTATGCGTTAGGCTTGTTGCAGGCGCTGTCGGTGGTCGGCAATGTGACGGCCGCCTTGGTCAGCATGAGCCTTGGCCACTTGGAGCAGGGCGGAGCATTCGATAGTTGGACCGTCTCGGGCGTCGCGGTGAAGGCGTGGCGGCTGATGTTCGTCGTCGGCGTCGTGCCGGCGCTGCTGGCGATCGTCATTCGCATGAAGCTGCGCGAACCCGAGCGGTGGCAGGAAGCCGTGCAATCCGGGAGCCACAAGCGACAGGCCGGTTCCTACGCCGAACTGTTCGGCGATCCGCGGTGGCGCCGCAATGCGCTGGTCGGCTTAGTGCTCGCCTCTTCCGGGGTGATTGGCTTGTGGGGCATCGGGTTTTTCTTTCCCGATTTGATCGACGCGGTGTTCCGCCGTTCGCTCGCAGATTCGGGGATGAACGAAAGCCAGATCAGCGGCGAGGTGAACAAGTGGAAGGGCATCGCGGCGCTGATGGTGAATCTGGGCGCGTTCTTTGGAATTTACGGCTACGCCGTCGTCTCGCAGCGCATTGGCCGCCGCCCGGCCTTTGCCATCGCGTATCTGGCGGCGCTGGGCGCCACGCTGCTGGTGTTTTCGCAGTTGCGGCAGCCGTCAGACGTGTATTGGATGCTGCCGCTGATGGGGTTGTGCCAGCTCGCCCTGTTCGGCGGGTACGCCGTGTATTTTCCCGAGCTCTTCCCGACGCACTTGCGGAGCACGGGCACGTCGTTCTGCTACAACGTAGGCCGCATTGTCGCCGCCCTGGGTCCCGCACTGCTGGGTGAACTTCGCAGCAAGGTGTTTTACGACTCGCCCGAGCCGATGCGGCCCGCGGCAATGGTCATGTGCAGCGTGTTTGTGATCGGGCTGCTGGTGTTGCCGTTTGCGCCCGAAACCAAAGGCCAGCCATTGCCGGAGTGAGCAGCGGGCGTCATCATGCGTGCTGACTTGGCGCAATAGGCCCGGCCGCGAGGCCGGGGTTGGCGACGCGCGAGGAAGTTGCACACCAACCCCTGGCTTGCGCCAGGGGCTATCGCGCGATTCGAACTCGCGTATCGCCACGGCTTTCAACCCCATCGCGGCGGAGGAGGATGAAGGGCGCGCATGGCTTCGTCGAGCGCTAACGACCCGCATCGCGTCGTCATTGTCGGCGGCGGATTTGGCGGGCTGAATGCCGCGATGGCGCTGAAGCGCGCGGCGGTATCCGTGACGCTGATCGACCGCCGCAACTTCCACCTCTTCCAACCACTCTTGTACCAGGTGGCTACCGGCGGCCTGTCGCCGGCGAACATCGCGGCGCCCTTGCGGTGGATTCTCAGCCGGCAGGCCAACTGCAACGTCGTGCTGGCCGAGGTCGTGGGGTTCGATCTGGAAACGCGCCGCGTGCACACCGCCGGCGACGACGTGTCGTTCGACACGCTGATCGTCGCGGCCGGTTCGCGGCACAGCTACTTCAATCATCCGGAGTGGGGCGAGCTGGCGCCGGGGCTGAAGACGATCGAGGACGCCACCGACATGCGCCGCCGCGTGTTCAGCGCCTTCGAACGCGCCGAGCAGGAACACGATCCCGACGAGCGAAGGGCGTGGCTCAACTTCGCGATCGTGGGCGGCGGGCCGACCGGCGTCGAGCTGGCCGGCGCGCTGGCCGAGATCGCGCGGCATAGCCTGAAGCACGACTTCCGCAACATCAACCCGGCCGACGCCCACATTACGATTGTCGAAGCTGGCCCGCGCGTGCTGGGCGCCTATCCGGCGGACCTGTCGGAGAAAGCGGCCCAGGCGCTGCTCCGACTCGGCGTCACCGTGCGGACGGGCACGCTGGTGACCGACGTCACGCCGCTGGACGTGGAGCTGAAGTCGTCGACGGCCGTCGAGCGTTGGCCGGCGCGGACGGTGCTGTGGGCGGCCGGCGTGCAGGCTTCGCCGCTAGCCAAGGCGATCTCGGCAGCCGCGGGGTGCGCGGCGGATCGCGCCGGACGGATCATCGTGGGCCCGGACGCCTCGCTGCCGGGGTTTCCCCACGTGTTCGTCATCGGCGATATGGCCAGCTACACGGGCGCCGACGGCACGCCGCTGCCCGGCGTGGCGCCGGTCGCCATCCAGCAGGGCAAGTTCGTGGCGAAGCTCATCAAGGCGCGGCTGGCCGGAAAGCCGTTGCCGGAGTTCCGCTACCGCGACCTGGGTAGCCTGGCCACGATCGGCCGCAGCGCCGCGGTGGCCCAGTTCGGCCGCGTGAAGCTTTCGGGCTTCATCGCGTGGACGATGTGGCTGTTCGTCCACCTGATGAAGATCGTGAACTTCCGCAATCGCCTGCTGGTGCTCACGCAGTGGGCGTGGAGCTACTTCAGCTACGACCGGTCGGCGCGGCTGATCACGGGCGACGCACCGAGTGACGATGACCTGGCGGCGCTGCAAAGTTTGGCGTCGCCGCCGCAGAAACTCTAAACAAACGTGTGCCACAGGCGTCTCGCCAGTGGGTGCTCGCGTCTTCGAGACAAGCAATCCAGTTCTAGAGGTATTTCCTCAGAATCTTCCATGACGTACCACCTAAACTCTTCACCGTGATCGTGGCGTTCGCCGACGAAAGTGGCTGCGAGTTTAACCCATCAATTGTATCAGTCCCAGACCGCTGGACAGAGAGACTTCCTGCTCCGATGCGCACGATCGTATACTCCTTGCCAAAGATAGTCGCGGCTGGAGGGAGAGTTATCACCGCGGCGGAGCCATTGTTCACAACGATCAAGTCATCAGCGAGACTCGCCGTGTAATTCGAGGTCACCGTCCTAACCGCACCGCTCGGCTCATAACCGCCCCAGATCGGTGGCGAATTGTAGGCGGTGTTGAAGACGCCGACGAAGTTTGGGAACATTTTTCCTTCGTTGACCGGCGACGATGCATTGGCCAACTCTGCGCAATCGCGGTATTCGTATTGCACTGCTCCCCACGAGTCTGTAGTAAAAATCTTCGCTGGATCGTTGCCGACTGTAAATGTGGCGTTTTTTATACGAATTGTTGGGTAATGAGTAGATGTGCCTCCTGTAACCTTGATCATGCCGTTGTAGAAATTCGTTCCTCCTAGTATATTGATATCTCCATAGCTTTTATCAATCACGATCAATGGGTTATCCCGTTCACGGCCAACATCGACCTGCAAAAACCCAATGGTAACACTCGCTGACGAAAACCCTTCGTGCGGCTCAATCACAACGCATCGTGTGTCTGAGTAGGGGAGTAGGCCGCCGTCGATCTCCACTCGGTCCATGCAGAAGTATCGTTTGTCACCGGAGATTTCCTGTTGGTCATTTCCAGTCAAGTAGAGGCCGCGAGCCGACCCATCTTGCATGACGAGGTGCCCGCACCACAATCCGCCTCCCTTCTTCACATGAAAGGCCGTATGGCAATGCAGCTGATCGAAATAGTCAATCCGATCCCCAACTGCTTGAATATTGTCCAGCAACCAGCCGGTGTCACAATATGGCGCGAAGAATCGCCCATTGATGACATTCTGATCCGCGTTATCTGCCACTGGATCGTCCACGCACTTTATCGCCGTCTTGCAAAGCATCACGGTTAGACCGGCCGGGCATCTCAATTTACCGGTGCCAAGTCCGCTTTGCCAGCCCTCGATAATTATCCCATAGTCCGCGCGCAGAGCAGGGTTGAGATTAGTGGAAAGCTTGGTAATATCATTCGGGTCCCAAAGTCCCTGTAATGTGAGCCTTTCGATTACGTTGCCGTATCCCTTGATTCGCAGAATCGGAGTGTCAGCCGGAAAGTACCGATTTGCCGAGTCGGACGCATTGCGTGCAGCAACAATCCTGCTAATAGGCCCACCATTGTTGCCTGTGCCTGGAGTGTATGCAATCTCAGATGACCAGATCGGCTCCCCCCCTGCGCCAATCAATGATTGGCCTGTTAACGCCGGCATCGTGAGCTCGTCTGCCACTAGCCAGCCTCGCCCTGGAAAAAAAGAGGGGATCGATCGGTACGCCAGGCCGTTGAAAAGTAGCCATTGAGTGCCAAGGCATTGGCAATTGCTACCGTGTTGCTTGTTCCTATTGGGGAAGTTGATTTATCCATCGGCTCACAACCCAGCGATGTAACATTTGTGTCTGGCATGACATTGGGTCCTTTTCGCGTAGGGCTTGTGAAGGCACAGAAATTATCCTTGCATTTTCAATATTTATATCTCTATATATTCATTATGGGGCCTGCCTGATATCGAACGTCATTTTCTATTGCCATTAATCCTGCTGCCTGAAGTCGCGCAAGCGTCTTATTTTTTGCGATTAGTGAACGAGGGCTCGATTAAGACTTTACGGTGTGAGTGCCCGCTAATCGCAGGTTAGCGGGGTATGCGGTACATTCGGAATGCATTGCGGCTTGTGCGTGCCCCGCCGCGCCGAGGCAGAACCACGGCGGCGCCCGCCACCAGCAACAACAGTGCCGAGGGCTCGGGAACCACCCGCACCCAGTCGACGCTGACCGTCGTCCCCGCAAATCCGCGCACAGTAAGAAAGAGGAAATCCGCCGTGATAAAGTCCGCAGCCGGCTTGGGAGCTTGCGCGCCGAAATCCGCAAAGGGGAGCGACACGACTCCACTGGGGGCGGAAACCGTGATGACCGAAGCCCGCTCGAACTGCCCCTCGTGAACGATGAAGTCCAGGGACTGCGCTCCGGGACTGATCGACAGTACGAATTTCGTGTTGGCGCCGCCCTCGGTCAGGTCGAGATTCAAACCCGACCCTGCGGTTCCCCAACCCACCGTGCCGACGCCCCCGTTGCTCGCTCCGTTCACCAGTGCGAACCGACCCGGCACGTCAACGTTGGCCGTCGCCCGCGTCGATCCGGAACCCTGCAGGTCGGCCGTGATTTCTCGTTGGCCTCCGATGGCCTCTGGCGCCGTCCCGCTGTTGTACGAGTGAGCGCCGCCGGACCCGCTTGCGTGCGCCGTCAACGGCGTCACGTCGAACGTGTCGATGATGAAAGCCGCACGGGCGGGATCGGTCCACGCCACAGCTACGACTGCAGCACATCCGAAAAGATGCCAGATCGACAGCATGAGTGCCGTCCTGGTTTAAACAACAGACCAAAGGCGACGAAGCCCATCCTAGACTTCGGCTCGCCACAAGTCAAATGTGGTCTGACTCTCGGCTCCTCGATCGCGTTGGAGTTAAAGAAACACAGCCAGCATCACCAAGGCCCAGCGGAGTTCGCATAAGAGACGCCTCTAGAGGTTGCTTGTCGATGCATGCACGCGGGCGCCCCACTCGAAGGCGGCCCCCCCCGCGACCGCATCGGTAAGGCTGCAGGCGTCCTCGACCGCCGACAAGATTTCGCCCAACGGCGTCGAGCAATTCTCTCTGGCGCCTCAGCGAGGGCCGCGACCTGACGTGCTTGGCCGAAGGCCTTTTCCCATCGTAGCCTGGGGCATCGCCTGGCATCGCCCTCGTTGTTACACACAAGTCGGCGGGTGGCACTGTCAAGGACGGGTTCGGGCGCCGCTGGCGTGCCGCCCGTGAGACGTGGCAAATGACTCCGCATCGAGCCGATTGTCACGGCCATTCGCGTCCCCAGTTCAGCACTGGGGCGAGCACCAGTGGCACGCGCCCACAAACGCCTCAGTGCGCTGCGCGTTCCTCGATGGAATTTTCTGGCTCGGGCTGCGACGCGCCGTGCGATGAGTCGGCCGCTGCGGTTTCGGCATGCTCTGCCGTGCCGTGCCCCGAGTCCATTGCGCGGCTCGCCTCGGAATGGCTCTCGGCGCCGGCCGTCGTCGTGTGCCACGGCGCCTCGACGAGGTCGGGCAGCATGATCACGTCGACGCGCGAGTTGAGCTTGAGCTCCTCCTCGGTGAGATTCGCGGCGACCGGCTCGTTGGCCCCGGCCAGGCTGATGCGGATGCGATCGTGCCCGATGCCGCGATTCTCGAGTTCCGCCTGCACGGCGCGGCCGCGGGCGTAACACAGATCGAGCAAGTCCTGGAAGGGGCTGCCCTCGGGCAGCGGCTTGCTCTCGCAATGAGCGCGCACCTCAATGCGGTTGAGCTTGCCGATCATGGCCGGAATGAACGTGCGGATGGCTTCGGCGGCCGTGGCGTCGATCCCGGCGGCGCCGTCGGGAAACAGGACCGTGAACTTGTAGTCGGTCTCGTCGCCGGGGTTTTCCACGTGGCGCCGTTGCGGCGGCGCCTGATGGCCGAGCCGGGGGTCCTTGGTCGGCGTGCCGTCGGCCGCGGAGCCGGGCTCGTTGCCTTTGAAAATGGCGTAGGGATCGCGAAAGTAGCCCGCGACGGCCTGTTTCACCTCGGGCTTTTGGGACGTGAGCCACATGACCATGAAAAAGGCCATCATGGCGGTCACGAAGTCCGCGTAAGCCACTTTCCAAGCGCCGCCGCCGTGACCTGCCATGGTAGGTGGAGGATTCGGGGTTCGGGGTTCAGAGCTTTGGGTTCAAGCGTCCGGTAAGCCGCGACTCGGAAGTCGGTTTTCCGAATACGCCGGGTAGAGTTCAAGCTTCATTCTTCCCTGAACCCTACGTCACGTCCACTTCTTTGAACATTTCTTCGAGCTCTTCTCGCGTCGGCCGCACCTCGCCGCCGACGCCGCGGCGGGCCTGGTCGATGGCGACCTTGGGGGGCAGCTCGTTGGCGAAGCCGATGATGATCGTGGCGATCGTGTGGAAGAAGCCCGACTCGACGACGCCTAACAACTCCAAGCGACCGGCGAGCGGCGCGATGAAGCCGTACGACGCCAGGATGCCAAGGAACGTCCCCACGAGGGCAGCGCCGACGTGGTGGCCGATTTCCTCCACGGGGCCGTCGATGTGCCCCATCGTCACTACGATGCCCAGCACGGCCGCGACGATGCCGAAGCCGGGCAGCGCATCGGCCGTCTTCTGCAGGGCGACCAGCGGCAGGTGGTGTTCCTCTTCCATCACCTTCAGGTCCTGCGCGAACAAGGCCGGCAGTTGTTCTTTGCGGGCGGTGCCTTCCACCAGCGGCGTGAGCCCGCTGCAGATGAAGTCGGTCACGTGGTGGTTCTTGGCGATGCGGGGATACTTGTTGAAAATCGAGCTGTCGTGCGGGTGCGACACGTGCACTTCCAGCCCCAGCAGGCCTTCGCGGCGGGCCGTGCGGAGCAGGTCGTACATCAGGCGAAACAGGTCGGCGTACATCGCCTTGTTGAACGGCGAACCCTTGAAGGTCTGCATGATCCCCTTCATGAGATCGACCAGCACCTTCTTGGGCGACATGACGATGAGCGCGCCGAGCGAGGCGCCGCCGATCGTCACGAGCTCGGACGGCTGGATGAGCGAGGGGATATGTCCCCCCGCCATGGTGAAGCCGCCCAGCACGCCGCCGATGACGACGATGCATCCTACAATAACGATCACGGCGCAATCCTTCCCTCGCGCGGCAAGCCGCGTATGTCGTATGTCCCGCAGTTCAAGGTTAGGTCAGCCGTGAGGGCGCGATCGCAGCCTTCGTGCTCGGAACGGTCTCTTGGGCGCGGCGCAAGCCTCAAGGTTGAGCACGACGGGCGCGCCGTCTTGGTATCATCGGCATGCGCAAAGCCGTGCGCCAGCGCGCTCCGCCGCAGAAGGACTGTCGTAAGCGCCGGTCGTAGCGATCGCGCCGATTGGCGCAGATCGACCCAGCCCTTAGAGGACGAGATCGGCGAGGGCCAATGCGAGCGCGCTGTCTTCGAGACTCGTCTCCGACTCGTCCTCGCCCAGGCGGTTGCGAAGAGCGGCGGGTCGGAAGGTCGGCCGCGCGGATCGAGGCGGCGCTGGATCGGCGGGGTTCGAAATGTCCGCCGCAAACGCTTCGTCCACCATCCGCGACCTTGCTTCCGCGGGGGCCGTGGCGTCTCCCGCCTCGGGGAGGAACAAGAATGCGTTTGCCGGCAGCGTGAATTCCGCGTCGGCGGCGACGGCGATCGCAGCGGCGGGCCCGAAGTTGTCGCGCCAAACGGACAGGTCGCCCGCATCGACCGAACCGTTGCCGTTGCCGTCGGCCCCGCTGCCCGGCGGCGTGGCGACCGACCCCAGGCTCTGCTGCCAGACGAGAAAGTCGTTGCCTGTGACGATGCCGTCCCCGTCGTAGTCGCCCGGTTGCTCGGCGGCGGTGAAATTCGCCTCGACCAGCACGCTCCACGCACCGTTGGGCATGCGATTGCGCACCAGCAGCGTTTGGCCCGGCTGAACCTCGATCGGGCCGCTGTAGATCTTCACCTCGGGCGAGGAATTCACGCCGCCGCCGATGAGCCGGGGATCGGTGACGCCGTCGGTCGTGTAGTACGCCGTCCCGGCGCCGGAGATCGTCATCGTAAGCATCGTGCCCGGCACGATCGGCCCGTCCGGGGGCGACAGCGCCGGCGGAACGACATACAAGCCGTCGGCGCGGAGTTGACTCAGGACCGTGTTCGTGCGGACGGGAAAATAGGTGTTGAGCAGGTAGGTGATCTGCGCCTGCCAGTGCGCCTTGTTCAACGGCGGCTCGCGTTTGGAGTCGCCCCACCGGGCGGACTCCGAGATGACGGCCGGCTCCACTTCGTTCACCCGAGCCTGCAACCTGGCTTGGCTCGCGGCGGGCGTCATCAGTCCGTCGCCTGTAAGCGAGGCCGTCGCGCGCTCGATGAACCGCTGGCGATATTCGGGGTGGGCCAGTAAATCCTGATGCAGATATCCCGGGTTGAAGTAGCTGGGAGAGTTCTGATTGGACGTGTTGAACGGCCCCGTGCGATCGATGTTGATGGGAGAGCTGCTGACGCCGAGCGAGTGCTCGTTGTCGTGGATGAAGAACTTGAATCCCTCGTCCGCGGCCACGCGGTTGTAGATGCCGTACCAATTGTTGCCTGCGTTGTCGCCCAGGAATGCCGACAGCCCCGAATCGGATCCTCCGGTGTAAAACAGGATGAGCTCATAGTCAATCAGGTTGTCGACGTCCAGCAGCACGGGCAGCGCGGGGTTTCTCGTCCCGTCAGGGTTCAGGCCCTGCATCGTGTAATAGTTGTTGGCATTGGCCGTCGGGTTCGTGGCCAGATTTTGGGCGAGCGTGAACAACTGCAGCCAGGCCTGGTTGTTGCCATTGGTCACGACAGTGACTCTGCCGTCGCCGGCGCCGTCCCCATGCTTGACGATGTCGTAGTCGTCGGGATCGCCGCCGTAGTAAGCGGCCGCGTAGTTTTCCTCGACGCGTTCCTGCGATTGGTAGACGCCCCAATACTGCCCATTGAGATAGAGGTGGTACCACCGGCTGCGCGTGTACGGCTGGCCCTGATCACGCTGCAGATCCCGTCCGAAGACCTCGCGAACGAACGAGTGCGCCGTATCGCCCTGGAACGCCCACGAGTAATTCTGATCGGAGCGAAGATCGATGACGTCGTACCTGCCGACGCCTTCGTCGCCGAACAACTCGTAGTCGAGCTTGCCGTCGCCGTACTCGGCGCGGAAGAACAAGCGGAACGCGTGCTTGGGATTGCTGCTGCTGCGGCTGAAACCCCCTCGAATGCGCAGCCCCGCGTTCGTGGCAAAACCTTCCGATCCGTCGGGGTTGATGAGCTCCACATTCGTGGGACGCTCCCATGCGCGGCCGTCGCCGCTCGGATTGACGTAGATGCCGCTCGACGAACTGAACAAGTTCGCCGAGTCGGTCGTGATGGAAATCGAGGGAATCGACATCAGCGATTGCTTCAGAGCCTCGGCGCCGTAGAGACTGAGGATCTGCGGATCGATGCCGTAGTTCATTTGATGGCCGTTGACCGTGCCGCTGGCGGGAAAGCCGGCCGGCGTTTGCCCCAAGGGGGACTGAATGATAACGTCGTCGAGAAAGATATAAGTCTGAACGGATACGAACGAGGGCTTGTAGTCGGTCTTGAATGCGGCGGCACGCAGATTCGTCGTCTTGGCGACGCTGATCGGCCCCGTGTACAGCGTGCCATTGGTGACAACGCCGGCCGCGTTCACCGTGGGCGTCGAGCCATTGGTCGTGTAAACAATCGTGGCGCCAAGAGTCGATGTACTGAGCGACACCATCTGGGGCGCCGTGTAGAAGCCGTGCGGGACGCTGAACGTCGGCTCGTCGACGAATCCCAAGTGGCTGAGCCCGTTGGCGTAGCCGGGCGTGGGAATGTCGAAAAAGCCGACGGTTTTCGGTTCGACGATGCGCGACGACTCGGCGACCAGCTCGGGCGAGATCAGCATGTCCGATCCGCCGTTGACGTTGAGCGCATGAATCGCGAGCACGTTTTCGCCGGCCCGCAGGTGGGGAATCGCTGCGCTGGCGTCGAAACTGAGGAACTGTTCGGCCAAGGCGTCATCGTGCAGGGCAGTGGCAAAGGAATTCCATTGTGGCTGATTGGGCGCATTGTCCGACGCGACGAACTGGCCGTTGATGTACGCCACGAATCCGTCGTCGTAGCGCATGCGGAGCGTCAGCTTGTCGATGCCCCCGATGGACTCCAAAGTGAACGGAATTCGCAAGTACAGCGAACGCGTGTTGCTGGGCACAGTGCGGCCGATCTCCGCCGTGTAGTTGATAAAGTCGCCTGGGTTGTTTTCGAAACCGAACCCCGTGGGGCCGACGATATTGAACGGCGTGTCATCGAAGTCCACGTCGCGCCACGTCGTATCGTAGACGCTGCTGGTCGGCACCCAGCCGCGGGCCTGCACGCCGTTGGAAATAATGGGCGACGCTCCGCCGATCGTTTCCATCGAGACGCCGTACGAAACATCTTCCTCCTGCGGCGGAAAGTTGGGCGCGTACTCGTCGATGACGGTCACGCCGTTGGCGGCGATCAGCCCCAGATACTCGCCGTCGGCCGAGATGGCGAAGTTGGTGTGCAGCTCGCCGCCGGCTAGCACCGTGTTTTTGCTGGAGGCGAAGACCACGCGGTAGCCTCCGGCGGGAATCGTGACGCCCGCGGGAAACTTCCATTTTGTTTTGTTCGAGGCGTTGTCCGTGAGGTGCAGACCGGTGAGATCGACCGCTTCGGTTCCCGAGTTGTAGATCTCAATCCAGTCCGACGCGTCGCCGTCGGCGTCGAGCAGGTTCTCGTCGTTCGAGGCGAGAAATTCCGTGATGCGCAGGTCGCTCACGGCCAACAGGGCGCGTGGCTCCAGCTTCTCGAGATGAAGACGACGGCGCGGGGAGTGTCCGCGCGAGAGCTGGTGCGCCATAGCCGTTCCTGTTCCGTGTTCCCGGCTGGCGGCCTGGTCCGCCCACGCCGGCTGCCGCTGCAAAATCGAATGCCAAAGCGCGTGACCCGCCCGCTAGAGGAGGACGCTCCGAGGAGACGGGAGGTCGACGCCGACTTGCATCTTAACCAACTCATAATATTGCCAAAGATTGCGGCTCATGCCAGCGTCGTGACGATTTGGCGCCGTCCGGCCCCGTTTTTCCCGTCCCAGGGCGCGGAAGCAGTCAATGCGCCAGCTTCTTGCGGACCGCCTCCACATCGAACACGCAACCGCCCCACGTTCCGCCGCTGGCAGCCTGAAGAAGGGCCCAAAGTCGGGTATCAGCGGGCAACTCGGGGGCTTCCGCCAAATCCTGCCTGGGCGGGCGCCTGGTCAGCTCGGCGGAGCCCCAGGCGGCGCCATGCTGCTCGCGACCGGCGCCGACGAGATTGACCTGGCCGGCGGCGCTTTGCGGATCGATCACAATTTCGATCAGGTCGTCGTCCCGGAGTTTGCCCAGGGGGCCGCCGGCGAGCGCTTCCGGACCGACATGGCCGATACACGCTCCGGTGGAAACGCCTGAAAAACGGGCGTCGGTGACCAGGGCGACCTGTTTGCCCCACGGGAGGTGTCGCAGCGCCGATGTGAGCTGGTAGGTTTCCTCCATGCCCGTGCCCATGGGTCCGCACCCAACGAGCACCAGCACGTCGCCGGGCTCGACGCGCACGGCGCCCTGGCCTTTGATCGCCGCCATGGCGGCGGCTTCGGAGGTGAACACCCGGGCTGGGCCTGTGTGGCGGTACGTGCCGCCGGTGAGCAGGGCAGGATCGATGGTCGTGGCTTTCACGACCGATCCATCCGGCGCGAGATTCCCGGTGGGAAAAGCGAGCGTGCCGCGGAGCCCGGCTTTCTCCGCGCGCTGGGGCGGAAAAATGACGGTCTCGGGATCGACCCCGTCGACCTCGCGGAGTCGCTCGCGCAATTGTCTCCGGCGCGGGGAAGCGGCCCACACGTCGAGAACGTCGGCCAGCGGCTCGCCCGTGGCGGTGAGCGCTTCCAGGTTGAGCAGGCCCAGCTCGCGGAGGTGGAGCATGACCTCGGGGACGCCGCCGGCGAGAAAAACGCGCACCGTCGGGTGGTCGATCGGGCCGTTGGGCAGTGCGCTCACCAACCGTGGTGTGGTGCGATTGATTTCGATCCAGTCACGAACGGTTGGTCGCGACAGCCCCGCGGCGTGGGCAACGGCAGGAATGTGCAAGAGCAGATTGGTCGATCCACCGAACGCCGCGTGCACGACCATGGCATTGCGGAGAGAGGCGTCGGTCACCACATCGCGGACGCGCAGCCCGCGCTCGGCCTGGCGCCAACAAGCTTGGGCCGAGCGTTTTGCCATGTCGAGCCAGATGGGCTGCCCCGAGGGGGCCAGCGCCGAATGCGGCAGCGAGAGGCCGAGCGCCTCGCCCACGACCTGCGACGTGGCCGCGGTGCCAAGAAACTGGCAACCGCCGCCCGGCGTGGCGCACGCTCGGCAGCCGAGGTCCGCGGCCTCGGCAAGCGTCACCAGCCCGTGCACGTAGCGCACGCCGATCGTCTGGATCTTGCCGGCGTCTTCGCCTTGCGTCGGCGGCAGCGACACGCCGCCCGGCACGATCACCGCCGGCAGTTCACGCATGCCGGCCAGCGCCATCATCATGGCCGGATGGCCTTTGTCGCAGGTGGCGACGCCAAGCACGCCGCGGCGCGTGGGGAGCGAACGTATGAGTCGCCTCAGCACGATAGCCGCGTCGTTGCGATAGGCCAGGCTATCGAACATGCCGACGGTGCCCTGCGTGCGGCCGTCGCACGGGTCGGAGCAAAAGGCGGCGAACGGCACGCCGCCTAGCGAGGCAATCTCGCGGGCGGCGGCTTCGACCAGCAGGCCCACTTCCCAGTGTCCCGTGTGAAAGCCCAAAGCGATCGGCTTGCCGTCCGGCGCACGAACCCCGCCGAGCGTGCTGAGGACGAGGAACTCCGGCTGCCCGAGGGCATCGGGCGACCAGCCCATGGCGGCGTCTTGCGACCAGCCGAACAGGTCGCCGCTGGGCCGCGTGCGGAGCAGCTCGTCGGTGAAGGGCAGGGCGCCGGTCGGCCCGGCGGCTGACGTTTGCACGTCGTAGAGCGCTGCGTCGTCGGGCCAATACCACGATGAATGCGACATGAACGTGCGGCGCCTGACGCGGGAAGCTCGAATGCGAAGCATTCACGATGGCCGACGCTGAGCGGCGCGTCAATCACGCGCGGCCGGCGTCGGCGATTTACGGCGCGTGCGCCGGCAGGTAAACTCCAAGGCCGGTGCAGGCGACCTTGTCTCCGCAGTTCCTTGTCTCCAAGCGGCGCACAGTCGATGTTGTTGTATCGCACAGAAGGTGGACCCGTGCTTCGCGCGGGCAAGGCGTGGCATCGCATCGATCGCCCGTGGGACGAACTGGTCAACGACGACGATCTGGCAAGTTTTCTAGAAAAGCAGGCAGCGTCGTCGCGGGCAGATGCCGCCTTGGCCGCGGCGGCCGCGATGCCGCTGGCCCCCCTCGGCAATCAAGAGCTGTGGGCCGCGGGCGTCACCTATCTTCGCAGCCGGACGGCGCGGATGGAGGAATCGCAGACCGCCGGCGGGGGCGATTTCTACGATCGCGTCTATCAGGCCGAGCGGCCGGAAATTTTTTTCAAGGCGACGCCCCACCGCGTGGCGCGGCCCGGACAGGCGATGCACCTGCGGAGCGACTCGAAGTGGATCGTGCCCGAGCCGGAGTTGACGCTGGTCGTCACTCGCAACGGCAAGATCATTGGCTACACCGTCGGCAACGACCTGAGTTGCCGCGACATCGAGGGCGAGAACCCGTTGTATCTGCCGCAGGCGAAGACCTTCGATCGCTGTGCGGCCGTAGGACCGGCGATTCTGGTCGCCGAGCGGCCACCAAGTCCTGAGACGCGCGTCGGGCTGACGATCCGCCGCGGAGACCAGGAGGCCTTCGTGGGAAGCACGACGCTCGCGCAGATGAAGCGATCGCTTGATGAGCTCGTTCAGTTCTTGTTCCGAGACAATAGCCATCCGCAGGGATGCCTGCTGATGACGGGGACGGGCATCGTGCCGCCGGATGATTTTTCCTTGCGCAGCGGCGATGTCGTTGAGATTTCGATTGATGGGATTGGGACGCTGGTCAATCCCGTGGAGTGATTCGTATTGAAATGGAGGCCCTCTCGGCGCCCACCGGCGATGCGTAGCATCGCGGCTAACTGACTCCTGATCCCTGACTCCTGATCTCATGTCTGCTCCTTCCGCCGCCCCCGATTTCTTCGTGCCGCCGCACCCCGGCTCGCAGGAGATGCCGCGCTGGGACGCCGGGGAGTTGCCGGCGGCGCCGCGGTTTACGTTTCGAAGTTGGGCGTTGCTCTTGGGGCCGGGCGTGGTGATGGGCGGCTCGGCGATCGGCGGCGGCGAGTGGATCACGGGACCGCTCACGACGGCCCGCTACGGCGGCTCGATCCTCTGGTTGGCGACGGTCTCGATCATCGCCCAGGTGATTTATAACCTCGAGATCAGCCGCTATACGCTTTACTGCGGCGAGTCGATCTTTACCGGCAAGTTTCGCCTGCTTCCCGGGCCAAAGTTCTGGCTGATCGTGTACTTGTTTCTGGATTTCGGATCCGTGTTTCCGTATTTGGCGGCGAACGTCGCGACGCCGTTGGCGGCGGTCATGGTCGGCGAGATCGTCGACGTCGAAAAGTCATACGACTTGCTTGGCATGACGATGACGGGCCTGACGCTGCTGCAGGTGCTGAAGTACGTGTGCTTCGGCGGCATCCTGTTGCCGATGATCTTTGGCGGCAAGGCGTACAACTCGATCAAGGCGGTCATGAACGTCAAGATCGTCGTGGTCCTCGGCTTTCTCCTGTTCGTCGCGGTGTTTTACTCGACGGCCGACACATGGCGGGAGATTCTCACCGGGTTTTTCCAGTTTGGCGCCGTTCCGGTGGCCGCCGTGGAGCCGGGCGGCGCGCCGCAGATGGACAATCTCTTCATCGCGTTGTGGGAGGGGCGCGGCATTCCGGACGTCGACCTGAGCATGATCGCCGTGCTGGGCGCCCTGGCGGCGATCTCCGGCAACGGCGGCCTGACCAATACCACGACCAGCGCTTACACCCGCGACCAGGGCTGGGGCATGGGGCAGCATGTGGGCGCCGTGCCCAGCATCATTGGCGGGCGAAATCTCTCGCTGTCCCACACCGGCATGGTGTTTCCGATCAGCCGCGAGTCGATCGGACGCTTTCGCCGTTGGTATCATGTCGTGCTGCGCGATCAGCTCGTCGTGTGGATGCCTGCCTGCTTTGTGGGCGTCGCATTGCCGAGCATGTTGTCGGTGCAGTTTTTGCCGCCCAACACGCTGGCCGACAATTGGGTGGCCGCCGGCATGACGGCCGATGGCTTGCGCGACGCGGTGGGGCCGCCGTGGGGCCAGTACTTCTGGCTGATGAGTCTCTTCTGCGGCTTCCTGGTGCTGGCGCCCAGCGCGTCCAACACGGTGGACGGCGTCGTGCGCCGCTGGGTCGACGTGTGCTGGACGGCCGTACCGGCCGTACGGCGGTGGGATCCGCGGCGAATTCGCTACCTGTACTTCGGTGCCCTCTGTTGCTACGCGACCTTCGGCTTCGTGTCGCTCACGCTCTGGAATCCGGTCGACCTGCTGAAATGGGCGACGATTATCTACAATTACGCCCTGGGATTCAGTTGCCTCCATGTGTTAGCGATCAATACAATCTTGCTGCCGAAGGAGCTGCGGCCGAATTGGGGGCTGCGCATCGGGCTGGTGCTCGGCTCGGCCTTCTTCACCGCGCTGGCGGTGATTTCGACGCTGAAGCAATTGGAGTACATTGGGCCCGCGGCGTAGGCGATCCTTTTCCCTGCGGAAATTGAGCGAAACTCCACGCGAAGGCAAACTGATGGAACTTTCCGGACGGCACGTGATCGGTGGGCGATTTGTGGCGGGGGGAGAGCGCCGCTTCGACGCGACGAATCCTCGCACGGGCGAGACGCTGGGACCGGCGTTCGCCGAAGCGACGGCCGGCGAGGCGGATCAGGCGCTGAAGCTGGCCGACGCGGCGTTCGATGCGATGCAGACGGTTAGTTGGGACGCCATCGCGGCGCTGCTCGAGGACATTGCCGCGCGAATCGACGGCGTCAGCGGGCCCCTGCTGGAACGGTGCCACGCGGAGACCGCGCTCCCGATGCCACGGCTCGAAGGTGAGCGGGCCCGCACGACGAACAATATTCGCCTGTTTGCCAAGATGGTGCGCAGCGGCTCGTGGCTGCAGGCGCGGATCGATCACGGCGACCCGCAGCGGCAGCCGCTGCCCAAGCCCGACGTGCGGGCGACGTTGCGCGGCGTTGGACCGGTCGCCGTGTTCGGGGCCAGCAATTTTCCGTTGGCGATTTCGGTCGCGGGGACCGATACGATTGCGGCCTTCGCGGCCCGCTGCCCGGTCGTTGTGAAGGGGCATCCGGGGCATCCGGGGACGAGCGAGATCCTGGCGCGGGTGATTGTGGACGCGATCGCGGCGGCAGGTTTGCCGGCAGGGATGTTTGCACTCTTACAGGGGGCTGGGCATGAGCTGGGACGGGCGCTGGTCGAGCATCCGCTGACCGCGGTGGTCGCGTTCACGGGTTCCTTGCGCGGCGGGCGGGCGCTGATGGACGCCGCCGCGGCGCGGCCGCGGCCGATCCCCGTGTACGCGGAGATGGGCAGCGTGAATCCCGTGTTCCTGCTTCCCAGTGCGCTGGCCGAGCGCGGGGCGGCGATCGCGCAGGGGTACGTGCAATCGGTCGCGCTGGGCGTTGGGCAGTTCTGCACGAACCCGGGCATGGTGCTGGGCGTGCGCGGTGAGTCGCTCGACAAATTCGTGGATGCCGCCAGCGCTGCGGCGGCGGGCGTGGCGCCGGCGACGATGCTGCATACCGGGATTCACAGATCGTACGAGGCCGGACTCCAAAAGCTCGCCTCGATTCCGGGCGTTTCGCGTGCCGGGGGATCGTCGGCTGCGGCAGACGCGGCCAAGAACGAGGCCGCCGCCGCGATTCTCACGGCGGATGCCAAGCTCCTCGGCGAGCGCGAGGAGTTTCGCGAGGAAGTGTTTGGGCCGTCATCGATCGTGTTCCGTTGCGACGACGTGGACGAGATGTACGAAATCGCGCGCGGGCTCGATTGCCATCTTACCGCGACGATTCACGGGACCGCGGAGGAACTGGTCGAGCACGCAGCGCTGGTGCGCATTCTGGAACGCAAGGTTGGCCGGATTGTGTTCAATGGGTTTCCGACGGGGCTGGAAATCTGCCCGTCGATGCACCATGGGGGGCCGTATCCGGCGACGTCGCATTCCGGGTTCACGTCGGTGGGGCAGGCGGCGATTTACCGGTTCGTGCGGCCGGTTTGTTATCAGGGCTTTCCGGAAGCGGGGCTGCCGCCGGAATTGCAGGAGGGGAATCCACGGGGGGTGCGGCGGCTGGTGGATGGGGAATTGGCCTGACTGGGCGCGGCCGCGCCAAAGATGCTCACAAGTCGTGTCACGGGAAGACCCCTGAATTTGCCGGGTTTCGCGCCTAAGATGCTCACAAGTCCGTCAAACGATCCGGCGAAGGTGCGCTAAGCCGCAAGCGGCGGGGACCTTACGATTTCAGGGCGCGTGCGGCGACGGGGAGGGGGCGAGCGGGGTCAGGGTGACGGGGCCGAGGAGGCCGGAGGGTTGCGGGGGCCACCCGGCGGCGTCGAACACTCCGGCCTTGGCGTTCTCGCGACGGCGGGCGGCCATGTTGACGTTGTAGAACTTTTTCCAGGGAACGCCGCGGCGATCGAGGTCGGCGATGCGGTTGGCCATCAGGTTGGCGACGTCGACTTCCAGCGTGTTCTGCTCGCGCAGTTTGTCGCCCGGGATGCGAACGCGGTACGGCGGCGCGAAGACGACGCCGAGCGACTCGCCGTTGAGGCGCACTTCGGCGGATTCGCGGACTTCGCCGAGGTCGAGGAACCAGTCATCGGCGCTTGGCTGTGGGGCGTCGAGCTCGATCGTGTATCGCCCGACGCCGGAAAAGTTTTTGACGGCGTCGCCGTCGAACTCGGTCCACGACTTGAGATCGGTCGTCTCGATCGGATCCGGCAACGTCGGTCCGCCGTCGAGGAACGAGAGCCGCCACGTGCCCTCAATCGGCTGCGGCTCGCTGCGCGGCCTGAAGATGGTCCGCGGCGGCCCTTCAACGGCGTGATCGAACGTGCGGACGATCAGGGCTTGTCCCGGCTCGATGCGAATGTCCACAAACGTGCGTGGTTCGTTTTTGAGGATCGTCGACCCCGAGCGCACCATGCCATACTCGCCCGTGAGCGGGTCAAACACGGCGGCCGATTCTGTCTTCACGCGAAGCGCCGGTCGGTCGTCGACGGTCTCAGCGCCGATATTAACAATGAAATAGCAGTAACCGTCGTCGAGACGCCGGCGAACGTAGGAAAAGAGGCGGCCGCCAACCGCAAAGCTCTCGCCGAAGACGCCGAGCTGAGCGAGACCTGCGCCTGCGCGGCCGAAGGGGCGCTGCGGAGGAGACTGCACCACATTGTCCTTCTGGACAAGTTCCGCAAGTCTGCGGACCAGGCGCGCGTAGTTCTCAAGCCGCTCCTTGTCTTCGACGATTCCGGGCTCTCGTTCGGGCCAGGCTCCGTCCATGACCGTTGGCGCGCCTGTTTCACAGAGCATGGCGATATGCTTAAGCGTCGCCAGCGGCATCGCCTCGCACGCAGGAATGGCCAGGGCGCGGTATTTCAGGCCGCCGACTTCCAAGCCGCCCTCGGAGCCTGTCACGTTCAGCAGTTGACGATCGGAAATAAAGTCGAAGCCGTAGCCCCCGATCAGGAGTTGTTCCGCCGCGCGGCGCGCCGACGTGCCGCGCATCTCGCCGTTGAAATGAGCCAGCGTCGTGCGGCCGCGTTTGGCCCACTCGTCGTGGATGGGGTAGTACACGAGCACGTCGTTGTCCGGTTTGCCTGCCTGGAGGAACGACTGGCAGCGAGCGACGTAATCGTTCAGCGCCTTGAAGTGAGCCCACTGCGGGTTGGTCGGCTGGAGTTCGACGGAGGCGTAGAACAGCCGGCCCGGCCACGGCTCGCTCTCGGGCGAGTAGCACGTGCCGTGGTAGCAGATGTGGTTGACGCCGCCGAGGAAGTAGTCGTCGACCCACCGCTTCGTTTCGGCGAGCGTGCCGAGGAAGTGCTCGTCGAGCCAGGTGGCGGCCTCGGCCGAGACGAGCCGCTTGCCCGTGACGTGGGCGGCGCTGGCGGCCGCCATGAACTGGATGCGGTCGGTCCCCTCGGTCTCGGGAATGTCGCTGGCGGCGTAGAGGTCGAGGATGTTGGCGGGCGAGCCGTGGGCCTGGTTGCGCGTGACGGCTTTGTGAGCGCGGGCCCACGCGGTCCAGGGTTTCGTGAATTCCTCCAGCAGGAGGTCCGAAATCGTCTCGCGGTAGTCGCACAGGACGCGGGCGTTCATGTCGTCCGCGTCGTTGCCGAAGAGGGCGGGCAGGTGGGCGAGCAGGTCGTAGCCGCGGCGGCGGCGGAACTCGTCGAACAGTCGCGGCGTGAAGTCGGCATTGCCGGCCGCGTCGTCGACTTCGTAGGAATCGTTGAAGAACGCGCGGAGCGAGCTGATGTCGCGGCCGGCGAACGCGTCGTCGAACTTTTGCAGGTAGCTCGTCAGGGCGGCGGAGCTGAAGTGGTCGATGACGTCGCCTTCGCCGCCGGGGCCGGCGCGTTCGACCTGTTTGCCGTGCCACCCCGCGAAGAGGGCGTAGAGCGTCCAGGCGCCGGGCGGGGCGGTCCAGTCGAGGCGGCCGGCGTCGTCGACGCGGTCGGTCAGGTCGATCGGTTGGCCCTCGCCGTAGGCGACCAGCGCGATCAAGGGGAGGGGTTTTTCGAAGCGGACTTGCTCGAGGGCGAGGGCTTGGAGGTCGGCGTTGGCGCCAATCGGCTCCTGGAGATCCGCAATCTGCAGACGTCGGCCGATGGCGCGGACCATCGGTCGCTGAATGTGCCGCACGGGCTCGTCGAGCTGCTCGCCGTCGCGGAGCGTGTAGGTCTGATGGACGAGGTTGCGGCAGGCGGCGTCGGGACCGACCCAGGGGCCGCCGAAGGGCCAGCCGGTGCCGGTGGCGAGGTCGATTTGCAAGCCAAGCCGCTCGGCTTCGGCGAGCGTGTGCTCGAAGAGGTCGACCCACTGGGGCGAGAGAAAGTCGATGTGGCCGGCCTCGCCGCCGCGGAGGCCGTAGATGGGGGTGATTTCGAGTCCGCCGAGGCCCGCGGCGGCGTACTTTTCCATTTCGTGGGTCAGGTTCTCGCGGGTGACGGCGCTGCCGTGCCACCACCAGCGGGTCCAGGGTTTGGTTTCGGAGGTGACGGGGGGCCAGGCGAGGGGGTCGGCGGCGGGGGCGGGGGATACAAAATGGGCGAGGGAGAAGAGCGCCGAAGCGATGAGAGTCGCGGCAAGTGATTTGCCCCAGCGGGGCAACGTCGTGTAGCGAGGGGCGCAAGCCCCTGTTTGCGGATGCCGTGGTGCGTTGGTAAGCCCCGGCGGGGCGCCATCGCTCGGGACAAATTGACGTCGCCCCGCTGGGGCTACGAGATTCTTGGGTTCGCTGCTAACCAGGGGCTTGCACCCCTGGCTACATGCCTTGGCCCCGCCGGGGCCGGTGGGCGGCGTGTGGAAAGCCACGATAAACCTCCGTTACGGCTGCTCAGCTCCGACGCGTGCAAGGTCGATGCAAATTCCCTTGCTTACGCTGCGGGCTCGTTTTTGAGTGCTCAATAATTATTCGAGCGTGCGGAGGCGCTCGACGACTTCTGGGGGGACGGCGAAGGCCGTGCCGTGGCGCATGCCGGCGGGGACTTCGAGGCGGTCGGACTCGTCGGTCCAGTGGACGAGATCCGAGGATGTCACGACTCCATATTTGTGCTCGGTGTATTTGTCGAAGTAGACGAGCCAACGGTCGCCCACGTTGAGCGGCGTGGGGCCCTCGGCCCAATCGTCGCCGGTGATCGGCGCGCTGGGCGGGCTGAACGGGCCGGCGGCCGAGTCGCTCAGCGCCACGTGGATGTTTTTCTGCGGGGCCTGGGGGGCGTCGGTTTCGTCTTTGAGAAACATCACGTAGCGGGCTCCGTCCTTCACGACGGCAGCATCGATGACGTTGAAGCCGTGGTCGTAGCAGAGTTTCACGTCGGAAAACGAGTGGAAATCCTTGGTCGTAACGACGTAGATGCGGTGATCGTAGCCGGGGTCGCGCTCGTTGCGACGGGTCTGGCCGTCGGTGGCGGGGAAGCGGCCGGGGATGGTCGTGGCCCAGTAGATGAAGAACTGCTCAGTGGCGTCGTCGTACAGCAGCTCGGGGGCCCAGCAGTTGCGAGCCTTCGCTTCGTGCTCCATGACGGGGATGTATTGCTGCGTCGTCCAGTCGATGAGGTCCGGCGAGCTGGCATAGCCGATGCCTTGCTCGCCCCAACTGACGGTCCACACCATATGGAAGCGGCCGTCGGGGGCGCGGACGATCGAGGGATCGCGCATGAGCTTGTCGCGACCCGCGGCGGGGGTGAGGAGCGATTTGCCGCCGTTGAGAGCGGTCCAGCGATAGCCGTCCGTGCTGTGGGCCAGGTGGAGTCCGTCTTCGCCGTTGCCGGTGAAGTAGGCGAAGAGGTATTCGTCCTGGGCGTGCACGGGGGCGGTTGCGAGGAACATCGTCGTGAGGGACAGCAGCAGGCGCTTTGCACGTTGCCCGATCATCATGGCACCCATGGCAGGCGTTTCCGGCACGGAAGAGATGGTCGCCCGATTCTACACCATCGGGTTGCGCGTGCCGCCGGATTTCGTGCGAGAGCGGCTCATGCTCCTCGAAATGTCCCCTCAATCAGCGAAGACGCCGCCAGTAAACAAGACCTCCGGCTCCCTCCCCCTTGTGGGGAGGGGACCGGCGGATCGTCATGGGCGTCGTCCTGCAGAGGCGATTTGCCATTGATTTCGCAGGCCCCGTCGTTCCCGCAGATTGCGGCGCAATTCACACGGATTAAAATGCCGTTCTCGTCACGTCACGAATCGCGCGCGGGCGCGATCGTTAGCTCCTCCGTTTCCTCCCGATCACAGCGCCAGCCCATGAGCAAGTCGTTCTCGATGATTCGCACCACGCTGTTAGTCCTCGCCTCGAGCGCGTTGGCCTCCCCGTTCGCGGCGTGGGCCCAAGACCGCCTCACGGCTACGGCCGTCATTCACGGCAATCGGGATGGCGGGCCGATCAGCCGGCATATTTACGGGCACTTTGCGGAACACCTGGGGCGCTGCATCTACGACGGCATCTGGGTGGGCGAGGAGTCCTCGGTTCCGAATATTCGCGGGATGCGGAAGGACATCATCGAGGCGCTCAAGGCCACGAAGATTCCTAACTTGCGGTGGCCCGGCGGGTGCTTTGCCGACGACTATCACTGGCGCGACGGCATCGGCCCGCGGGACGAGCGGCCCAAGCGGATCAACATGCACTGGGGGCAGGTCGTCGACGAGAACGCCTTCGGCACGCACGAGTTTCTCGATCTGTGCGAGCTGATCGGCGCCGAGCCGTACATTGCCGGCAACATGGGCAGCGGCACGCCGCAGGAGATGCGCGACTGGATCGAGTACATGACGTATCCGGGGGACAGCGACCTGGCGAACCTGCGCCGCAGGAACGGCCGCGACGAGCCGTGGAAGATTCCGTACTTCGGCGTCGGCAACGAAAACTGGGGCTGCGGCGGCAATATGACGCCGGAGTTCTACAGCGATCTGTACCGGCAATACGCGACGTTCTGCCGCGACTTTGGCGAGAATCGGCTGACGCGGGTGGCGTGCGGTCCCGGCGGGTTCGACCGCAACTGGTCTCGCGTCGTGATGGATCGCATCGGCAATCGGATGCAGGCGTTGTCGATCCATTTTTATACGGTGACGCCCAATTGGGAGAACAAGGCGGACGCGACCGGATTTGACGAACGCGAATGGTTTGCCGTCTTGCGCGAGTGCCTGAACATCGAGCGGGCGATCGAGGAGTCGGCGGCGGAGATGGACCGCGTCGATCCGGACAAGCGGATCGCCATGTTCGTCGACGAGTGGGGCGCGTGGTACGACGTGAAGGAAGGCCAGCCGGGCTACAGTCTGTATCAGCAGAACTCGATTCGCGACGCGGTGCTGGCGGGGACCACGTTCCACATTTTTCACGAGCACAACGACCGCGTGAAGATGGCCAACATCGCCCAGACGGTGAACGTGCTGCAGGCGATGATTCTGACCGAGGGCGAGCGGCTGCTGCTGACGCCGACGTACCACGTGTTCGAGATGTACCAAGTGCATCACGACGCCACGCGGCTGCCGCTGCAGCTCTTGTCGCCGAATTATGCGTATGGCCGGCGGGGGCAGTCGATGCCGGCGGTGAGCATGTCGGCGTCGCGGGACAAGGCGGGCGTGGTGCACGTTTCGCTGGTGAACGCGCATGCCAGCGAGGCGGTGAGCGTGACGTGCGAGCTGGCGGGGATCGACGCCGAGGGGGTGAGCGGCCGGATTCTGACGGCGGAGGAGCTGGATGCTCACAACACGTTCGACGAGCCGGAGCGGGTGACGCCGGCGGCGTTCGAGGGGGCGGAGATTGAGGGCGGGGAGCTGCGAGTCGAGCTGCCGCCGCGGTCGGTGGTGGTGCTGACGCTGGAGTGAGGGGAGTAAGTCGTCGCTTATGGGACAACGTTGATGCCGAACTGTCGGAAGTGCTGATCAAGCGCCGCAGCCGAATGGATCTTCAGATCGTCGATGAGAATCTTGCTGGTGCAGTCTGTGAAGCTCCAGCCGGCGGCAGCGCGCTGTTGGAAAAGAGTCCACGCGCGAGTGATCTGCTGATCAGTCAGAAAGTGCAGTCGCGCCAGCGCCTGGTCGAACAGCACATGGCCCGCTGCGACGGCGAGTTTGGGACGCTTTCGCGTCGCCAGCAGCGTCAGCGTCTCGTCGACGCAATAATCCGTCGTGACGAGCAGTTCGCCATTGGCAGCGAACCAGTCTGATACGCGATCGTGGTGCGGATCATCAGGAACAAACCGCGCGAACCAAGCGCCTGTATCGACAAAGATCATGACGGGGCGCCGTACAAGGCTCGATCATGGTCGGCGCCGGAGAACGCATCGCCGGGGTTCTCGCTGGCAGCGGCGTCGATCCGTGCAAGCGCCTCTTGATACCGCTTCAGCTCGTGCTCCGACATCGCCTCGCCAATCGGTTTGTTCTCGGCGCGCAGGGAGATGACCACTTCCGTGCCATTGGGAAGAGCAATTGCGCCGTGCGGGATAACGCTGCCATTCTCAATGTGACCGTGGATGACCATGCCGCCATTATAGCACAATCGCGTTGATCGCGAAGCGGTGGCCGAGGGTGCGCCTCGATGCCGCGCGGCGGAACGTTGTCCAAAACTCGACATGGCGGTTGGAGTTGGGTTATACTCAACGACGGCGGCGATTTACGCGGCGAGAGTGATCTGCGACGCGCGCAAGCTCTGCGCGGCGCTTGTCCGGGGAGCTTGGTTCGATCCGGAAATGACTTCTCCGGGTCGCGGTACGCCCTCGCCGCCGCGGCGCCTCCGCTCCTGCCTGCCTGATGGTTTCCGTAGTCCGCGACGATTCATGATGCGCACGAGTTCTTCGCTTCGCCTGTTGTTGCCCGTGACCTTGCTGGCCGCCGGGCTCGCCTCCGCCGGATTGAGCCGCTGCGCGCACGCGGAGCTCACGCTGCGAATCCAGGACTACGCCACGGCGCCGATGACGGGGGCTATCGCGTTTCCCTCGGCGACGGCGAATAGCGCGTACCTGGCGAGGCTGAACTTCATGGCCGAGGAGCCGGGCGGGGGGGGGAATCGCTTCTTCGTCAACGATCTGAACGGTCCGCTTTACATTCTCGACAAGACGACCAGGCAGTTTACGGAGTATCTCAACTTCAATGGCCTCAACGGCGCGCCGGGGCTGTTCCGCCGCTTCGTGAATGCGTCGGGCTACGCCAACGGGTTCATCACGTTTCAGTTCGACCCGGACTACGCCAACAACGGCAAGTTCTACACGGTGCACATGGAAACGGTCAGCGGTTCGCAGTTGACGCCCGTCAACGCGAATTTTCCCGGCTTCGATACGACGGGATACGCGACGACGGCGCCCATTGATGCGCCGGGGAACGCCAGCCCCAACCGGCGCACGGTCTTGATCGAGTGGACGGACGCCGACGTCGGCAATGCGACGTTTGAAGGAACGGCGCGCGAGCTGCTGCGCGTCGACATGTTCGGCACGATCCACCCGATGGGGGATCTGGTCTTCAATCCCACGGCTCAGCCGGGCGATCCCGATTGGCGGGTCATGTACGTCTCGATCGGCGACGGCGGCGCCGGGGAGCAAACCGCCGGATCGAACCAGGACGAGCGCCGTACGCCGCAGCAGCTCAATGCGCCGGGCGGCAAGATTCTGCGCATCATTCCCGACCTCGACATGTACTCGGACACGAGCACGCTGAGCAGCAACGGACGGTACCGGATTCCGAACGACAACCCGTTCGTCGACATGAACAACGATCCGATCTTCGGCGACGAGGTGTACGCGATGGGCTTTCGCAACCCGCACCGCGTTAGCTGGGACGTCGATCCGGCCGATCCGGAGAACAATCGCTTGATCGTCAACGACATCGGGCTGCACACGTGGGAGGAGGTGAACCTCGTTCACGCCGGCGGGAACTACGGCTATCCCCAGCGCGAGGGAAATCAACGGCTGTCGACCAGCAACGGCATCAGCGCGATTTCGAATCCCGACCTGGTGACGATTCAGTTGAACGACTCGACGGCCGGCGGCACGGTCGCGCCGATCTACCCGGTGATCCAGTATGGCCACGGTCTGAGCGGCCAGCCCGCGCCGGAGGGCGATTCGATCACCAGCGGGTTCGTCTACCGGGGGCAGAACATTCCCTCGTTGTACGGCAAGTACGTCTACGGCGACATTACGACGGGAGCGCTGTACTGGTCGGATTATGACGAGATGCTGGCGGCGGACGACGGCAATCCCCAGACGATGGCGGAGATCCACTTCATCGACCTGCTCTGGGACAATCCGGCTGACGCGCCGGACCAGGGCGAAACGTTGTACTCGATGCGAACGCCGGGCGGGAACGTGTACGGGCCGATGTTCGACATCGTGGAGACCGCCTACCACGCCCGCGGCGGGCAGGACGACCGGCTGCCCGGCAGCGCCAACGCGACGGGAGGCAGCGTGGGCCGGGCCGACATTCGCATTCAGGTGGACGACGCGGGCGAGTTGTTCCTTCTGAGCAAAAGCGACGGGATGATCCGCTACATCGTCGAGGCCGTGGGCAATGGCGACTTCGACGGCGACGGACGGGTAACCGGCAACGACTTTCTCATCTGGCAAAGGAATCTCGGGCAGGCGGGCGGGCTGGCCCAGGGGGACGCCGACGGGGACGGGCGGGTGACGTTCGCCGATCTGCATCTGTGGCGGCAGGCGTTCGCGCCGGATATTCCGCCGCGGGCGGCGATTCCGGAGCCAGCCGGCGCCGGGCTGGCGCTGATCGCGTTGACGGCCCTGGCGGCGGGGCGGCGGCGGTCGCCGGGGCGGTGATTTTGCCGGCAATGGCTGCTGCCTGCCGGGCCGCGAAAAAAAATCCCGAAACGAAGGCTTGACCCCCAAATATATTACATGTAATATAATTGCATGGCGAATAATTGGCGGCGGATTTCTCAGGCGTTCGAGTTCCGGTCATGCTGCAGCAAGCAATCAAGAAGAAGCGACCGTTCGACTGCCCCGAGCAGGAGGCGATGATCAACCTGTGGCGCGTGAGCGACTGGTCGATCAATCGCTTCGGGCAGTTGTTTCGCGAGTATGACCTCACCTGTTCGCAGTACAACGTGCTGCGGATTCTCCGCGGGGCGGGGGAACCGCTGCCGGTGCAGGAGATCGCCGGGCGGATGATTCAGCCCGTGCCGGCGATGACCGGGCTGATCGATCGATTGGAGAAGGCGGGCCTGGTAGAGCGGCGGCGGCTGGCCGAGGACCGGCGGGTGATCCACGTGGCGATCACGAAGCCGGCGCTCGCCCTGCTCAAGCGGATGGACGAGCCGGTGATCGCGCTGCACGAAACGTTGCTGTCCGGGCTGACGAAGGCAGAGGTGAAGCAGCTCAACGGCCTGCTGGAAAAGGCGCGGTCCGGAGGTTCGTAGGAAGCGTCCCTCTTTTTTTTCGGCCAAATATCTTACACGTAAGACATTTGGCCGCCGCAAGATGCCGCTTCTCCGACGCGCCCCCACGTTCAACGCATTCCAACAACCCACGAGGTGAATCCATGCTTCGCATTCGACAGGCCGACGAACGCGGTCACGGCGACCATGGCTGGCTCGACAGCCGGCACACGTTTTCGTTCGCCGACTATCGCGACCCGGCCCACATGGGCTTTCGCTCGCTGCGCGTGATGAACGAGGATCGCGTGGCGCCGGGGCAGGGCTTCGGCGCCCATCCGCACGCCAACATGGAGATCATTTCCTACGTGCTTGAAGGCCAACTCGAGCACCGTGACAACATGGGCAACGGCTCGGTGCTCACGCCCGGGCGGTTCCAGCGGATGAGCGCGGGCCGCGGCGTGACGCATAGCGAATTCAATCCGTCGCGCGACGAACCGGTGCACTTCTACCAGATCTGGCTGCATCCCAACCGCCGCGACGTGACGCCGAGCTACGAGGAACTCGACGTGCCGCCCGGCGAGAAGCGCAACCGGCTGCGGGTCGTCGCGTCGCCGGACGGGCGCGACGCTTCGCTGACGATTCATCAGGACGCGGCCATCTACCTGGGCGCGCTGGAAGCCGGCGTCGAGGTCGCGCACGAACTCGCCGTCGGGCGGCATGCCTGGCTGCAGGTGCTGCGGGGCCGCGCGGAGGCGAACGGGCGCCAATTGTCGGCGGGCGACGCCTTGGCCGCGAGCGACGAGCCGCGGCTGACGATTCGTGCGGCCGAGGACGCCGAGGTGATGCTGTTCGATTTGGCGTGAAATTCGCTGCGGCGCCACCGTGCGTCGCTGGCAAGTTCCGAAACCATTCCCCCTTGGAGACGAACCATGACGCCCCAAGTTCTTGGCGCCGTGAATGTCCTGGGCCGCGTGCTGCTGGCGGCCATCTTTCTGATGAGCGCGGTGGGCAACAAGATTCCCAATTTCTCGCAGATCGCCGGCTACATGGCGAGCGAAGGCGTGCCGGCGCCGCAGGCCGCGCTGGCCGGCGCCATCGTGTTTCTGATCGCGGGGAGCGCGTCGCTGATCCTCGGCTACCGGGCCCGCGTCGGCGCGGCGCTGCTGCTCGTGTTCCTCGTGCTGGCGACGTACTTTTTCCACGACTTCTGGACGTTCGACGACGCCCAGGCGCGGCAGGAGCAGACGATCCAGTTCATGAAGAACCTGGCGCTGATGGGCGCCATGCTGATGGTCATCGCGGGCGGCAGCGGGCGGTGGAGCCTCGACGCCCGCAGGCAGGCGGAGCGCGAAAGCATGGCGACCTAGCTGTGCGACGTCTCGCCGGAGCGGATCAAGCAGATCACCCGCCAGGCCGCGAGCATGAGACTGGAGCTTGGCGGCGAGAACGTCCTGCGGGAACTCGGCCGCGAGATTGGGCGCCACGGCGCCGTCAGCGAACCTGCGGCCGTGCGCGTCTCGCGATCGGTGCGCTACGGCAGCGGGCGGAGACCTTCGTGTCGGACGTTCCACGGGGGCGGAAATCCCGGCCCGCGTCCTGACGGATCATCCGACCCCGCAGCCAGGAGGGCGACGGCGGCGAGCAGGCCGCCGTTGCCCGGCAGGTAGGCCGGCAGCCGCTGTTCTTGATAATTGTGTCCGTTGGGCAGGTACGCGTTCTTCGGCGTGTCGCGGAGCAGGGCGCCGACCGCGCCCTCGGCGTCGCCGCAGCGGGCGTAGGTCATCGCCATCATCGGGAAGTCCCAGCCCCAGGTGTGGTCCCATTGCCAGTTGGCGTCGACCCACTGGACCGTGCGGTGCATGACGGCTGGGTCGACCCCGGGACTTTTCGGTAGCACGCCGTAGGCCGCGACCATCGAGGGGTGATCGGCCGTCTTGGTGAAGGGCGGAGTTGGCACGGCGGCGTAGCGGCCTTCGCGCACGTGGGGTTTCGGCAGGCCGGCGAGGACGCGATCCCACTCGGAGCGGCGCGGCTGCCCGCGACGCTCTCGCCACGCCTGAGCTGTTTCGAGCGCCCACCGCCAGTAGACGAGCTCGAACGTTGGATCGCGCGTCGTGCGGCGGTCGTAATTCTCCTGTGAGGGAATCAGCGGCGGGCCGACGTGGCACGAACCGTCGTCGTCCCAGGTCACAAAGTCGGCCATGAAACGGGCCGTTTCGTCCACGAGCGGGGCGTAGCGCTCGAGCGTGTCGGCAGTCGGCTGCGCGCGGTGCATCAGCTCGGCCAGGTAGATGATGTGCGGCTGCTGCCAGACGAGGAACTCGCCCACGCCGCTGGGCGAGCTGACGCCGTCGGGGCTGGTCATCTTCGGCCAGCGGGCGCCGGCGTAACCTTGCCGGCGGGCGATGGCCTGCGCGGCCGGCAGGATCCGCTCGTACCATGCGAGGCTGGGCGCCAGCAATTGCTCGCGGCCCCACAGCGGGAAGTGGGCGGCATGCCACCAGTGCATTTCGAGGTGGGGCTTTCCGAACCAGGAATTGCACAACAGGCCGGTCTCCTGCGGCGGGAGCGAGCCGTTCTGGATTGCCGTCAGATATTGCGACAGGACAACGCGGCGTTCCAACTCGTGGGCTCGCGGATCGACGCTTCCCGATAGGTCGATCGCCCCGCCGGAGTTCCAGAAGGTCTTCCAATGTCGGCCGGACGCAGCCAGCACGTCGTCGAACGAGGGTGAATCTTCGCCGAACTTTTCGTCGAGAGCGCCGTCCTGAAACTCAAAAGACATCGTTACCGCGTCGTCTATGGCAAGTCCGCTTACGCCAAAGACGTTCTCTTCCGGATGGCTCTCGCCCCACTTGAATCGCCATGTGTGCGGGTCGGTCTGCTGGGGAAGCCAGGAGCCCTCCATGACGACGGCCACGGCGTAGCGGCAATCGTCGAGCGATCGCACGACTCGTTGCATGCCAGCGAAGTTCGCTTCAGTGGAAAGATGCCCCGCGGGATCTTGGAAGTCGTCGACTGCTGGTCCCCAGGCGCCAAGCGGATAGCTAAAGCGCATCACAACGCCAAGCTTGCCCTCGTTCAAAAGCGGCGACTCGATGCGGAACGCCACCGCATCGCGATCAGAGTGGGCGACAGTCGTCACGCTCACCGGCTGGCCACGGAATTTGAACCGACTTGTTGCGACGCCAGTCCATAGGTCAAGCGTCTGCTCGATCTCCGTGAAATCCTCGATGTCCTCAGCGGTCGCCCCACTCGCATCCTGCCCTTCCCACCACAGGCCGATGCGGGCGAGATTGACGCGGTGGGGATTGGCGCGGAAGTACTCGCCGGCCGGCGTGTTCTGCTTGTCGGCGTAGGTGACCGTGCGATCGCCGACGGGGTACTCAGTGAGCGACTGTTCGTAGCGGACGTTTTCCGCGTTGGGGAAGCTGTGCCAGCCCCAGGTCGACATCGTGTGCAGCGGGATCGGCCGCTCGAAGGCACGATCGAGCGTTTGCAATCCCGTGACGTCGAAAGCGAATGCGAAGTCGCCGTTGCCGACCTGCAGGAAATGCTCCGGCGCGGCCGTGCGGTGCACGACGTGGTGCCGGGCGACGAGGGCTTGGCGGTCGATGCGCGGCGACTGGGCGCAGGTTCCGGCCGCCGGGGCGAACAGCGCGCAAACAATGGCGATGCGAGCACGGCGAAAGCGCATGGGCGAAGAGATTGGCGGTTAACGAACGTCGGCGTAAATGCCCATTCTAGCTGCGATGCGTGATCGCAGCCGCCGCGCCGGATCCTCTGGCCAAAAAAATCGGCGGCGGAACGCCTTGTTCTGACCCTCCGTTCCCCTCCCCTTGATCAGGATGATGCACGTGCTATCAGGGCCCCGGAGGGGCCAAGTCATGGAGCCGGGCGGCGTCAGCCCCTGGTCCTGGGCATGATCACGAGATCAAAGCCCCGAGAGGGGCGGCGTCGACAACACGGAGGCTTGCCATGTCGCCCCTCCGGGGCTCGTCAGACGTTTCATCGCACGCTGACCAGGGCCTTGCGGCCCTGGCGACATGACGCGGCCCCTCCGGGGCCAAAACCCGATGTGTCGATAGCAGATGCATCATCCCCTTGATGGGGAGGGAGCCGGAGGCGTTCTCTGTATGGGACGGCTGCCGTGACGTCGCCGCGGTGCTCGCGGGCCTGCGCACGGTTCGTGTCGCTCAGTTCTTTTCCACCTTCGGCGAGAACAGCTCGATGCTCGCCAGGTGGCCGTCGGTCATGCTGGCGCCGGCGACCGCGAGCAGCGTCGAACCGCCGCCGGGCATGAGGCGGTGGAAGAATCGGCCGGTGGCCAGCTCGCCGGCGGTTTCCCACGCCGAGCCGTCGTCGGCCAGGCGGTGGACGACGCCGTCGGCGCCGCTGACCAGCAGTTGGCCGCCCATGTTCCACGCCGAAACGCCGAAGCCGGCCAGGCGGCCTGCCGTCTCGCTCTGAGGTAATTCGGGGAGTTCAGTCCATTGTCCCGTGGCGGGGTCGAAGGCGTTGGCCTTGCGCGTCACGCTGGGTTCATCGTCCATGCCGCCGACGGCGACGAGCCGGCCGTTCCAAGCGCCGACCGCCAGCGCGCGGCGCTTGAACGGCGGTCCGGCGATCGCCTGCCACTGACCATCCGGCCTGGTCAGGTCGAACGACCACGCCGTGTCGAGCCAGTCGCCCTCGTCCTCGCCTGAGAGCGTCCAACCGCCGACGACGTACAGCACGTCGCCGATGACCACCGCGTCGTGCGACGAGCGGGCTTCGGGCAGCGGGGCCAGCGCGGTCCACTTGCCTGTCGCGGGGTCGAAGCAGGCGAACTCGGCGACCGAGTGCATATCGGAATCGTCTTCCGCCTTGTTGCGGAACGTGAGGCCGCCGGCGCGGTACAACTTGCCGCCGTGGGCCACCAGCGGCAGGCCCTGCAGGGGCGTTTCCATGGGCAGCTCTTCCCACGCGCCGTCGCTGGCAAGGTTCAGGCGGCGGAAGTGCTGCGACAGGTTGTCGATCGAGTGGGCGTGGGCCTCGCCCGTGTGGCCGCTGTAGACATACAGCCAGCCGTCGCATACCGCGGCGCCGAAGCTGGACAGCGGCTCGGGCAGTGGGGCGAGGGCCGCGGTCGCGTCGGCCGCCGACTCGGCGGGAACCGCGGCCTCGGTCGCTGCGGCCGCGCCGAGCTGCACCGTGAGCGTGCCGTAGGCGCCGGCGCTGGTGTACTTCTCGCCGTCGATTTCGCCGTTGGCCTGGCGATCCATGCGGGCGTAGAGAAAGCCGATGAGGCCGTCGTCCGGCCGGGCGAACTTCGCCACGCCGGACTCGTCAGTCTGCGCTTCGGTGGGCACGCCTGCGGGGTCGATCATCGTGACGCTGGCGTCGGCGACCGGCTCGCCGTCCCAAGAAACGGACAGTTCAACGCCATCGTCGGTGAATTTCGGCGTCGCGGCAAGCTTCAAGCCGCTCTTGGGGGCCAAGGCGTCGGCGCTCGTCAGGTGGCGGGCGTAATAGTCCAGCAGCATGCCGTGGTAGATGCCGTAGCGGATTTCCGCTTCGAGCGCGCCGGCGGCGGCGAGAGCCTCCGCTGATTTGCGGCCGACGAACTCGTCGGTTTCGACGGCCGGCATCGCGACCTCCGCGGGTTCGGCGTCCCCGGCCAGCAACAGCACCGTGGCATTCGCCACCGCGTCCGGCGTGTGATAGTCGCGCTCGGTCGGCCCCTCGCCGAAAAACAGCAGGGCGTGGCCTTCGCCATCGGTGGCGAGCCAGGGGAAGTGGGCGCGGGCCGGGGATGCGGCGGCAAGACCAGCGACTGCGGCCAAGGCCCAGGCCGCCGTCAAACGAGAGAGAATCATTGCGAAACCTTTATCGAGAGAGTGGACTTGATGTGAGGACGCGTGGCGAGGGCGAACAACTTCGAGTATTTCAGTCCCTCCCTTCGACAGGATGATGCAAGGGCATGCGGCGCCATGGTCGGCGAGGCTCAATCGCTCAACCTGTTCCT
>CAYSFP010000028.1:0-42510 GCA_964430075.1 uncultured Planctomycetaceae bacterium | reverse complement strand
TTTTGTGCGGCGCGCGGATGCCCTTGTAGCGGTTCTCGACGCGGATGGCGAAGCCCACGGAGTCCTGCACGCCGTAGCGGCACCAGGTCGTGCCGACGCAGCTTTTGACGGTGCGGAGCGCCTTGCCGTAGGCGTGGCCGCTTTCGAAGCCGGCCTCGACGAGCTCTTCCCAGATTTCGGGCAGGCGATCGACGGGCGCGCCGAACATGTCGATCCGCTGGCCACCGGTGATCTTGGTGTACAGGCCGTGCTTTTCGGCGACGCGGGCGATGACCGCCAGCTTTTGCGGCGTGATCTCGCCGCCGGGCACGCGGGGGACGACCGAGTACGTGCCGTTGCGCTGCAGGTTGGCCAGGAAGCGATCGTTGGTGTCCTGCAGCGTCTGGTGCTCGGGCTCCAGAATGTCCTCGGCCCACAGGCTCGCGAGGATCGAGGCGATCGCGGGCTTGCAGATCTCGCAGCCCAGGCCGTGGCCCGAGTCGGCGAGGACCTCATCGAACGTTCGCAGCTCTTTCGCTTTGATGATTGCGAACAACTCGGTGCGCGAGAACGGAAAGTGCTCGCACAGGTGGCTCACCACGGCCTTGCCGGCCTTTTTCATTTCGGCCTTCAGCAAGTCGACGACCAGCGGCACGCAACCGCCGCAGCCTGTGCCCGCCTTGGTGCATCGTTTGAGCGCGTCGAGCGCGTCGACGCCGCCGTCGCGCACGGCGGCGCAGATGGCGCCCTTGGTGACGTTGTTGCACGAGCAGACCTGGGCCGCGTCGGGCATCGCGTCGAGACCCACCGCGGCGCCGGGGCCGGCCGCGCCGACGATCAGCTCGTGCGGCTGGCACGGCAGCGGGGCATCGGTTTTGGCGAGCAGCGACAATTTGCCGTAGTCGGATGCATCGCCCACCAGTACGCCGCCCAACAGTCGCGTGCCGTCGGGCGAGAAGAGCAGCTTTTTGTAGACGCCGGCGAACGGGTCTTCGAACGCCAGCGGCGTCGCCTTGTCGGCGGGCGCTTCGTAGGCGCCGAAGCTCGCGACGTCGACGCCCATGAGCTTGAGCTTGGTCGACAGGTCGGCGCCCGAGAACTGGCGATCAGCGCCGGTGAGGTTGGCCGCGACGATCTCCGCCATCTCGTAGCCCGGCGCTACCAGACCGTAGACCATGCCGCTGTGGACGGCGCATTCGCCGATGGCGAAGACGCGAGGATCGGAGGTCTCGAGCCGATTGTTCACCGCGATGCCGCCCCGCTCACCGACTTGCAGGCCAGCCTGACGGGCGATGTCGTCCCGCGGGCGAATGCCGGCGGAGATGATCACCATGTCGACGTCGATCGCATCGCCGTCGGCGAATTCCAGTCTTTGGACCCGCCCGTTGCCATGGATCTCTTTGGTCGACTTGTTGAGGTGCACGCGCACGCCGAGCGACTCGATTTTTCGCACGAGGGTGCGCGAGCCCGCGTCGTCGACCTGGCGGGGCATCAGCCGCGGGGCGAACTCGACGACGTGCGTTTCGAGCGACAGGTCGAACGCCGCTTTGGCCGCTTCGAGCCCCAGCAGACCGCCGCCGATGACCGCGCACCGCTTCGACTGGCCGGCGTAGCGGATGATGTTCTCGAGGTCCTCGATCGTGCGGTAGACGAACACGCCCGGCTTGTCGACGCCTGGGACGGGCGGGACGAACGGGTAGGAGCCGGTCGCCAGCACGACGTAGTCGTAGCCGATTTCGACGCCGCGGTCGGAGCGGATAACGCGGGTCTTTTGGTCGAGGCTGCCGGCGCGGTCGCCGAGATGGAGCTCGACGCCGTTGTCGGCGTACCATTCGCGCCGCGCCATCATGAGCTTTTCCGCATCGCGGTGCGCGAAGAACGAGGTGAGGCCGACGCGGTCGTACGCCGCCCGCGGCTCCTCGCAAAAAGTGACGATGCGGTAGCGGCGCTCGGCGTCGAATTCGACGAGCTTCTCGCAGAATCGCTGGCCGACCATGCCGTTGCCGATGACGACGACGGTTTGACGGCTATCGGCTCTGTTGGCGTTGCTCATGGGAAGGGTCTTTCGCGATGCGGCGGGGCGGGGTCGTGGCGGGACGATCAGACGGCGCCGGTGAGTTCCAGCGAGCCGGCCGGCGCCGGCGCGGCGGCCTCGGCGGCTTTGCGCGCCGTGATCGCGAAGCTGGCGAACGAAATGCAGGTGACGGCGGCGCCCGCGATGAAGAGCGCCGCGTGCCAATCGATCGCCTCGGCCTTGAACAGAAAGCCGAGGGCGACGGCGCCGACGTTGCCGCCGGCGCCGACGATGCCGCTCACGGCGCCCAGGGCCCGCGGATTGATGAACGGCACGACCGCGTAGGTGGCGCCGTTGGACATCTTCACGAACATCGCCAGCGTGATCATCAGCGGGATCGCGAGCGAGAGCGTCGTGGCCTGCGAGAACAGCATCAGGCCCAGCCCTTCGCCGAACAGGGCGAGGAACAGCCACTTCACGCGGCCATCGAAGCCCCAGCGGTTGCCGCAGCGATCGGCAATGACGCCGCCGATGGCGCGGGCGAACAGGTTCATGCCGCCGAACAGCCCGGCGATCAGCCCTGCGGTGCGGAGGGCGTCGGCCTGGTCGAGCTGCTTGAAGTAGTCGAAGTAGTCGAGGAAGTAGAGCACGGCGATGTTGTCGATCGTGAGCTCCATGCCGAAGCAGGCGCCGTAGATCAGGGACAGCGCCCACACGCGGCGATCGCGGCAGGCCTCGGCAAAGGCGCCCTTGGTGGCCTTGGCGGCGGGCATCTCGCCGCGGGCGCGGAGATCTCGGTAGTTGCCCAGCGGCGTGTCCTGCGTGAGGAAGTAGTAGGCGACGCCCGTGACCGCACACAGCGCGCCGACGACGACCATCGCCAGGCGCCAGCTCGCTGCGTCGGAGAAACCCAGCACGCCGACGAAGCAGCCGAACAACAGCGGCATCACGAGCTGCGTGACGCCGCCGCCGAGATTGCCCCAGCCCGCGGCGGTGGCGTTGGCCGTGCCGACGCAGTTGGCGGCGAACATCCGCGACGTGTGGTACTGCGTAATGACGAACGACGCGCCGATCGCGCCGATCAACACACGGAAGAGCAGGAACGTGGTGAAGTCGTTCGCCAGTCCGATGGCCATCACCGGCAGCGAACCCAACACGAGCAGCCACGCGTAGGTGATCCGCGGGCCGATGCGATCGCACAGCCAGCCCACCAGCAGCCGGGCGAAGATCGTCACCCCGACCGAGCCGATGATGCACCAGCCGACCTGCTCCTTGGTGAGCTGCAACTCCTCGCGAACCACCGCCATGAGCGGCGCGATGCCGAACCACGCGAAGAAGCACAGAAAGAACGCGATCCACGACATGTGGAACGCGCGCATCTGCGGCGTGGAGACGTTCAGGAGGGTGATGCGCGTAGCTTTTCCGGTGGCGTCCATGGCGTAGGTCTCGCTTTCTTCGTGGTGAGAAGAGGCGACCCCGCCAGGTCGCTTGCCGCTAACGGGGAGTGGCTGGAGGCAATGAGCGCGCCGCGAGGGCTCCGGTGCCGCGGTTTTTCGGCGATCCGAAGTGAAACCGCGAGTTTGCGGCGCCGCGCCGCCGAGCTCCTGCCGCATGCGCAGGCAGCGTTGCCTGGGGCTTGAGCAGACCCGACCGCGGGAGGGTTCGGATTGCCGAAGCACGGGCGTCGGAATCCTCGATTTCCCCGGAATTGCCGGCGGTCTTCGGCTATTGGGCGGTCGGCCGAGCCATGTGGAACGCGGTTTTCTGTTAGTCGGCGGCTGAGCTCCCTCCCGCGGCAACAGACTGTTCATGATTTCCCGCCCATCACCCGCCCCGCACCGACCGTCCGCGGCGCAATCGGCTGACGGTTTCGTGCGCCGGCTGGGGCGGCGCTACCTGCTGGTGCTGGCGGCGGTGGCGGCATTGATCGCGGCGGACCAGGCGGTCATCCAGCCGCTGTTGTGGCGGATGAACGTGTTCGCCCCGGTCATCAACCTGGCTGGCCGGCAGCGGATGCTCAGCCAGAAGCTGGCCAAGGCGGCGCTCGCGATGCAGGCGACGGATGACCCGGCCGTGCAGTCGCGCCGCCGCGGCGAGTTGAACGCGGCGCTCGACGAGTGGTCGAAGGCTCATGCCGCGCTGCGCGACGGCTCGACCGAGTTAACCATCCCGCGGATTCGCTCCCACGCGATCGACGGCGCCTGGGCGGAGCTCGAACCGCATTTCGCCGCGATGCATGCCGCGGGGACGGAGTTGCTGGACGAAGCTGCGGGCAACGCGGCGCACGGCGAGTCGGTTGCCCGGATCGTCGATCACGAAGCGTCGTTCCTGTCGTCGATGGAGCAACTCGTCGCGCTCATGGAAGGCGAGGCCGCTGCCGAGCTGCGGCGGCTGCGGGCCCTCGCGATGGGCATCGCGGCGACGATCCTGGCGTTGATTGTCGCGCTGGGGGCGTTTGTCGTCCGGCCGGCGACCGCGGCGATTCGCCAGCAGGTCGACGAACTCGAGTCGCGCGTGGCGCAGCGCACGCGCGAGCTCGACGACGCGCTCCAGTCGCTGCGCAGCGAGATCCAGCGGCGCGAGCAGTCCGAGAGCCGCAACCGCGCGCTGGCCGCGGAGCTGGCCCACGCCGACCGCGTCGAATCGCTGGGCCGCCTGGCGACGGGGCTGGCCCATGAGTTGAACCAACCGCTGGGGGCCATCGCCAACTATGCCGAGGCGTGCGACGCGACGCTCGCGGGGCCGTGGGACGAGGGCGCCGCCGCGCGGCTCCGCGGCTACCTGAATCAGATGAAGCAGGCCGCGCTCCGCGCCGGCGCCATCGTCCGGCGGATTCGCAACTACGTGCGACCGGGCGTCGGCCACGCGGCGCTGGTCGAGATGGGGGCGCTCGTCAACGAGGTGGTCGACCTGTGCCGCGCCGAGGCGCAGCGCTTGGAGATCGAGGTGGCGGTGACGCGGGCGGACGAGGAGGCGGTCGTTCACGCCGACGCGATTCAGATTCAGCAGGTGCTCGTCAATCTGATTCAGAACGCGCTGCAAGCCATGTCCGCTTCGCCTCCGCAGCGGCGCCGGCTCGCGATCGCCGCGTCGACCGCCAATGGCGGCGTGCAAGTCGACGTCATCGACAGCGGCCCGGGCCTGGCCGGCGCCGACGCCGAGGTGCTGTTCGCGCCGTTTCACACGACCAAGGCGGACGGCCTGGGCATCGGGCTGTCGATCTGCCGATCGATCATCGAGCATCATCAGGGAACCATTTGGGCGAAATCGCTGCCGCACGAGGGGGCCCAGTTCTCGTTTGTCCTTCCGCTGGCCGTCGCGCATGCCGAACAACCCGTCGGTTGAACCTGCCCTCAAGCCCACCGTGTTCGTCGTCGACGACGATCGCCAGATGCGCGAGTCGCTCGTCGCGCTGCTGGCCGCGCTGAACTATCCCGTCGAGGCGTTCGCCGCGCCGGGGGCGTTTCTGTGTCACTACCTCGCCGAGATGCCCGGGTGCCTGCTCTTGGACGTGCAGATGCCGCGGCAGTCGGGCCTGGAGCTGTACGAGCAACTGCTGCGCGAAGGGAAACGCCTGCCGGTGATTTTCATCACGGCCCACGCCGACGTGTCGACCGCCGTAGCGGCGATGAAGACCGGCGCCATCGAGTTCCTGGAAAAGCCGTTCGACCGGGAGACGCTGGTCGACCGGGTGCAGAAGGCGCTCGCGCTCGACGCCGAGTGGCGGCGCCGCAACGCAGAGTTTGCGTCGCTCAACGAGCGCGTCGCGCGGCTCACGCCCCGCGAACAGGAGACGCTGGCCCTCATCCAGACGGGCGCCACGAACAAGGCGATCGCCGCCCAACTGTCGATTACCGAGCGTGCGGTCGAAATGCGTCGCGCGGCGATCATGCGCAAGCTGCAGGTGCGCAGCTCGGCCGAGGTGATCGACCTGTCGGCCACGCACCGCATTCTGGCGGAGCTGCGCCGGGCGGCGGCGGAGCGGATTGCGTATTAATGATCCCTGCGCAACAAATGGGCCTTGGGGGGCTATCGGCTCTCGGCTGTCAGCCAGGCGTAGAACGCGCGTGCTTTCTGGCCGACAGCCGATGGCCGATCGCCGAGAGCCGTGCCGGCAGGGGGCATTAACTACGCAGACCTCAATAATGGCGGGATCCCAAGGCAGTTGCCTGCGGCTGGATCGGGCCGGCGTTCTGGTTCATCAGCATGCTTCCACCGGGGCAAGCCAGGGTGGCGGCGGGCCGGCCCCACGGGAGCTTGCTCCGTGGACCGGGGGTTTGGAAACCAGACCCGCGATGCGCTCGCGCGCCCGCGTCCCCTCGCAGCTTGTCTGCGTGGAACGGGTGTTTCTCGCGCGGCGATTCTAAACAGCGCTCCACCCAGACAAGCTGGGCGGGGGGCGGGTGATTCGGTTGGCAGCGTGGTCTGGTTCACAAACATCGCTCCACCTGGCAAGCCAGGGTGGCGGCGGGCCGGCCTCACCGGAGCTTGCTCCATGGACCGGGGGTTTGGAAACCAAACCGGCGATGCGCTCGCTGCGAGTTTCGGAGAAACTCGCCAAAGTGGACGAGTCTCTCCGAGACTCGAATATGCGCGTCTCGGAGAGACGCGGCCACGGTTGCGGGCGAGGAGAAGCGCCAGTGCCGGACCGGCTAGCGCCCATGCGCTCGGCTCCGGCACTGGCGAGGGTGGTGTGGCGAGGGCGGCCGCGGCGGTTGCGGGGTCGAAGTTGGATTTCCAGAGGGCGAGGTCGGCGGCGTCGACGCGGCCGTCGGCGTTGGCGTCGCCCTGGGCGCGGGTGGCGCCGCTGGTGAGCCCGACGTGCCGCTGCCAGGCGAGGAAGTCGGCGCCGTCGACGGCGCCGTCGCCGTTGAAGTCGCCGGGCACGCCGGCGTCGATGACGTCGACGTATTTCACAAGGAAGTTCTCATGGGCGAAGAACTCTGAGAAATCTCCAGTGAAATGGGAACCCATCTCGCCCGCGACGTAGACATTTCCCGAACCGTCGGCCGAGACGGCGTTGGCGGAGTCGATTCGCGCCGTACCGAACTGGCGGGTCCACAGGAGCGTGCCGGCGGCGTCATACCTGGCCAGCCAGGCGTCTGAGCCGCCTGCGTTAGGACCGCCCAAATTGCCGGTGGTGGAGCCCGCGACGTAGACATTTCCCAACCCGTCGGCCGAGACGGCGCTTGCGTGCTCGCCGCTCGTCGTGCCAAGCTGGCGCGTCCACAGGAGGGCACCGTTGGCGTCATACTTGCCCACCCAGGCGTCGACACCGCCTGCGCCAGGGCCGGCCAGATTGCCGCCGGTACCGCCCGCGACGTAGACATTTCCCAAACCGTCCGCCGAGATAGCGCTTGCGAACTCGCGTCCCGTCGTACCAAACTGGCGCGTCCACAGGAGCGTGCCGGTGGCGTCATACCTGGCTACCCAGGCGTCGTCACCGCCCGCGTTGGGGCCGGCCAGATTCCCTCTGGTCTGACCCGCGACATACACGTTTCCCAACCCGTCGGCCGAGACGGCGCTGGCAACGTCGACGCCCGTCGTGCCAAACTGGCGCGTCCACAGGAGCGCGCCGGCGTCGTCATACCGGGCCACCCAGGCGTCTCCTCCGCTGCCCGCGTTGGGGCCGGCCAAATTGCCGTTGGTGGAGCCCGCGAGATACACGCTCCCCAACCCGTCGGCCGAGACGGCACTGCCGATCTCGTTTCCCGCCGTGCCAAGCTGGCGCGTCCACAGCAGCGCGCCGGTGGCGTCATAGCTGGCCATCCAGGCGTCGTTGTCGAAGTTCAGATCGTTCTGTGTGACGCCCGCGATATACACGCTCCCCAACCCGTCGGCCGAGACGGCGTAGGCTATGTCATCTCGTACCGTTCCGAACTGGCGGGTCCAGTCGAGCGTTGGGTCCGCGGCCGCGGCGCTCGCCATTCCCCAGGCCGTTGCCACAATAGCGAGCGCGAGCGCCGCACCGCGGCGCACGGCCCGAACCGCGTTGCTCGCCCCGCGCCCGAGAACTACGATACACCTGGAAGCCCATTTCGCCATTCGCCCGTCAACCTCCGAGCCTGCTATGGACGAGTCTGCTATGGAACTATCGATCGAAGCCACGTATGAAGACGGCGTGCTGAAGCCGGCCTCCCCGCTGCCGTTTGCCGAGCATGAAAAGGTGCGGGTGGTGATCCGCTCGGGCACGAGCCGGGCGAGGCAGACGGCAGGCATCATCCCGTGGACAGGCGACTGGGAGACGCTCCGGCGACTGGCGGAAGATCCGGAATTCAGCATTCTGGAATCGCCATGACATTCGACCAGATTCCTGCGGGCGCCGAGGTCTTTCTCGACGCCAATATTCTGATCTATCACTTCACGGACGAGCCGACGTATGGCACAGCGTGTACGGGGCTGATCGAACGAATCGAACAGGGCGACGTCCAGGGGTTCACGTCGGCGGCCGCTCTCTCCGACGCGTCGCACCGGTTGATGACGATCGAAGCCATGGGGCGATGCGGATGGCCGGCCGCAGGGTTGGCTGCACGTTTGCGCAAGCGCCATGCCGAGATTCCCCAGCTTGCTCTGTTTCAGCAAGCCGTCGAAAACGTCTCGACGCTCGGCATTGTCGTGTGGAGCGTCGGCGTCGACGCAGTGCTCGCGGCGGCGAAATTGTGCCGGCAATTCGAGTTGCTCGCCGGCGATGCGCTGATCGTTGCCATGATGCAGGCGAACGGGCTGACCCACCTCGCCAGCGGCGACGCCGACTTCGATCGCGTGCCGTGGATCGCCCGGTTCGCACCCGCCTGAGCGGCCGCCGGCGCCCCACAAAGCCGCGACCGCTGGTCGCGCTCCAATCGCCGAGAGGACGTGCGATCGCAGGGACGTCGAAATCGGAGCGCGACCGGCGGTCGCGGGGGAGGCCGGAGCGCGACCAGCGGGCGCGGTTTTCTGGGGGAGGGGCATGCGGTTCTCCAGGCGGACGGTTCGTGTGGTGATGATGGTTCTGGCACCCCCGTGCTGGGGGGGTGTCACGCCGGCTGTTTCGGGTCGGGGCGGCGCCGCCCGAGTCGTCGCGGGGCGAGCCCCCGAAAGTCCTCGCGCGATCGTCCCCTACTCCTAATCCAGCAAACCGCCGGCGATCTGGTCGCAAAATCTGGGAAGTTTAGGAGAATTTTTTATTTTGACTGGGGATGAGGCCGGGACGGGGAGCGACGTGACGCCGCCCCGGGCGGTAAAAATCGCGGGGAAAACCACGTTTTTGCCGGGCCTGGCCGCTTCGTCGGACGGACTGGCCGCTTCAGCGGCCAGTCGGCCCCGGAGGACGCCGCGCCTCCGAGAGAAACTCCCCCCCTCGAAACCCGAACGCCCGCATGCGACCGTGGCAGGAGAACGGCAGAGTCATAACAACGAGGACACTCGTCGAAGCGAGCCGCTTCGACCACGTTGCCCAGGCGGCTGACTTGGCAATCCCCCTCGACCTCCGGCCAAAAGCCCCGGGACAAGCGGCGGCCGCCGCGGTATGCTAGGCGGCGTGGGAAGTGCTTGTCCGCGATTAGTCCGCACACCTGTGCCGGCAACGGCCTCTTTTGGTTCAGGAGGGCATCATGGCGAGATCCGCCAATCCAGTTTCCCGGCGGCGATTTCTGAAGGCCTCGGCAATGGCGGGCGCGGGAATCGCGGCGCCGCAGATCATTCCTAGCTCGGCGCTTGGCCTCGGCGGCGCCGTCGCCCCCAGCGAGCGGATCGTGCTGGGCGGCATCGGCATCGGCAACCGCGGCACGTACGACCTGGGGTGCTTCCTGGAGCAGAAGGACGTGCAGTTCGTCGCCGTGTGCGACGTGAAGCAGAAGCGGCGCGTGGCCGTCAAGCAGATCGCCGATAAGAAGTACGGCAACGATCAGTGCGACATGTACCGCGACTTCCGCGAGCTGCTCGACCGCGACGACATCGATGCGGTGCTGATCGCCACCGGGCCGAACTGGCACGCGACCGCCGCGATGCACGCGGCTCGCGCGGGCAAGGATATGTACTGCGAGAAGCCGGTGACGAAGAACATCGCGCAGAGTCTCACGTTGGCGGAGACGATGCGCCGCACCGGCCGCGTGTTTCAGGCCGGCACGCAACGGCGCAATCTGCCGCACTTTGCGTTTGCGTGCGAGCTGGCGCGCACGGGCAAGCTCGGCAAGCTCAAGCGCGTGTACGCCCACCCGATGGGGATGAGGGCGCTGATGAGTGGCTGGCTCCCTGAGGAGCCGCTGCCGGAGAAGGAGATCGTCGACTGGGACATGTACCTCGGCCCCGCGGCGTGGCGGCCGTACAACGAGCGGCTGCTGGACGGCTTCAACTTCGAAAAGGGCGGCGGCATGGTTGGCGCCTTCGGCGGCGGCGGCGTCCTCGAATGGGGCTCGCACTGCGTCGACCTCTGCCAGTGGGCCGTCGGCGACGTGGCGATTCCCGTGGAGTACAACCCGCCGGAGAACGGCGAAATCGTGGCTCGCTACCCGGACGGCGTCGAGCTGGTGCTCCGCGAAGAGGGCTGGATTCCGCTGGGCTCGTGCCCCGTGCGGTTCGAGGGCGAGAACGGCTGGGTCGAGGCCGGCGACAGCGGCAAGATGGTGCTCAGCTCGCCGGAGCTGCTCGCGGGGCGCGAGGTCGCGGAGATCGGCGGCTACCCGGCGACGTTCCACGTGCGCGACTTCCTGGACTGCGTGAAGACCCGCAGCCAGCCCAAGGGCAACGCGGACGCGGCGTGCAACGCGCACATCGCGTGCCATGCGGCGAACATCGCGCTGGCGCTGGGCCGCAAGGTGACTTACGACGCCGTGAAGCATGAATTCATCGGCGACGAGCAGGCGAACCGGCTGCGGTCCGAAGCGGTGCGCGAACCGTGGCGGATTTAGGAGGGCGCACGAAGGATTTTGACCACGGATTACACGGATAGGAGAAGAAAAGAATAAGGGATCGCCGAGGGGCGCGCCGTTCTGCTTCTTAATCCGTGTAATCCGTGGTTCTCATCTGCTTGGGCACACCGAACTCCCGGCCCGCGCCCATAAATTCAACTCACAACAATCATCCGTATAGGCTCGATCATGTATACATCGTCGTTCCTCACGCGCGCGATCGCGGTGGTTGCGGTTTTCGCGCTCGCTGGTTTTGTAAGGGCGGCCGAGGGCGGCTCGGCCAAGGAAGCCGAGCTCATCGAAACGCTCCGCACCGCTGCGCCGGCAGACAAAGCGATGGCTTGTAAGCAGCTCTCGATTCACGGCTCCGCGGAGTGCGTGCCCGAGTTGGCCAAACTGCTGGCGGATCCGCAGCTCGCATCCTGGGCCCGCATCGCCCTGGAGGCGATTCCCGATCCGGCGGCCGACGCGGCGCTGGTCGAGGCGGCTTCCTCGCTCGAAGGTCGGCTGCTGGCGGGCACGATCAATTCGATCGGCGTGCGCCGCAGCGCGGATGCGACCGACCATCTGGCGGGGCTGCTCGGCGCCGACGACGCGGAGGTTGCGTCTGCCGCAGCCGTCGCCCTGGGCCGAATTGGCAACGACGCGGCCACGCAGTCGCTGCGCAAGGTTCTCGCGGGGGCAAAATCGGACGTGCGTTCGGCCGTCGCCGAGGGGTGCATCCTGTGCGCCGAGCGGCGATTGGCCGAGGGCCGCGTGGCCGAGGCGATCGAAATCTACGACGAGGTTCGCCGGGCCGACGTGCCGAAGCCGCGCAAGCTCGAAGCGACGCGCGGCGCGATTCTGGCGCGGGCCGGCGAGGGACGCGACGGCGTCGACCTGCTCGTCGAGCAACTCGACTCCGAGGATCAGCGGTTCTTTCAACTGGGTCTGACCGTCGCCCGCGAACTGCCCGGCGACGGCGTGGCCGAGGCGCTCGCCGCGCACTTGCCCGAGATGGCGCCTGAGCGCGCCGGGCTGACGCTGATCGCACTTTCCGAACGCACGCCGGCCGTGCTGTCGCCGGCGATTCTCGCGGCAGCCCGCGGCGGCGATGCGCGGGTGCGCCTGGCCGCCATTGGCGCCGTCGGGCGGTTGGGCGACGGCGAGCACGTGGCCGTGCTGCTGGAAATCGCCGCCGAGAATGATGCGGAGCTGGCCGAGGCCGCGCGGGCGGCGCTCGCGGCACTGCCCGGCGACGGCGTCGCCGACGCAATCAAGGGGCGGCTCGCCGGCGCCGACGGGGGCGCGCTGGCCGCGTTGATCCACGTGGTCGGGCAGCGGCGCATCGAGGCGACCGGTGCGCTGGTCGAAGCGCTGAGCCACGCCGACGGCGAGATTCGCGCCGCTTCGCTGAAGGCCCTCGGCGCCACGGTCGGTCCGCAGGATCTCGGCATTCTGATTGGGCGGTTGGTCGAGTCCGCAGGCGACGACGCGGAGGCGGCGCGGCAGGCGCTCGAAACGGCGGCGGTTCGCATGCCGGACGGCGACGCGGCGGCTCGTGCCATCGCCGCGGCGATTTCTCAGGCGTCGCCCGAGAACCAGGCGCGGCTGCTGCAGGTGTTGGGCGCCGTCGGCAGCGGCCAGGCGCTCGAGGCTATCGCGAAGGCGGCCCGCGGCGGCGGCGAGGATTTACAAGACGTGGCCACGCGGGTCTTGGGCGAGTGGATGACGGTCGACGCGGCGCCGGCGCTGCTCGAGCTGGCGACCGATCCGGCGAACGAGAGATACCAGGTGCGTGCGCTGCGCGGGTATCTGCGGATTGCCCGCCAGTTCAGGATGTCGGACGCCGAGCGCGCCGAGATGTGCCGCCAGGCGCTCGCGGCGGCCACGCGGTCGCAGGAGCGCCGGCTGGTGCTCGAAGTGCTGGAGCGCTATCCGAGCGTCGAGACGCTGGCCGTGGCGGTGGCCGCTCGGGAAACGCCCGGCCTTGGCGAGGACGCGGTTCGCACGGCGCGGGCGATCGCCGCCAAGCTGGGCGAGCAGAGCACCGATGTACAGGAGTTGCTGAAGCAACTCGGCGCGGCGCAGTAAACGCCGCACCGAAGTAAGGGAAGCAAACGATAAACCACGGAGACACGGAGAAGAAGAAAGAGAGAAAAACGTAAATCAGTCCGCAGATGGCGCAGATTTGCGCAGATAATATTAGAGGATCAATATATCTGCGGTCATCTGCGGCGCCTGCGGACGCCAATCTTTCTTCCCTTCTCTGTGTCCTCCGTGCCTCCGTGGTAAATCCCCCTACTCTTCGCACACCCAGGCTTCGTTGAACGCGGCGTGCTTCATGCTTTTGCCTTCGTCGACGAAGTAGCTGTAGATGGCGTGGATCGTGCCATCGGCGCCTTGGATGATTGCAGGGTAGTGGAATGAGCCTGAGGGCTCGTCTTCCAAGTGGCGCGTCCATTTCCAGGTTTTGCCCTCGTCGTCAGAGATCGAGACGGCCAGGCGATTGCGGCCGTCGGTCGTGTCGTTGTAGATGAGCGCCCAGCGGCCGTTGGCAAGCCGCACGCCGTCGATTCCTGCTCCGGGGTTTGGCAGTTCGGATTCCAGGACCGGGCCCCACGTAATTCCATCGTCGGTCGACGTCGCGTAGCGAATGCGCTCGTGGAAGCCGTTCTCGCGCATGTAGGCCACCAGTTCGCCGCTATCCCGGCGGAGCACGGCGGGCTGAATGGCGCCGAAGCCCAACAGCGGTTTGCTGGCGTACCACGTGGCGCCGTCGTCGTCGCTGACGGCCATGATCGAAATCGAGAACGTGTCGGTGTACAGCGGCAGCAGCATCCGCCCGCTGGGGAGGATCGTCGGCTTGCACCGCGGCTGCCAGCCGAGGCGCTGGGAAAGCTTATCTTCGAGCCGCTTCCGGCCGACGGCGATCTCCTCGGCGAGCTCCTCGGGAAGGAGCAGCTTGTATTTTTCCACGAGCTGGTCGAGCGCGGCGTTGGCCTCGCCGCTGAAATCATCCGGCTTGAGCAGTACGAGGCCCTCGCTGGTCCACTTGGGCGCGCCGGGGCCGAGATAGTCGGTGCTCACGAGCTGCTTCGTCAGGGCCGATTCCCAACTATTGGCGATGATGATCGGCCAAAACAACTGCAGCCGGCCTTGGCGGTCGATCGTCATGCAGGTGTTGCAGTCGGGGAAGCCGGGCGTGTCGACCATTAAGAATGTGTCGCCCCATTCCGAGTCGCCCTTTTTCAAGCGGGCGCCGTAGACGGCGACGTCGTCGGCGGAGCGCTCGCCGGCGCCGCGATACCAGGACGCGATCAGGTCGCCGTTTTCGCACTCGACGATGCCGGGGGCGTGGTTGTGCTCGAACCGCAGAGGAAAGACGAGCTCGGCGGAGTAGCGCGGTTCGGAAACGGGAGCGGCCAGGAGCAACGCGGCCGCGGCGAGTAGTGACGTCATTTCAGGGAATCCAAGTTGAGGCGGCAGTGAAAAGTCCCGCGGACATGCGGCGGGCGCGGTGAAAAAATGCTACCCTGGCCGCGGAGCGGGCGGAACCAGCAATGGTTGCGATACGCGTCGATTTAGCCGCGCTCGCTTGCCCCACGCGGTCCACGGCGCGGGGCAAGCGAGCGCGGCTAAATAGCTATTTGCGGCACGGACCCTCGCGTGAGCGTAAGTTTCCCCGGCGCAATCCGAAGAGACAGATCGCATGAATCGCCCTTGGAGTTTGTCTTGCCCGCTCGTCCTGCTTTTACTCGCTGCGATGGGCGGCGCAATCCGCGGCGATGAGCAGGCGCCGATTGAGTCGCGCTACGCGGAGCCCTACCCCGTCGCGGCGTCGAAGAAGGGGCTGCAGGTCGAGGACGTTGACGATGCGCTCGCGCTCGGCGTGAAACATGCCGCGCTCAACGTCAATCTTTCCGAACTGGTCGACGTGCACGCCGGCGGCGCGGATGACGGCCAGCCCGCGTGGGAGTTCGAGGGACGCCGCTACCGGTTCCACGCGGCGCCGCTCGAACGGCTCGATCGGCGAATCGCGGCGCTCTCGGAGCGCGGCGTCATCGTGCACCTCATCATTCTCGCTTACGCCTCCGGCGATCCGCGCGTCAACGAAGTCCTGCTGCACCCCGCGTACGACGCTGCGGCGCCGAATCGACTGGGGGCGTTCAACGCAGCGACGCCCGAGGGCCGCGCGCATCTGGCGGCCACGATGGAGTTTCTCGCCGAGCGGTGGTCGCGGCCCGATCGCCGGTACGGCCGCGTCGTCGGGTACATCATCGGCAACGAGGTGAACTCGCACTGGTGGTGGAGCAACCGCGGCCGGGCGACGATGGAAGAGTTCGCCGACGACTATCTGGCCGCGGTGCGGCTGATGCACGCGGCCGTCCGGCGGCAAAGCTCGTGGGCTCGCGTGTCCATTTCGCTCGAGCACCACTGGACCATTCGCTACGCGGCGGGCGACGAGCGGCAGGCGTTTCCGGGCAAAGCGTTCGTGGACTACTTTGCCGTGCAAGCTCGCGCGGGCGGCGATTTCGATTGGCACGTGGCGTACCATCCGTATCCGGAGGATCTGTTCGACCCCGCCTTCTGGGAGGATGCCACGGCGGAGCCGCACGAGGATTCGCCGCGGATCACGTTCAAGAATCTGGAGGTGCTCGCGCGCTATTTCGAGCGCGAGGAGCTGCTGTTCGAAGGCCGGCCGCGGCGGATCATCCTCAGCGAGCAGGGCTTCCATTCGTCGCCGGGCGCCGAGGGCGAGCGGCTGCAGGCGGCCGCCTACTGTCTGGCTTACAAGCAGGTGGAGCGGCTCCCTGGCATCGACGCGTTCATCCTCCACCGGCACGTCGACCATCCGCACGAGGGCGGGCTCAATCTGGGGCTGCGGGTGCGCGATCCGGCGACGGGCGGTCCGGGGCGCCCCAAACCGATCTACGAGTGCTTCCGGCTGGCGGATACGCCGCAATGGCGCGCGGCGTTCGAATTTGCTTTGCCCATCGTGGGGCTGCGCGATTGGGACGAACGGGAGCCCGCCGAGCGCTCGTCGGCACGCTAGTTGCAGCTCCAACGGGCATTCACCAGGGAGCGGCCCGCCGTGGAATTCCCACCTGTTAAACGCGATTTTCGTATCACGAGATCACGAGCCTTCGCCGAGGCGATGCGCTTCCGCGCCAAGCCCGTGGACGAGCGGCAGCGCGACCGGCGGCCGGGACGGTATACGGTCAGCGGCTCGTTCGTGGAATTGCCCGAAGGGGAATTGCCCGACGAAACCCGTACTGAGGGAAAGGTCGCCGAAGAGCGGGGACGCGAGTAGGCGCGCGCCGCCGGGCGGCGGCATGAGAGTTGCACGGGAGAACGATTGCTCATCTCGATCGCAAGATCAACGTATTTCAGGGGACTCACGACGTCGTTTCGTCGCGGTAATGCGTTGCGAGCGAGCGAATTGCGTGGTCGCCGGGTTCGCGGAGCGAATTTTCGGAGCGATGTTCATCGCGCACGCTGGTTGCTCAGCTAGCAGTTGATTGCCTGACGAACGACCAATGCGCCGCGCCGGTCGCATGGTCCGCGAACTCCTTCATGCGACCGACGCGGTTTTTTGAATTCTCAAGCAGTCTGGCCACCCTGCCGGCCCGTCGAAGCGTGGTCGCGGGCCGGCAGGGATCTTTCAGGTCGACGCGTCGGTTTCGTTCCGCTCGACGAACGACTGACGATTGGCGTGATGCGCGCATCAGAACTTCAGCTTCTTGGAAGCCGGACTGCCCGCGTCGATAAACCGCAGCAGGCGGTCTTTCCAGTGGCGGGCGTAGTCGACGCCCACGCGTTTGCGGCGCACGATGCGCGGGCGGTACGCGGGGTCGGCCAGTAGGTGGATGTCGTTGCCAGTCAGGTCCAGGCCGTTGTCGGCGCGCACGATGCCGAAGGCCCGCGCCAGGCGCCCCGGCCCGCTCAGATCGACGTCCCAGCCGTCGAGCGGCTCGGCCCCGCGGACTAGCAGGGCCTGGGCCTCGCCCTCCGTGCCGGCGACGATGTTGAACATGAAATGCATGCCGTAGATGAAGTACACGTAGGCGTGTCCCGGCGGGCCGAACATCACCTCGGTGCGGGCGGTGCGGCCCTTCGAGGAATGCGCGGCGAGGTCTTTGGGGCCGAGATAGGCTTCGATCTCGATGAGCCGGGCGCGACGAAGCTGGCCGTCGACGCGGCGGACCATGATCGATCCCAAGAGCGCGGGGGCGAGCTCGATCGCGGGGCGGGCGTAGTCGTTACGCGGAAGTCGCACGAGTTGCGAGGAGGGCATCGATTCAAGGCGACCTGCGGTGCGCGGCAAAGCGGGACATGGTTTTGGGAACCGTGGTCAATTTAGCCGCGGCCCTTGGGCCGCGCCGAGCGGCGCGCGGGGCCGGCCCCGCGGCGAAATGCGGGAACGGCGCAATCCGCCTGCGGCTCAACCCACCGGCTGCAGCACCCGTTCTCCGGGGCGAACGTCCCGAACGTGCGCGGGCGCCGCAACGGGCTGGCGGCGCCAGAGGTTGCCCAAGTCGTCCAGCAGCGAGTAAATCACCGGCACGGCCACCAGCGTCAGCAGCAGCGAGAGCGCCTGGCCGCCGCAGACGAGTACGGCGATCGACCGCCGCTCTTCGGCGCCGGGCCCCGTGGCCACCAGCAGCGGCACCATGCCGGCCACGAACGCGATCGCGGTCATGAGGATCGGCCGCAGCCGGTCGCGGTTGCCTTCGAGGATCGCCTGCGCCCGCGGCATGCCGGTGGCCCGCAATTGGTTGATGTGGTCGACCTGCAGGATCGACGCCTTCTTGACCATGCCGAACAGCACGAGGATGCCCAGGGCCGAGTACAGGTTGAGCGACTCGCCGCCCAGCCACAGGCTGAACAGGCCGAACGGCACGGCGATGGGCAGCGACAGCAGGATCGTGATCGGGTGGACCAGGTCCTCGTACTGCGCGGCGAGGATGATGTACATGCACACGAACGACAGGGCGCAGGTCCAGACGAACTCGCTGAGCGTGCGTTCCAGCTCGCGGGCGCCGCCCTGGACGCGGGTGCTGTAGCCGGGCGGCAGGCCCAGCTCCTCGGCAGTCGCCTGCATGGCGCGGACGCCCTCGGCCAGGGCGAAGCCGGGCGACAGATTCGCCCGCACGGCGGCCATCCGCTGGCGGTCGAGCCGGTCGATGCGCGACGGGCTGAAGGTTTCTTCGAACGAAACCAAGTTGTCGATGCGGGTGAGCGGCGCCGTATCGCCGCTGTAGCCCAGGCCGGAAATCAGCGGCACGCCCAGGGCGGCCGCCGCGGCGCCGCGGGCGGCCGGCCGCGTGGTGCGCACGTAGAGCTGGGAGATGTCGGTGGGATCGCCGCGATCGACGCCCACCAGTCGCAGCTCGACGTCGTAGGCGTCGTCGTCCTGGGCGTCGTAGTAGCGCGACACGCGGTCGTCGCCGCCGACGGCCACGCGGAGCGTATCGGCGATCTCGCGCATGTCGACGCCGAGCGCGGCGGCCCGCTCGCGATCGACGTGGGCCAGCAGATTGGGCTTATCCATCCGCAACGTGAAATCGACGTCGACGAGCCCCGGATGCTCCGCGAGCTTGGCGACCAGCCGTTGGGTGAAGTCGGCGAGCACGTCGAGCCGCGGGCCGGTGACGGCGAAATCGAGATCAACGGGAGCTCCCTGGCGGAAGGACGTCAGGTTGCGGACGCTGGTGCGCAGTTCGGCGAACTGGCCGATGATCTCGCGGACCTCGCGCATCTTGTCGCGCTGGTTGAAGTTGCCGCGGAAGGCGGCCAGGGGGTCGCCTTCGAGCGTGGCGTGCCAGAGCCGCTTCCAAGAGAAGGTGCGCTCCTCGATGTCCTGCAGGCGGATGTACATGCTGGCCGAGCTGGTGCCGCGGGCCGAGCCCGAGACGCTGGTAAGGGCGTGCACGACGCCAGGGATCGCCAGCACCTTGGGCTCGACGGCGTTGATCATTTCCTCCATCGAGGCCACGCTGACGCCCTCGGGAGCGTAAAGGCGGGCTTCGAACTCGCCCTCGTCGACGTCGGTGGGGATGTAGTCCTGGTTGACCATGCCGTACAGCGGCACGTTCGCGGCGATGACGAGCGCCGAGACGGCCACAACCGCCCAGCGATGCTTCATCGACCACTCGAGGCACCACATATAACCCCGTTCGATGTGGCGGTAGAATCCGCGGCGGGACGCGGGGCCCTGTGGGGCGGTCTCTCCGAGACCGCCTTCAAGTCTCGGAGAGGCATGACCGCTGGGGACGGCCTTCAGCATGCGGCTGCACATCATGGGGGTGAGCGAGAAGCTCACGAGCATCGAAATCATGACGGCGACGCTGGCGGTGATGCCGAATTCGAACAAGAGGCGCCCGGTGACGCTGGAGAGGAACGACACGGGCAGAAAGACGATCACCAGCGACAGCGTGGTGGCGAGCACGGCGAGGCCGATTTCGCGCGTGCCGACGATCGCGGCCTCGCGGGGGGCGAGGCCCTTTTCCTCGATCACGCGGAAGACGTTTTCCAGCACGATGATCGCGTCGTCGATCACCACGCCCACCATCAGCACCAGGGCGAGCATGGTGACGTTGTTCAGCGTGAAATCCATCGCCTTCATCACGGCGAAGGCGCCGACGATGGACGTGGGGATCGCGATGGCCGCGATGATCGTCGACCGCCACGAGCGCATGAACAGCAGCACGATGACGCTGGCCATGAGGCTGCCGGTTACGAGATGATTCTGAATCTCGTGCAGCGCGGCGCGGATGTACCGCGACTGATCCTGGAGGACCTCCACCGTGACGTCGGTCGGCAGCAGTTGGCGGGCGCGGTCGAGCCGCTCCTTCACCGCGTCGATCACCTCGACGGTATTCATGCCGCTCTGCCGCTGGACCTGCAAGATGACGGCTTCCTGGCCGTCGAACCGCGCGAGCGTGCGCTTCTCCTTCGTGAAATCGATGGCCGACCCCAAGTCCTTAATGCGCAGCGGCACGTTGTCGACGGTGGCCACGACCAGTTCGTCAAAATCGCGGGCGTCGGGCATGCGGCCCTGGGTGCGGAGGGTCAGCTCGCGGTATCCCTCGTCCACGCGACCGGCCGGCACCTCGGCGTTTTGGGCCACGATGGCGTCGTACACCTGCATGATCGACACGCGATGGGCGGCCAGCCGCTCGGCGTCGATGTTGATCTGCACGGCCCGGTCCGTGGCCCCCTCGATCATCACCTGCCCGACGCCGCGGGCCGATTCGATCGTGCTCTTGACGTTGCGGTCGGCCAGGTAGTACAGCTCGCGGATCTCGCGCGGGCCGGACACGGCGATCGTCATGATCGGCGAGGCGTCGAGATCCTGCTTCTGCACCACCGGCGGGTCGATGTCGGGGGGGAGGCGATTCATCACGCCGGCAACGGCATCGCGCACGTCCTGCGACGCCACGTTGATGTTTTGGTCGAGCCGGAACGTGATGATCAGCATCGAGACGCCGTCGTTGCTGATGGAACGCAGCTCGTCGATGCCCGCCACCGTGGCGACGGCGTCCTCGAGCACTTGGGTGACCTCGGACTCGACCTCGGCCGAGGCGGCCCCGGGGTACATCGTCATGACGCGCAGCGTCGGCAGATCGATATTGGGAAACCGGTCGATGCCCAACTGCACGTAAGACGCGAGGCCAGCCACGACCACCGCGGCGATCAGCATCAACGCGAACACCGGTCGGTGCACGCACACTCGGGCCAGCCACTGCACGGCGTCGTCGTCCTACGGGGGTTGCGTCAGGTTCCAGCGGGTTCCGAAATCGGCGTCACGGGGCCTTCGTGCCCTTCGGAGGCGATGGCGACGATGGTTGTCCCGGGCGAGATGCCTTCGAGGATTTCGATGCGCTCCTCGTCGCGGCGGCCGGTGCGGACGGTGGCCTGCACGGCCACGCCGTCGCGTACGACCCACACCTTCTGGACGCCGGCGAACTGGCTCACCGCGGTCCGCGGCGTCGCGAGGGTTTCGGCGTCGGGATCGACCGTGATCTCGGCCTCGGCGAACAAGCCGGCCTGCAAACGGAGATCGTCGTTCGGCACGTCGGCCTCGATCCGCAGCGAGCGGCTGCTCTGAGCCACCATCGGGCTCAGCCGACAAATCGACGCCATGATTGGCTCGTCGCGGCCCGCGAGGTTAATTTCGATCGGTTGGCCGACGGCGATTTGACCGGCCCGGCGTTCCGGCACGCCCGCGGTGAACCGCAGGCAGTCGATCCGCACCAGCTCCGTCACCGCCTGTCCCATCTGGACGTAGGCGCCGGGGGACACCATGCGGGCGGACACTTGCGCGTCGAATGGCGCGGTCACCCGCGCGTCATCGAGCTGTTGCTTCACGAGCGCCAGGTCGGCCCGCCGCACGCCGATGAGCGAAATCTGCTCCCGCACGGCGTTGATCGCCGATTGGTAACGCGCCTCGGCCGTTTTGAGCTGGGCCGTGAAGGTTTCGTATTCGGCGTCCGTGATGGCCTTGGTCGGCCGCAGGCGGTTGGCGCGATCGACGGCCGCGCGGGCCTCGTCGACGAGCGCCGATTCGAGCCGCACCGGCGGCGAGTTTTCGAGCACGAGCTCCGTCTCGTCCTCCTCGGGCTCAAGGCCAATGGCCGAGCACGCTTGTTTGAGTTGGGCTTCGGCTTGCCGCACCAAGAGCTCCAGCTCGCGGCGGTCGAGCGTGACGAGCGTTTCGCCCTGTTTCACAACCGAGCCGAGATCGGCTTCGACGGCGTCGATGCGGCCGGCAAGTTTCGACCCGATGACCGCTTCCTCGTCGGCCAGCAGGCTGCCCTGGACCCGGACCGTGATGGGCCAAGGTTCGAGCCGGGCCTCGACGACGTGGACGGGTTTAGCGACTCGGGACGCGTCGGCGGCGGCTTCCGCGGCCGAGGCTTCGCTGCCTGCCCGCTGGTGCGTGCAGCCAGTCGCCAGCACGAGGGGAATCGCGGCGCCAAGGATCGCGCATGTGCGAATCGTCCAATCCTTGACTGTCCCCATGTGAGTCGTCCTCGAGCGCAATCCCTAACGGCAGCGACAACTAGTTGGCCCTCCTCACAAGCTGAATGAGAAGTGCACGCCGATCAAGGGCCCCCGGTGCGATTTTGCGTCAAGACGGCGCACCGGTCCGGGACCCGCCCCCCTGATTATAACCCCCCCCGCACGGCGGTTGTTTCTTTATCTGCCGCCGCTGCGAGAACTTACGCGGGGGGGGGAATGTCGGCTACGTCGCCGGAGGGGCAGTCGTGGAACCTGCGGTCCTCGACGGGGGCGATGGGGCCGTTCGAAGCGTGGTCCGCGACGGGGCCCGTGAACGTCGTGACCTCGACGTTTCCGTCCTCGTTGCGCATCGCCGCCGCGCCCTTGATGGAGGCGAACTTTCGATCGCGCGGGCGTCTGTCATTGAATAGGCGCGGGCGGCGGTTTAGCATCGAACTGAGGACTCAAATCACCGATTTTCCACCGAGGCGCTCATGCGGTTTTCGGCAAGCGTGGCCATGGCATGCGTCGCCATGTTAGCTTCAGGGCCGGCGGCTCGAGCTGCGATCACCCTGTCCGGGTTGTCCGATTGGCAGCAGGCGCCGAGCGCACCGGGCTATCTCATGACCGATTTTTCCGCAACGACGGATTCGGGCGTGATTGTCGGTTTCAGCTTCGCTTACTCGGCGGGACTCGGGGTTTTCGGAACGCTGGGGCATGCCAATCCGTTGGGGCTGCTCACCGCGTTCCGCGATTACACGCCGGAGCTTTTTGAGGCGCTCGGCTACAATATCCAATCGGACACGCAGTTTCTCGTCGGGCAGTTGGACGGCGTCACCGAGGGCCAGTGGGAAACATCGAGCGGGCTGTTCGGCACGTTCCAGTACTTTGACGTGGGCCGCGCTGAAAGCTCGCTGCCGTTTCTCCACTACGTCGGTGAAGGCGGATCCTCGGGAAGGTTGTTCGGGGATTTTAGAATTCGACGTTCCGATGGGCAGGAAGTCCTTGAACGCATTGATTTCCGCTTCGATGTGCCGCCAGTCCCGGAGCCGAATTCGCTGTCCTTGGCAGGGCTTGCCGTAGGCGTTGCGGCGCTCCTCCGACGAAACGTTGCTTTGAACGGACGACCACGGAGAAATCAACGGCCGCGGCGAACGGCGCGAACCCCTTGGTCCGCGGCAGCGTCATGAGAGTTGATGCTTGAAAGGCCCCGCCGGAGAAATCGGCAAGACTTACCCAGTTTTCCTTGCGGAATTTCCGCTGGGTGTGCTTATAATGGAGCGAGTGGGTCGTGCCAAACGCAGCACGACGGGCAAACCCGGCCGCTCGCGGCGCCCTCTGGCAGAGCGCCGCAGCCGCCAGAACCCTAGTTGGAAGGAGGTGGTCTGTTGAACGATTGTCATATACGCCAGTTAGGTGGTGAAACCTGACGATCACCGGCGGGTGTCCGACAGGACGCCACCACCTGCTTCGCAAGTCGTGACGGCGGCCCACCTTGTGCCGCGGCTCGCGACCTGAAAGCAAGAACCGACACAGCCCGGTCGCCCTCGCGGCGGCCGGGCTGCTTTTTTTGGCGAAGGCTGTCGGCTGTCGGCTTTCAGCTATCGGCCAAACATGGGAAAAGTCGCGCGGCGGGCAATTCGCGTCCGGCGATTTGCCGGCATGGCCCCGGCTGTTTGGGGCCACTCAGAACTCTGGCCGATAGCCGATAGCCGATAGCCATTTGGGCATTCCGCAGCGCCTCAGCTATAATGCCGGGGTTTCATTTTTGGAGCTGCGCCACGGTGCGCGCCCTCTCACACGGCGGAGATCACTCGTCATGCCCGCAGGATCAGGCAAGATGCGCATGCTCGGTTGGGCTTTGCTCGCAGCGGCGGCGTGGGCCGGCGCGACGGCCCTGGCCCAAGACGCATTTCAGGGTCAGCCGGTGGATATGAACAACATTCCCCCGGAGATCCGCGCCAAGATGATGGAGGGGCGGATGCGCGGGCGGCGCGGGCCCATGCCGGCAGTGCAGCCCGGCGGTCCTCCGGGGGGGGAAACCCCGCCTGCCGAAGAGGCCCCTAAAACCGAAGGCGAAGGCCAGCCCGCCGGCGACGCGGCGCCCGCCATTGAGACGGTAAAACGCTCCGACGCCGAAGGCCCCGCCAACCCTGAAGAGCTCAAGGCCAAGCCGGACGCCAACGGCCAGGTGCAGTTCACGTTCAAGAATCAGACCTGGCCCGACGTGCTGCAGTGGTTCTCCGAGGTCTCCAACGCCACGCTCGACTGGCAGGAGCTGCCGGCCGACAAGGTGAACATCGTCACGCAGCGCAAATACTCGTTGCCGGAGACGCGCGACCTGCTGAACCGCTACCTGCTCGCCCGCGGCTTCACGATGCTGCAGCAGGGCGAGGTGATCACCGTCATGAAGCTCGACAAGATCGAGCCGAGCCTTGTCCCGCGCGTCGAGCGGGACGAGCTCGAGGAGCATCTGCCTTACGAGTTTGCGCGCGTGCGCTTCGACGTGCCCGAGCCGATGGACGTCGCCAAGACCGTCGAGGACGTGAAAGCCCTGCTGACGCCCACGGCCAAGGTGACGCCGCTGTTGGCCAGCCGGCAGATCATGGTGATCGACCCGGTGGCAAACCTGCGCGACGTGCGCGACCTGCTGTACGGCGAGCAACTGGCCGCCGCCGGCGATATTCGGCCCGAGCTGTTTCAGATCCGGCATCGCCGGGCCGACTACGTGGCCGACCAGATCATGATCGTGTTGGGGTTGGACCCCAGTTCGCGGAAGTCGCCGATGGAGCTGCAACTCGAACAGCAACGGATGCAGTTGCTCATGCAGATGCAGGGCAGCGGCAAGGACGTGAGCCAAATGCTGCGGCAGGATGGTCCGCCGGTGTTTCTGGCCGTCGACCGCCGGTTGAACACGATCTCGGCCAACGCACCGCCCAAGGAAATGGAGATCATCAAGCGCGTCGTCAAGCAGTTCGACGTGCCCAGTAACATCGGAGGTCTTGCCGAGAGCGGCGAGCTGACGACCAAGCGCTATCAAACCGCGACGGTGAGCGCTGATTCGGTGGTGACGGCGCTGAAGGAGATCGCCAACCTCAGCCCGCTGACTCAGCTTCAGAGCGACAGCGGCAGCAAGACGATCTTCGCCACCGCCACCGCCGAGGATCATGCCACGATTCAGGGCATGATCGATCGCCTGGACGGCAGCGGACGCAGCATCCGCGTCATCTGGCTGAGCCGCCGCACGCCGGTCGACCAGGTGGCCGGGACGATTCAGGCCCTCATGGTTGGCGAGAAGAAAGACGACGGCAACTCGCGAAACCGGTATTACGGCTACTACGACCCGTGGAGCAGCCGCAACAACAGTTCGTCCGCCGAGTCCGGCTTCCGCATCCAGGCCGATATCGAGCACAACCGCCTGATCCTGATGGCGACCGATGACGAGTACAAGGAAGTCACCGGCATGCTCACCGAGCTGGGGGTGATCACCAACGGCCGCGGCGGCAATCCCAACACATTCCGCGTGCTGGACGCCCGCTCGCCGGCGGAGACGGCCGAATTGCTCAAGCGGATCGAACAGGCCTGGGGCGGTCGTAACCCGCTGAACATCAACGTGGCCCCGCCGGAGGAAGCCCCGGCTCAGCCGCCCGCGGCCGAGCCTTCTGCCACGCCGCCGGCCGCGGCGCCCGCGCCGGGCGAAGACACGCTCACGCAGCGCTCGGGTGGGCCGCAGTTCCTGTTGGCCCAGTACTCCGAAGGCGGCGCTGTTGAAGTAGAGACCGACGACGCGGCTGCGGCCCGCCCCGAGGCCGAGGTTGAGGCCGCCGAGGCCCCGCCGGCGGCGATCAACCTGACGATCACGGCCGATGGGCGGATTGTCATCAGCTCCGACGATCCCGTGGCGCTCGACCAGATGGAGGATTTGCTCGCCGAGCTCGCCCCGCCACCGCAGGATTTCAAACTCTACGAGCTCAAGAACTCCGACTGCCGCGACGTGTGGTACAACCTGACCGACTACTTCGAGGACGATCTGGCCGACGACCAAACCGATCGGCTCTTTCGGATTTTCGGCGGCTCGAGCGATCAGTCCGAATCGGCGACTCTTGGCAAGCGCCGCAAGTTGCGATTCATCTGGGACACGGCCACCAATTCGATACTCGTGCAAAACGCCAGCGCCGCTCAATTGCAGACAATCGACAAATTAGTCGAAATTTACGATCAGCCCGTGGCCGAGGACGCGGTTCGCCGCCGCAAGACGGAGCTCGTGCAGGTGAAATACTCGCGCGCCGGCGACATTGCCGAGGCCGTCAAAGAGGTTTACCGCGACTTGCTCAGCTCCAAGGATAAGGAATTCCAGAATCGCGATGGCGACAACCAGCGCGGCGGCGGCGGCAGCGGCGGCGGGCGGAGTATCTACTACAGCTTTGGGGGTGGTGGAGACAATAAGTCATCTCCGGTCAAGATGTCCTTCCAGGGCGCGTTGTCGATCGGCGTCGACCAGGTCTCCAACACGCTGATCGTTTCGGCCGAAGAGCAGATCTTCGACAGCATCAAGCAGATGATCACCGCGCTCGACGAGCAGGCGCGGTCGGAGACGGTCGTGCAGGTGCATCAGCTCACCGGCTCGCTCAACGCCGAGGAGCTGCAGAACGCGCTGCAGACGGCGTTGTCCACGCCGTGGGCGGGCGGCAAGCCGCAGAACACAGCCCAGGGCGGACGCGGCGGCGGCGATCGCGGGCGGGGCGACCGGGGCCGCGGCGACCGCGGACGGGGGGACAGGCGCGGGCGGTGAGCGGTCAGGCCGCGGAGTGCGTCAACTGCAAAGCGCGGGCGATGCGCCGCTGGCAGCGCTCGCGGCCGAGGATCGCCAGCGCGTCGAACAAGCCGAAGCCCACCGCCTTGCCCGTCACGGCCACGCGCACGGCGTGCACGACGTCGCCGATCTTGATGCTGCGCTGCTCCACGAATTCGTGGAGCATTTTTTCTAGCGTTGCGGCGTCAAACGGCTCGACCCCCTCCAGCGCCGCCGAAAACTCCGCCAGCAACCCTCGGGCCGCTTGCGGCTTAGCGACGCGCTTCTCCAGGGCCGCCGCCTCGTAGCTCAGCTCGTCGTCCGCCACATAGAAATCCGCGTAATCCAGCACGTCGCCGGCCATCTTCACGCGGTCGCCCGCGGCCGTCAGGATTCGCGACAGGTACGGCGCCGTGTCGCACGGCGGCGGATTGCTCACCAGCCCGGCGCGCTGCAAGTACGGCAGGCACTTCGCCACCTTCTGCTTCAGTGGCAGGCGTTGCATCGCGCGATCCTGAAACGCCATCAGCTTCTGCGGATCGAAGCTCGCCGGCGCCTTGTTGACGCGCTCCAGCGAGAAGTGCGCGACCATCTCGTCGCGGGTGAACTCCTCGCGCTCGCCGTCGAGCGACCACCCCAGCAGCACGAGGTAGTTAAGCAGGGCGTCCGGCAGAAACCCGATCTGCTCGTAGAAGTCGACGATTACCGGGTTGAACGTGTCGGCCGACGCGGCCAGCCCCATCCGCGCCGCGATGCTCGCGCCGCGCTCCATGAGCCCGGCGAAGTCGCGGTTCTTCAGGTACTTGTCGAGCTTGCGCTTGCTGAGCTTGTTCTTGCTGCCGGGCTCCGCGACGTACGGCAGGTGGGCGTACGCCGGCAGCGGGTAGCCGAGCGACTGCGCGATGAACGCCTGCCGCGGCGTGTTGGGCAGGTGCTCTTCGGCGCGGATCACGTGCGAAATCCGCATCGCGTGATCGTCCACCGCCGAGGCGAGATGATACAGGCACGTGCCGTCCGCCCGCTGGACGACGTGGTCCTGCTCGTTCGCCCACCCGAAACGGACCTCGCCGCGCACGAGGTCGTCGAGCACGAGTTCCCCCTCGCGGGGCATCTTCAGCCGCACCACCCCCGCCCGCCCCTCCGCAGAGAATCGCTCTGCATCCGCTGGCGTCTTCGCTTCCCACCGCCGGCTGTAAGTAAACGCCCGCCCCGCCGCTTGCGCCGCCTCGCGCTCCTGCTGAATCTCCTCGGTCGTCGCGAAGTCGCGATACGCGGCGCCGCGGGCCAGCAGCTCGTCGACAGCCTGTTGGTACAGTTCCGAACGCTGCGACTGGTAATACGGCCCCTGCGGCCCGCCGACCTCAGGCCCCTCGTCCCAATCGAGCCCCAGCCAGCGAAAGCCGTGCAGGATCGGCTCGAGCGCGGCGGCGACGTTGCGCTGCTGATCGGTGTCGTCCACCCGCAGCAGGAACTGCCCGCCGTGCCGCCGCGCGAACAGCCAGTTGAACAGGGCGGTCCGCACGCCGCCGATGTGCAGATAGCCGGTGGGACTGGGGGCGAAACGGGTACGAACGGTCATGACGCGCCGGTGCCAGAGAGCGGGGAGATCAACCCGCGTAGCGTAAACGGCCCGGCCGCCGACGACCAGGGATTGATCGTGCACCGGCCCCCGCCGCGATCACGCCGCTCGCCGCTGCTGTTGCTTGCGGAGCCGCTTGCGCTCGGCCTTCGAGAGGTACTGACCGTCCTGCGGCTGGTCGTCGTCGGCGCTGTCGGCGTCGTCCTCCTGGGGCTGCGGCGCTAAGCCGCGAGCGGGGGGGGCGGCGGGTTCCTGGGCCGCCGCGGGCTTCGTCGGCGGTTTCTCCGCCTTGCGCGGCTTGTGCTCGATGAGCTCCTGCACGTCGAGCACCACGTAGCGGGCGAACGTCAGTGCGGCGGCCAGGGCGAACGCGTGCCCCACGAGCGGCAAGGCCGTCGTGAGCACGTCGCTCCAGGCCCCCAGCGCCGCCGGCGCCCACCCCAGTGCGCCCGCGGCCGCCGCGGCGTAGCACGCCGCCGCCGCCGCCAGCCAGGCCACCGTGCCGCGCGATTCGGCCGTTTCCTGCAGCAGCCGGAAGCCGAGCCAGGCGGCGACCAGGGCCATGGGCGCCAGCCACCACTCGGCGCCGCCGGCGGTGAGCGACCAACCCGTCGCGGCCGTCGCCGCCGCCGCGACCAGCGTATGCACGCCGGCGACGGCGTTGATGCTCAGCAGCATCGCCCCGCGGGCCATCCACTTCCACACGCGATACCGGCCGCGGACATCCTCAATGCGGTGCCGGCGCAACGAGAAGATCAGCCGCGCGGCCAGCGCCGTCGTGATCAAGAACATCGCGGCCGTCCACGCGGTCGCCCCGGTCGCGACGCCGGCGATCTGTCCGGCGGAGACGCCCGCCGTGGCGCCCGCGATCGTCCCCGCGCTGTGGGCCAGCGCCGCGGCGCCGCCGGCCGCGACCGCGAGGATCGCCAGGTTGCGGCGCGGGACGTAGTCGGTGATTTGCGGATGGTGCTCAACCCCGGCCAGCTCGCCGTAACGGGGCGTCGGGGCGCCGTCGATCGTGCTCATAGGAAGGGTGGCCTGCAGGGCCGCCTGCCGGACTTCTTCGTGCAGAACGCGTCGGCGGCGGCTGGCGGTGTGCGAGGTCATGAACGACTCAAAGACCGTGGAATGCAATCACATTGCGGTCGCAGACGCCGCATGGCGCTCCGTCGCCCTGCCTCGGGCGGCTCGCGCCGCGACCGCACAATCCGAATCGGCATTTCAACTCCGACAACCTGTACGCGGTCGGATCAAGGACCGTGGCGCCGGTTGGGCAAACTGTGCGGCGCCGCCCCCGTAAGCGAGGCGGGCGGAAAATGGGACGCGGATGAACGCGGATTTTGCGGATTTCCGCGGATCGGAACCAAAACTCCGGCTCCCTCCCCCTCCGTGGGGAGGGTTGGGGAGGGGGCGGAAGCGGGTACGCGTTTCGCGCCGTCACGAGTGTGGATAACCCCGACCAAGCGTGGTCGGGGCTGCCCCTGAGACTGACGTAAAGCTGATGCTCCGATCCGCGAAAATCCGCGTTCCTCCGCGTCCCATTTGCCGTGGCCACCGGATTCTCGTTGACAACTACTGTTTGGCCAGTAGAATCTCGGGAAGTTGCTACTGGACAGCCAGTAGAAAGGAGCATTTCACGATGGGCGACATACAGCCGACCGACCGGGAATTGGAAGCGCTCAAGGTGCTGTGGGACCGCGGCGAAGCAACGGTCCGCGACGTGTGCGACGCCCTCAACGAGCGCGGCGCCGCCCTGGCCTACACGACCGTGCTGAGCCTGCTGCAGGTGATGGAGCAGAAGGGGCTGGTCACGCATCACCGGGAAGGGAAGGCCTACGTCTACGCCGCGGCGATTTTGCGCGACAAGACGTTTCAGGATCTGGCGGGCGGATTTTTGGAGCGCGTGTTCGACGGGGCGGTGAACGAATACCTCGTGCATGCGCTCGAGTCGCGGCAGCTCAAGCCGGAGGAGCTGGATGAGCTGGAGGCGATGATTGCCGCGGCGCGGCTCAAACAGACCCTCTGCTCCCCTCCCCTTGATGGGGAGGGGCTGGGAGAGGGGTGAAGCCCTGGGCACACGGGTTCAAAATGTAGCGCGTGTACCCTCCGCCTCCCCCCTCCCAGATTGCTTCGCAAAAGGTACCACCTACGCACGGGCGACTTTGGGTCGCCCGTGCTCGGTGCTCCCTCCCCGCCGAGGGGAGGGGACCGGATGATTGTAAAGTGATGTTTAACTCCACAAACGGAGCCTTCTCTCATGTCTGCTGCCGTTGACGCCGTTGCGATCTGGTTGGGCGACGTTCATTTGCTCGCGGCTGTGCTGCTGGCCGGCGTGCTGGGGTTGCTGCTGCTTGTGCGGCAACCTGCGCGGCGGATGGCGATCGAGAAGGCGACGCTCGCGGCCCTGGCGGCGCTCGCCGTGCTGTGCGCGTTGCCGGGTTGGTCCGCAGTTCACTTGCTCGCGGCGGCAGCGGAGCCTGTCGCGGCGCCGGACGCCCCGGCGTCAAACGGCGACCAGCAGATTACGATTTCCGAGTTCGAATTCAAGCTCGAGGAGTTCAACTCCTACCCTGTGCCGCCTGTGGCAGACGCCGAGTCCCTGGTGCAGGCGGACGCGGCGAACTTGGCGGCGCCCGTCGCGGTTCCGGCGTCGGCGTCGATTTCTTGGCCGGCGGCGCTCGTCGCGGTCCAGGCGATCGGCTCGGCGGCCGTCGTGGCCTGGCTGGCGATGGGCGCGATCTTGATCCGCCGCGTCCGCCGCGAGACGCGGCCGGCGCCGAGCGAGCTCGCGGTGGCGCTGCGCTCGGTCGTTGGCAAACAGGTTCCGCCGGAGCTTCGTGTGAGCGAGCGCGTGCCCGCGCCCGTGGCGCTCGGCCTGCGCCGGCCGGCGATCATCCTGCCGGCGTCCTTCGCGGCGCCGGCTGGCCCTGCGGCGAAATCGAACGTGATGCCAGTTCTTGCCCACGAGTGGGCGCACATCACAGGCGGCGACCTGCGCTCCCTGGCCGCGAGCCGCCTGCTGCTGGTTCTGTTATGGCCGCAGCCGCTGTTCTGGCTGCTGCGCCGTGCCCTGCGGCTGGACCAGGAAACGCTCGCTGACGCCGCGGCGGCCGAGGTGGCGGGTCGCGTCAGCTACGCCGAGCAACTCGTCAATTGGGCCCGCACGGCGACGACCGCCGCGCCGCGGATGGCGGGCGCCGTGGGGTTGTGGGAAGGGCCGTCGCAGTTGAAGCGGCGGATCGCGACGCTGCTGGATGAGAAGCTGACGGTGCTGCGGCAGTGTTCGCGGCGGTGGCGCGTCGGGACGGCATGCGCGGCGCTTGTCGCCGCCGGCATCTTGTCGCTCGTCACGCTGCAACGGCAAGAGGTGGCCGAGGCCGCCGTCGCCCCCGACGCTGCGCAGCGCAACGCCTCTTCGCCCGCTGACGTTCCCGTGGGAACCGAGGCCGACGTCCCGCCCAGTGACGACCGGGCGACGATTTCGGGACGAATCGTTATGGAAGAGGGCACGCCAGCAACCGTTGCCGGGTGGCTGTACTCGGAAACGCAGGCGGAGTCGCACAGTTGGGTTAGCACCGAGGGCCATTATACGGATTCGTTTTCCATCGCGACGCATGCAGGGACGATCTGGTTGAAATACTTTGCTGGGGGATTCGCCCCCGCCTGGGCGGGACCGCTTGAAGTGGCTGCTGGCGCCGAGCGCAACGACGTCGAGTTGGTCTTACGAGCGGGCCACTCGGCGTCGGTTCAGGTCGTCGATGAGCAGGGTGCGGCCGTCGCCGGTGCGCGGTTCGTCGCGCATCCGCTGATTGGCGAATCAGTGAGCGGTCCCCGCATCGAGTTGTCGACGGATGAACGCGGTTTCGTTGAGCTGACGCACCTGGCCGACTTGCCGTACGCAATGGGCGTCGAGGCTCCCGGTTTTCAGCCGCTCGGCGCCGAAGTTCAGCTGATCGAGCCTGAGAAGACGGTCCAGTTGGTCATGCGCGCGGTCCGCCCGGCGACGGGAATTGTGCGCGACGCCGAGGGCGCGCCTGTCGCGGGCGCTCAGTTCATCTGTCGCGTCGTTACACGACAAGGCAACGCGTTGTATCTCAGCAGCATGCCGATGGCAACGACGGATGCCGAGGGACGTTTTCAACTCGACCAGCTCGCGGACGACGCATACTACGGATTCGTGATCGTCGCGCCCGACAACGGCCGTCTCGTCGTAAACGACTTGGCCGCTGGAGTCGAAGGCGCCGTCTACGACATGCCGGCCCGCCGCGACTTGCGAGGGCAGGTTCGTGGGGATTTAGGCCGCTTGCACCACCGCGACGGAAAGCCATTTGTCATCGTTCGTCAGCGCATTGTGTTTCGATGGCCGGAGCGTAACTACAGCGACTTGCTGGGGGAGGACATGTTCGTGACGCCAACGGACGGGGGCAGCGAGTTCGTCTATCGGGGATTGGTCGACGGCGAGGTCGAGGTGATCGCCGGGGACCGAACGTTGGAGTTCGACGTGGCGGAGGAAGGGGATACGGACGTTGTTATGGAGTTGGAAGTCGATGAGTTCCCGGACGACGCGGCGCGGGCCGCGACAACTGGCGAAGGCGCCTGGACATTGGTTCCCGCTGTCGTTCCCACGGCGCCCAACGCGACGCTCATGCCCCCGGCCGTCGGCGGGAGCGGAGTTCTCGATCGCGAACAGTCGGCGCTGGCAGCTCCAGCAGACCCTGCGCCACAACTAGAGTTCCGTGCGGAGTTCGTGGCTAACCAAGTTGACGATGCTACGGCTGGCGAAGCCGCTGAATCGGCCGCGCCGAGCGCGACAGAGGCGCTGGCAGCGGAAGAACGGAAAGAGATCCCCGCGTGGGCCCGCCGTGAGCCGAATGTCGTGAAGGGCCGCGTGGTCGACGAAAATGGCGAGCCGCTCGCGGGAGCGGAGGTGACGCTGTATCTCTACGACATGGGCGTCGCCAGCCCCGATGAATCAGAGACGCAGCGTCTTGCGACGCGCACGACGGGAGACGACGGCGAGTTTCGGTTCGACGACGCGATCGACGTCGCCCAGGCGTTTCCCGGCGGACTGCCGGATGACAGGTTTCCCACGCCGCCGACTCGTGTGGTCGCTGTTGTCGGACGAGCTACGGGACGGGCGCCGGCGTGGAACAACTCCACGGCGTCGGCCGTCGTGCGGGACGGCGACGCCGGTCAACTCGTCCTCAAGCCCGCGGCGACGCTGCGCGGCCGCGTGACGGGACCTGAAGGGCAGCCTGTCGCAGGCGCCAAGGTGACGGCCGATGTCGGCGTGACGGGCCTCGACCTCTATTCGACCGTGACGGACACAGAGGGACGCTATGAGATCGACGATGTAGCGGCCTTCGACGCTGAGCAGTTCCAGAAGGAGATCAGCGAGGCAATTTTTCTCGCTGCTCAGCCGGAATCGACGCCGAGCGTGTCGTCCTACATTCACCGAAAGCCCCTGCTGGTGCAACATCCGAACTACGCGACGCGGCGCGTCGAGATTCGCAACATCCCGGGCGAGCTCGACGTCGAGTTGCAGCCGGGCGCGGCGATCGAGGGACTGGTCGTGCTCCGCGATCGCGACGGCGTCGCTCGGCGGGCGGCGGACGTGACAGTTCAATTGGTGCGGCAACTGCCGGAACGAGCTCCCGGCGCGGAGATCGATCCTTGGGCCTACCAAACGGCAAGCGCCCGCGCCGACGCCGCGGGACGCTACCGCGTGGCGCCGCTGCCCGCAGGCAAATACTTGCTTACGGCATACGAGGCAGGCTGGGTGACCTTGGGCGTGCAGGACGTCGAGGCCGCGGCGGAAGAAACGGTTGAGGCGCCGGAACTGGCGCTGACGCGCGGCGGGACGGTGCGGATCAAGCTGGTCGATGCGGCGACGGGCGCGGCGCTGGAGATTCCGGATGGAACGCGGGGGTGGGTGAATGTGACGCGCCGGCCGCTGCCGCCCTTGGGCGTCTTCGCGCTGCGGCCCAACTTCGCCACGTTCAACGACGCGCGTGCGGAGGTGCGGCTGCCCGCGGGCGACTATGTGCTGCTGGTCAACATTCCCGGCGATACGCCGACAGGCGCCTATTGGCAATCGACGAACGTCAAAGATTTGGAGACGGCGGCAGCGCACCCGGTGGTCGAAGGCGAGGCGAGCGAAGCGGTCGTGGAGATGGAGAAGATCGCGGAGCGGCGACCCACTGCGACGCTCCGGTCGCAACTCGTGCCAAGCGCGGCCCTGCCTGAGGCGGAAGGCGAAACGGAAGACAAGGCCGAGGCGTCCGAGGCGGAGGACGACGTTGGTGTGCCCCATCCACGGAACGATTTTGTTCCTGCCGTTGAGCCGGCCGACCCATGATGAGTCGCCCGTGGTCGAAGCGAGTTTAGCGCCCAACAACTGTCCCCGCTCATCGGCCCGGCGTTCACGCCGGGTTTTTCAAGCCCCACCCTTGGCGGCCGCGCGAACGTCAGCGAGGTTCAATCGGTGGCTGACCGCGGCCGCATCACGCCGCAGGCGGCTGCGGCCTCGATCGGCCGCCGGCGGAATCACGATCGCGCGCTCGGCCGCTGATGCGCCGAGTCCTGGGCAACCCGGCGTGAACGCCTTGTTGTGATACACAAGTCTTCGTCCCCGCGGGACGGCGTGACAAGAGCCCAGCACTTCCCGTGCTGGGTCAAGTCAGGCCGTCGGTCCGGAGCCCCGGCGGGGCGATTGAAACGAGCCCTTCAGTCGCCCCGCCGGGGCTGACCATCATGGCGCCCCAGCAAGCCCAGCGTTGAACAGGATTATGCACGTGCTCTCGCCGCGGGGTCGTTATTAGGCCCGGTGTTTACGCCGGGTTGTGCGGGCGCGGTCTCCCCTCGGCCGAGCGGCAAGCGCGGCATCGGTCGGCGGCTCTCTCCGAGGCCGAAACCAACCGCGGCTCGCGTTCGGCCGCGGCGCGCCTCCGTCGGAACGCATTCCCCTGCGCGGCCGAAGGAGCGCGGGCCCTCGCCAACACCCGGCGTGAACGCCGGGCCTAGGAGCGGAATTCGATAGCAGATGCATCATCCTGTGAAACGCTGGGCTAGTCTCGGTCGTCCCTCCCGGGACCATCGACTTGTGTATAACAACGGGGCGTGAACGCCGGGCCGATGATTTTTGAATCATTGCCCAGCTTGTATTCGCGTGCGTGTTCCGTGACCGAGGCGAGATGGTGGTGTGGGTTTGGGCGTTTGTACGGTCGGTCGGACCAATTGTTCCGTCGGAATGGGATCATCGCGGGGCGGCGTCGTTGCTCGTAAGTCATTTGTTGCCAAAGAGTTGAATCGCCCGCGGTCAACCACATCTCGACACGTCCCCCGCTGCGTGCAACAATCGTACACCATGTCGGCCCGCAGCGGCCGGCCCCCTGCCCACCCCGGAGCCTTACGGCTCACATGTCTCTCCATGCGGTTTTCGAGCGGCGACGTTCCGCTCGGCTTGCGACGCGCTTGTCGCCCCTTACCCTCAGCCCGCGTCCGCTCGACGGTTTCTGGACGCGCGACCTGGTGAGTTCTCCGTCCGCGACGGCTGCGGCGGTGAGTGCGCTGGTCGTCGCCGAGCAACACTTCGACGACGTGCCGCAGAGCGGCCCGCCGGTGCACGATAGTTGGTCCCCCGCGGCGCTGTTTCGCGGCGAGTTCACGCAGTTGGTGATTCAAAATCTGCGGTGGCTCGCGGAGCGGCAGAACGACGACGGCGGTTGGGCGGACGCCGAGGGCGGCCGTTCGAGCCTGGCGGCGACGCTGCTGGTCGAGGCGGCGTTTCAGCTCACGGGCGTGCCGGCCAAAAGTGCGGGGCTGATGGACCGGGCGAGCGAGTTTGTCGACGCGGCGGGCGGCGTCGGGGCGTTTCGCGCGCAGCATGCGGGCGCGCCGGCGCTGCAGGCGGCGGTGCTCACCAGTTGTGCGCTGGCCGACATTGCGTCGTGGAAGCGCGTGCCGAGCCTGTCGTGGCGACAGCTTGCGACGCTCGTGCGCGGCCGCGAGCTGAAGCCGGCGCCGCAAGAGCCCACGGGGCCGCTGCTGGCGGCGGCGCTTGCGAAATTTCGCCATGCGCCGCCGATCAATCCGTTGCGACGTGCCGCGATGCGGCTGGTGCAGAAGCCGGCGCTGAAGGTGCTCGAAGGATTGCAGGGCGTTAGCGGCGGATTTGCCGAATCGATTCCGCAGACGAGCTTCGTCGTGATGAGTCTCGCGGCCGCGGGCCTGCAGGAGCACGCGGTGGTGCGGCGGGGCGTGGAGTTCTTGCTGACCACGGTCAACTCCAGCGGCGGCTGGCCGAGCCGGCGTGCGGCGGCGTAGTGTAGTCTTCTCGCTCCGCGAGAAGATTCATCTCGCGGAGCGAGATGGCTACACTTGGGGATCATCTCGCGGAGCGAGACGGCTCCACGGCGAGACGGCTCCAGTGGGAAACTCGGCAGGGGCGGCGGGGTTTGATAGGATGACGGCCTTGAGTCGTTCCAGCTGCGTCGTTCCGAATCGTGGGAACGGCGCCTTCCGCTCCCGCCTGGGCTGCGTGCCGTCGTGCTCCAACTGTCAACGATTGCCGCACCGTTTTTTCCGTCGCTGGAGGCGCTCGGGGAGTTCACGGCGGTCGCCGCCGAGGACATGCCCGAGGATTATCGGTCACTGCTGGCGCACGACGATCACATGACGGTGACCGTCGAGGCGTTTCACGGCTGTCTGGTCGACGTGCGCATGCTGCGCGAGCACCGCGCGGGCGACGTGTATGCGCGAACGAGCCTGTTGCTATGCCAATCGACGGGCAAGGTGCTGCAACTGGGCATCATGCGGATCAACCTGGCACAGCTTGCCGAGCGCGTGCGCGGCGAAGTGATTGGCGGGAAGACGCCGCTGGGGCGCGTGCTCATTCGTCACAATGTGCTGCGGCATGTCGAATTGCACCGCTTATGGCGCGTCGAGCCGGCGGCGCTGTTGCGGGATCAATTGCAACTGGCGCCCGATGAGCCGTTGTACGGTCGGTCGGCCCGGATCGTTGTCGAGGGGCGGCCGGCGGTCGAGCTGCTCGAGATTCCGAGAACGTAGTTTAAGGTGGCAGGACTCAGGAAGGGGATCGCCGCGAACCCCCGGCTTGCGCCGGGGGCTATACCCTCCTGACTCCTGACTCCTGAACGCTGAATCAAGATAACTGAGACCTGTTTTCCGAATTCTCAATGCGGATCGCCTATCTTGCCGCCGGCGCTGGGGGGATGTACTGCGGGAGCTGCCTCCACGACAACACGCTCGCAGCGGCGCTGCTGAAGAGGGGCGAGGACGTCGTCCTGGTTCCCATCTACACGCCCCTTCGCACGGACGAAGCGGACGCGAGCCAGCCGCGCGTATTCTTCGGCGGCATCAATGCGTACCTGCAGCAGAAGATTCCGCTGTTTCGCTACGCGCCGCGATGGCTCGACGGATGGCTGGATCACCCCGCGGTGCTCCGCTTGGTCGCGGATCGCGGCGTAAGCGTCGACCCGGCGAAGCTGGGCGCCATGACCGTGTCGATGCTGTGCGGCGAACAGGGGAACCAGCGCAAGGAGCTCGACAAGCTCGTTGAGTGGATTGTCGGCGAGGCGCGGCCGGAGGTCGTCCACTTGTCCAACGCGATGATGCTGGGCCTCGCACGGCAGATCGCCCAGGGCGGCGGGCCGCCGATCGTGTGCTCGCTCTCCGGCGAGGACATTTTTCTCGAGAAGCTCACCGCTCCGCACTACGAGCAGGCCCGAGCGCTGCTCCGCGAGCGCGCGCGCGACGTCGATGCTTTCGTCGCGCTGAATGGCTACTACGCGGATACCATGGCGGAGTACCTCGAGGTCGATCGCGAACGGATCAGCGTGATTCCGCACGGGCTTGACCTGCGAGGCCATGGCCGCAGCCCGTCGCAGCCGGCCGGCGAGCCGCGGCGCATCGGTTACTTCGCCCGCATTTGCCACGATAAGGGCTTGCACCTGTTGGTGGAGGCGTGCGAGCTGCTGGCCCAGCGCAACGACGTGCCGCCGTTCGAATTGCACGCGGCCGGATACCTGGCGCCGGGGGATCGCGCGTATTTGGCTGCGCTCCGGCGCCGCGCGGTCCGCGGAAAGCTCGGTCAGGCATTTACGTATCGCGGCGAGCTGACGCGCGACGAAAAGATCGCGTTTCTGCAGTCGCTCGACGTCTTCGCCACGCCCACGGTGTATCCCGAGAGCAAGGGGCTGCCCGTGCTCGAAGCATGGGCCAATGGCGTGGCGGCGGTGCTGCCGAATCACGGGACATTTCCGGAACTTGTGGCCGCGACGGGCGGGGGCGTCCTGCACCGCCCGCTCGATGCGGGGCATCTGGCCGCACGCCTTGCCGAGCTTCTGCAGGACGCCGAACGGATGAAAGCGCTGGGCAAGGCCGCACAACTTGCCATTCATGCCCGATATGACGCGCCGACGATGGCCGCGGCGACGCTCGATCTTTATCGGGGAGTGGCGTCGGCCGTCGAGACTCGTTCGCCCTAGCGGCGGCTCCTCGCCGCGCGCTATGCTGAGGGACAGAATTCCGACAGCCCGCGCGGCTATAATCTGTTGTGGAACGTCGCGCATCGGTGGAATCCGAGCCGAGGCGCCTTCGGCGGTCCCCAGTCGCGCTTGTTTCATGTCTGTCGATCGATCACTCGACCCGCAGGAGAGCCGCGCGATCCGCGTCGCATCGTGGCCGATCGACTTTCACGCGTGGCAGGATGAGTTCGTCTTTTTTCGCGTCGATGCGGCGGACCAGATTGAATACATATGCCCGAGCGTCGAAGGGCTCCTGGGCTTCGATCCCGACGAGCTCGCCGGGCGCAACTACCGCGAAATCTTTAACGCGGAGCACCCGCTCTGCGTTCGGCGGCGGGAGTCGACCGGGACTCGATTTCCCCCCGAGTCGCCCGACGCGATCGAATGCGTGGCCTGCGGGCCGAACGGCCGCAACGTGTATCTGCTGCTGCGCGAGCGCGAGCTGACCGATCCCCGCGGCGTCCATTGCGGCAAAGAGGTCATGGTTCAGGACATCAGTCGGCGGGTCGATGCGGAGCTGCGGCTGCGCGTGAACGAGGGCAAGTACCGCCGGCTGCTCGAGGAGTTTCGCGGCGACTACATCATCTACACGCGCGACGCACGGGGCGTGATCACCTATGTGAGCCCGTCGATTGAATCCGTACTGGGCGTCCCGCGGGACGAGGTGGTGGGGCGGAATTGGCGCGACGTGTTCGACGCGGGCCGGCCGGCGACGGAGACGCCCATGCAAATCCGTCCGCTCGACGAGCAGGGCAATGAGCTCCGGCAGATGATGGTCGACATGCCGCACCGAGACGGCGGCCTACGCACCCTGGAAATCCAAGAGTGGTCGATCTTCGGCTTCAACGGCCGATGCCTCGGCAAGGAAGGCATCGCGAAAGACGTGACGGTCGCGCGACAGGCGGAACAGGAAGTGCGCTGCCTGAAAGAGGACCTGGAGCGTCGCGTCGCCCTCCGCACGGAGCAATTGTCGCGGATCAACGAAGAACTGCGGGCCAGCGAGGCGCGTTATCGCAACGTCGTCGAAAGCCAAACCGAGTTTATTTGCCGCTGGCGGCCCGACGGAATCCGCACGTTTGTCAACGAGGCGTACTGCCGTTTTCTGGGGAAGCCGGCGTCGCACCTGCTGGGCGCCAGCGTGCTGCCGGAGGTGCATCCCGACGACCGACGCCTGGTGGATGAGTTTTACGCATCGCTCGACCCGCAGCGGCGGACCTCCTCGGGCGAAACGCGGCACCTCACGGCTGATGGCTCGGTGCGCTGGGCGCAGTGGACGACGCTGGCCTTCTTCGATGAGCACAGCCGTCCCGTTGAGTTTCAGTCTGTGGGACGCGACGTGACGGAGCTGAAAAACGCCGCCGATCTGCTGCGGCAAAAGGAGGCGCATTTAGCTCACCTGTCGCGGCTGGCGACGATGGGCGAAATGGTGGCGGGGATCGCCCACGAGCTGGGGCAGCCCTTGCATGCCGCTAAGACATTTGCCGAAGCGGCGCGGCGGCATCTGGAGTCCGAGCGCCCGGACGCGGCCCAGCGGGCCGTCGAGTGCACGCACGAGATCTCCCGGGCCGTCTTGCGAACCGTGGAAATCATTCGCCGGCTCCGCGATTTCACGAAATCGAGCCCCGTGAAAATCGAACGCATTGATCTTAATAACGTGGTCCGCGGCGCTATGGAAATGATGGCGTACGAGCGACGGCGAGTCGGCGCCACGTTTCAACTGGAACTGTGCCAGGACTTGCCGCGCGTCCATGGCGACCACATTCAATTGGAACAACTGTGCGTCAATCTGCTGAAAAACGCGTGCGACGCCCTGGAAAGCTCGCCCCGAGGAGATCGGCGGCTGCTGATCGCGACATCGGCCGCGGACGGGCGCGTGCGGTTGGCGATCAAGGATTCCGGATGTGGGATCGCTCCTGCTGACCAAGCGCGCGTGTTTGACGCGTTTTTTTCCACAAAACCCGACGGTATGGGCATGGGACTTTCCTTGTGCAAAAGCATTGCCGAGGCCCATGGCATGCAGGTCGGATTCGCTGCGAACGAGGACCAGCGGGGCGTCACATTCCACGTGACGCTTCCCGCCGCTGAACCAACGTGACCACGACCCCCGTCATTTTCGTAGTGGACGACGACGACCTCGCCCGCAACGCGGTCATCGCGCTGGTGGCGGCGATGGGCATCGAAACGCAGGGCTTCGCCACGGCGGAGGCGTTTCTCGCGGCCTACGACGGCCGACGGCCCGCATGTCTGGTGACCGACGTGCGGATGTTGGGCATGAGCGGGCTGGAGCTGCAAGAGGAGCTGCGGCGCCGCGGCGAAGCGATTCCCGTGATCGTCCTCACGGCGTTCGCCAGCACGGCCAACACGGTGCGGGCGATGAAAAACGGAGCCGTGACGATGTTGGAGAAGCCCTGCCGCGACGATGAGCTGTGGGAGGCCGTGCGCGACGCGCTGGCGACCGATCGCCAGGCTTTGGTCGAGGAGCAATCTCAGGCCGACCTCCGACGACGCTTGGAATCGTTAACGGCCAAGGAGCGGGAGGTGCTGGACTGCATTACTTCGGGGGACGCGAACAAAATCGTCGCGCGGAAACTGAGCTGCAGCGTCCGCACCGTCGAACTGCACCGCCGCAGCGTCTTTCAAAAAATGCAGGCCGATTCGCTGGCGGAACTCGTGCGGATGGTCGTGTCGCTGGAGAACCGCGGCTGAAGTTTCACGCCGTCGACTTCCGTTTTTGCGCCGCAGTTGCGGGTGCCCGCAATTGCTATTCGGTTATTGCGGATTCTCACATCCCGTGCGGTCCCTAACATTCTTCTGATGCGGCAGCCTGCGGACGACCTCAGTTGCCGTTCGGGGCGCGCGCCCCGAACGGCACTGCCGCCCCCAGAACGTGACGTGTTTTCGAGCCAATGATTGCAATCCCAGAGAGGAGGCCGCCCATGGCGGCGCAGGCGGACAGGTTTGAGGCCCGGAGCCGGAGTGAGCCGGTCATCTACATCGTGGACGACGATCCCCAGGTGTCGCGTGCAACGTCGGAGTTGGTGCGATCGTTTGGTCACGAGGTGCAAACGTTCGAAACGCCGGCCGAGTTTCTGGAGACATTGCCCAAGATCCACGCCGATCAGACGGGATGCGCGATCCTGGACTTGCGGATGCCGGGGATGGACGGCCTGGAACTGGCGCGGCGCCTCGCCGACCAGGAGCTGCCGCTGCCCGTAATTCTCGTGACGGGCTATGCCGACACGGCGCTGACGGTCCGCGCGCTGCGCAGCGGCGTGCTGGCGGTGCTCGACAAGCCCTCGCGCGACGACGAATTGTGGAGCTTCATTCAGGAGGCCCTCGCCAAGAGTGAGGACGAGGTGGCCCGCCGGCGCCACCTGCAGACGCTGGAGCAGCGGTTCCGCGGGCTGCCGCCGCCGTATCGGCAGGTATTGCAATTGATCCTGGAAGGGTGCAAAAACCGCACGATGGCCAAGCGTCTGGGCGTGAGCTTGCGGACCATCGAAAACCGCCGTCGCCGGGTGTTCGAGGTGATGCAGGTCGAAAGTGTGGCGGCTTTGACGCGGATGGTCATGGAATACGAACACGGGTTGCGGCCCCAGCCGGCGCAGGCGGAGCAGTGGATGGAATTGCCGTTCGAGCGGGTGGCGTAGGGCCAGCCTCGAGCAAGCGTCGGGGGCGTAAGAACACGTTCGTATTTTATGCAGCGGTGGCAAGCGGCGTTTTTC
>CAYSFP010000027.1:40815-42833 GCA_964430075.1 uncultured Planctomycetaceae bacterium | reverse complement strand
CGAGATCGACGTCAACGCCGTCCGGTGGGCGAGCGCGTTCATGCTCCACCAGACGCGGCGGATGTTGTTCATGGCCGCTGGGCACGTGGCGGACAACCCGTTTCACGCCGAATGCCTCAAGCTCGTCCGCAAGCTCCAGCAGGCGCCAGGGCGACAACTCACGCACAGCGTGCTGCTGAAACGGATGAAGATCGACGCCAAGACGTTCACCGAACTGGTGACCACGCTCGAGCAGCAGGGCGACATCGTCACGACATGCCGGTCGACGGCCGGACGCCCCCACCGGGCCTATCAACTCGTGGGTGAATCAGTGGGTGAAAAGTGAAAGTAGTCAGGCCTCCGAGGTCGTCGGGCGGGAGAAGGAAGGCCGGTTTCAGGGAAACAACGGTGAAAGCAGTGACCAGCACAACGCAGCGGTTTGGCGGTGAAAAAAGCGAACGAGGGGTCGCTCGAACCTCGGCGTTTGCCGGCTCGGACCTTTCTTCCTTCTTTCACCCCGTCGCACAGAAATATGAATTACTACTACTTCTTTCTACTTTCACCCACACCCACGCAAACGCCCGCGCGTACGCGCGTAAGCGCCCGCGTATGAGAGGGGTGGTGAAAGTGGAAGGAAGCAGTGCAACCCGCCAACCCACACGTCGCCCAGGGCGCCGTGTGTCCGCGAGCGCGACGCAATTCGCCCCACCGTCGCCTGGGGTGCAGCACCGCAACACGTGGCCACACGTTGGCCCACGGCGGGCCTGCCAGAGTGGCAGAGCCAGCCGGTCGGCCAGCGGTGGGCCAATGGTTCCTTCCCGGCGCTGTTCCTTCGGAGACGCACGCGGGAACAGCCGCCGTTGTAGAGAGAGTTTGTTTTTTGTGTCCGGATTTTCTTCTGAGGAGGTTTTGTATGTCGCACGAGTCGGGTTCCGGGCCGCCAAGATCACGCGGCCTCCAGTGGTGGAACGAGGCTGTCGTGCCCAGTGCATGCGGTCTCAAAAACTTCATTTGGAACGTCGCTTGGTTCCTCGTGTTTCTCTGTTGGATGTTCTCGTACAACCCGTTTACTGAAGGTGCCCGTCATGAAGATCGAACTTCGTCCGTTGTCGGATATCAAACCCTACGAGAAGAACCCACGGCTCAACGATGAGGCTGTCGACGCCGTCGCCGCCTCGCTTCGCGAGTTCGGGTTCCGCCAACCGATCGTGGTGGACGCCGAGGATGTCATCATCTGCGGTCACACCCGCTGGAAGGCGGCCCAGAAGCTGGACCTCGAAAGGGTGCCGGTCCACGTCGCCACAGATCTGACGCCCGAGCAGATCAAGGCGTATCGGATAACCGACAACCAGACGGCGTCGCTCGCCGAGTGGAACTACGATCTGCTGCCGTTGGAGCTGGCCGACCTCCAGGCCGCGAACTACGACTTGGGGCTGTTGGGGTTCGACGCCGAGGAACTGGCGAAGCTGCTCGATCCGGGCGTTGAGGAGGGGCTGACCAATCCTGACGAGATCCCCGCGCCGCCCGATGAGGCGACGACCCAACCGGGTGATCTGTGGGTGCTTGGCAACCACCGACTGCTATGCGGCGATTCCTCGAAGCCTGAAGACCTCGACCGATTGCTCGACGGCGCGGTGATCGACCTGGTGAACACGGACCCGCCGTACAACGTGAAGGTCGAGCCGCGGAGCAACAACGCCATCGCAGCCGGACTGTCGTCTTTCCAGGGAACCACCCACCACCAGGGTCTCGACCTCGCGCGACATCCCGACAAGTCGAAGCCGACGCAGAAGAAGCTACGGGCGAAGGACCGGCCCTTGGCGAACGACTTCGTCTCCGACGAGGCGTTCGACGAGATGCTGCTGGCGTGGTTTCAGAATATCTCGCGAGCGCTTAAGCCGGGCGGATCGTTCTACATCTGGGGCGGGTACGCCAACCTGGGCAACTACCCGGGGCCGCTGAAGGCGTCGGGACTCTACTTCAGCCAGGGGGTCGTGTGGGACAAGCAGCACCCCGTCCTCACCCGCAAAGACTTCATG
>CAYSFP010000027.1:0-40805 GCA_964430075.1 uncultured Planctomycetaceae bacterium | reverse complement strand
CTGCTTCTACGGATGGAAGGAAGGCGCGGGACACAAGTTCCACGGGCCGAACAACGCCACCGACCTCTGGCACCTGAAGAAGGTGAATCCGCAGTCGATGGTCCATCTCACCGAGAAGCCGGTCGAGCTGGCGGTGCGGGCGATCCAGTACTCCTCGCTCACCGGCGGCAACATCCTCGACCTATTCGGCGGCAGCGGCTCGACGCTGATCGGTTGCGAGCAGACCGGCCGCACGGCGTTCCTGATGGAGCTCGACACGTTGTACTGCGACGTGATTGTCCAGCGTTGGGAAAAGTTCACGGGACGGAAGGCAGAGCGGATCCCCGCCAACGAGAATGCCCCGGCGCTGGCCGGGGCAGAAGGTTGAAGCCGATGCCCCAACGACTACTCGCCGTTGAACTCCCGCTCGCGAGCGACCATCTCGTCGTGGAATCGCTGCAACTCGATCTCATCGTCCGTCGCCGGGCGAACGGTGCAGATGTTAATCGGCACGTCGCGACCCAGCTTCGCGCGAAGGTCGGCGTACAGCTCGAACAGCTTCGGCATGCCAAGCTCGCGAGCGGCGTCTTCGTTTGCAGCTTCGACCAAGACGTAACGGGCGAGCGTGGCGACAAGGTAGGTGGTCATCGGTCAATCTCCCAGTTCATCGTAGCCGGCCAGGAAGGTCACGATCCGCCGCAGGTCGCGTTTGACCTTGTTCATCGTACCAACGTGCCCCCAGTCGAGGCCGTCGCTCTCCGGAGCCGGCAGGTCGTGGATGCGGCCGTCGATCTCGTCGAGGTAGTGGATCACGAAGGCATGCGCCTCGACGTAGGCGGCGTTGATCTCGCCGCGGTTTTGTTCGGCATTGGTTTTCGGTTCGTTCATGATGGGTTCCCCAGGGGCCGCGCCGCGATGTGCGGCGCCACGATCACACAGGAGCCATGCGTCGCGAAGAACATCAAGCGCCGCGCGGCGGGAACCTGGCAGAATCTCCCGCCCGGTGCGTGGGCCACCGCGTGGCGCCGTGTGGCGGCCCGCCGCGATCTGGCCTTGTCAGGCAAGCTAGGCCCCAAGCGCTGCCGTCGTGGCCAACGTCGCGACCGTTCGCTAGTAAAGCGGGCTTTACCAACGGAGATCGCTAGTAAAGTCCCCTTTACCAGCCGCCACAAAAAAACGCCCGAGGAGAGGACTCCGCGGGCGTTCCAGGCGGATGGCACCGAGATCCTACTTGGCCAGGGCGAACTTGCCGGCGTCGGCCTTCTTGAACCGGGACTCCTTCCCTTTGGTTCCGATCTCGCGGGTGAGCGCCGAATAGAGCGTCCGGTCGGGCGTCTTGCCGCCCGGAGACTTCCAAAGGCCCTTGGTCGCCATCGCTTCGATCAGTTCCTTGGTCGTCATCGGCCCTTTGGCGGCCTTCAGCAGTGTCGCGGCGGCGTCGAGCGCACTTGTCTTCTTGATCTTCGATTTGCCGGTGGCGGCGGACTTGGCGCCCGTCTTCTTCGCACGGGCCGCTTCGAGCTTCTTCGTCTCGTCGAGATCAAGTCCGCTGCGCGGGGCGTTGCCTGTTCGGGTCGAGGCCTTTGCCGGCTTCTTCGCCGCCGACTTGCTGGTCGACTTCCGAGCGGCGGGCCTCTTGGCAGTTTTGGTCTTGGTCATGGTCGTTCTCCTCAATTTGGCATGGGACGGAAGGGCTGCCATCGTCAGGCGGCGGGAACCACCCGCCGCGACGCGCCGACGCCGGCGCGTTTCGGCTTATCGTTTGGGGACGCTGAAAAAATCAGCCAGCAGGTTCGGGTAGCACTTCCCCTCCGCGGTCGCGCCGCACAGCGGACAGGTGTAGGTCGTGCAGTAGTAGGCGTCGGCGCCGCGACCGACCAGGCGGCGGCTTTGGACGCGTTTCATCTCGACGCGCTTCTGGCACTTCGGGCAGCGGGTTTTCATGGGATGGCCTCCAGGTTGCTAGGGCTACAGCTCGATTCGTTCGATCACTTCGTTGAACTCCTGGACGCCGATCATTTCGAGCAGCGTCTCGCGGAACCAGGCGACCTGGTCGAGGGCCCGTTCGTTCTCCGGGGCGCCGCTGCGATAGTTGCCGGCTGGTTGCAGCATCGCGATGATCGCGACCACCCCCTCGGGCGAGAGGTTTTCGCGGATCGCCCGCTCGAAGGCTTCCTGGTCGACGGCACCGGTCTTCGGCGATGGGGTGCGTTTGCGTTTGGACATCGTGGTTCTCCGGTGGGAGGGTTGTGGGGATTAGGCGTCAACGGCATCGTCAGCCCGTTCCGCGGCGCATGCACCGCAAACCAGGACGCCGTCGGGGAACTCGTGCATGGATTCGTCGGCGCCCCACACATCGCAGTCGTCGCAAGCGCAGAGGCCCGCCGCGACGAGCGCGTCCTCGATGTGCTGGCCGAGGTCGTTCGCCGTCGTCGCGCCGGGATCGATCTCGTAGGAGTTGGCGAGAAGGCCGCCGGTGGTCGAAATCGTGATTCGCATCGTTGTTCTCCATTTGGGGTTGGTTGCCGCCGCCCGCACCGTGCGGGCGACGGCGTCGTGCGGTTAGCGGCAAGCCTTGAGGTGGCGGCGAAGTTCGCCGAGCGCGTCGATCGCGTTCAGGTCGTACTCGCGACCCCAGCGGACCAGCGTCTCGACGGCGTCCCAGGGCTTGGCGGGATCGACGACCACCGCGTCGCGGCCGTGGCCGTCTTCGTCAACGAGCGTCATCAGGTCGTCCGCGAATTCGATCTCGTAGTCCATCGTTTCGTCCCCCGTTGCGTGGTAATGTTCATGCGTACATCGCATGACACGACAGTTACCTCGCTCTCGCGACAACATCCAGCCAAGGGCGAAAAGAATCTGAGAGATTCTTTGGCGGCATAGAAAATGGCCAGTAATCCCGACAATTCGCAGCCCGCGGGGCTCAGCCCGACTGCGCTGGCCGTGGCCGACGCCGCCAAACTTCTCAGCCGGGTCGGAAGTGCGCCGGTCACGCGCGAGATGATCGAGGCGGACGTGGCCGATGGCGCGCCGACTAACGCCGACGGGACGCTTCACCTGGTGCTGTACGCCGCCTGGCTTGTCAGCCGGATGTCGCGGGAAGGAGACCACGATGGCGCATGACGTGCGGCGACTGAGGCCAAGCGAGCTATGTCGGCTGCTCAACTCGACGCCGCTGGGCGAGGTAATCAGCGAGCGGCAACTGCATCGCCACCGCACTCGCGCTGGCCTGCGGATCGGCGATGGCCGACACGTTGACCTGCTGCGCTACGTCGCCTGGCTCGTCGGCGAGCGGCACGCCCCCAAGGCCGAGCCCGCCGGCGATCCCTACGAGCGGATGAAGGAGCGGGCCCGCGCACGGAACGTGGCGATCGCCATTGCCGGACGCGACATCGGCGATCTCCCTGAAATCGTGAATCCCGGTCGCAAGGCGAAGGCGGCGACCGATTTTCAGTACTTCTGCGAATGCTACTTCCCGCTGACGTTTCACTTGCCGTGGTCTGCCGATCACCTGAAGGTGATCGCCAAGATTGAGGAGGCAGTGCTGCACGGCGGGTTGTTCGCGATGGCGATGCCTCGCGGCAGCGGCAAGACGACGATCTGCGAGTGCGCGTGCATCTGGGCGGTCCTTAACGGCCACCGCGAATTCGTCTGCCTCATCGGCAGCGACGAAGGCCATGCGATGGACATGCTCGACTCGATCAAGATGGAGCTCGACGGTAATGACCTATTGCTGGCCGACTACCCTGAGGTAATCTATCCGATCCAGTCTCTCGACGGCATCGCCAACCGTTGCAGCGGCCAGTTGTACCAAGGCCAGCGAACGCACATCGGCTGGACCGCCAAGGAGATCGTGCTGCCGACGATGCCCGACAGCCCGGCGAGCGGCGCGATCATCAAGGTCGCCGGCATTACGGGGCGCATCCGAGGCATGAAGTACAAGCGGGCCGACGGCAAGACGGTACGGCCGTCGCTGGTGGTGCTCGACGACCCGCAGACGGATGAATCAGCTCGGTCGCTCACCCAGTGCGCCACCCGCGAAGCGGTCCTTGCCGGCGCTGTTCTCGGCCTGGGCGGGCCAGGCAAAAAGATCAGCGGCATCATGCCCTGCACCGTCATCCGCCCTGGCGACATGGCCGACAACATTCTGGATCGCGACAAGCACCCCGAATGGAACGGCGAGCGGACCAAGATGGTTTACTCGTTCCCGGCGGACGAAAAACTATGGCAGCAGTATGCCGAGATTCGGGCCGAGAATCTCCGCAATGGCCTCGGGATCGCGGCCGCCACTGACTTCTACCGGGAACGTCGCGAGCAGATGGACGAAGGCGCCGTAATCGCCTGGCCGGAGCGGTTCAACCACGACGAGCTTTCCGCCATCCAGCACGCGATGAATCTCAAGCTGCAGGACGAGGCGGCCTTCTTTGCTGAATACCAGAACGAACCGCTGCCCGCCGACGCCGGCGAGGACGAGGATCTGTCGGCCGAGGCGATTGCGGGCAAGATCAACCGCATCGAACGTGGTGTGGTCCCGCTCGGCGTTGACCACGTCACCGCGTTCATCGACGTCCAACAGGCGCTGTTGTTCTACGTCGTCGCCGGCTGGGAACGCGACTTCACCGGCTACGTGCTCGATTACGGGGTGTTTCCCGACCAACAGCGGCCCTATTTCACCCTCCGAGATGCGCGCCACACATTGGCGGCAGCAACCAACGCGACGGGGCTAGAGGGATCGATCTACGCCGGTCTAGAAACGCTGACCGGATCGCTGATCAACCGCGAGTGGCGCCGCGACGACGGCGCTCATCTCCGCATTGAACGGTGTTTGATCGATGCCAACTGGGGCAATTCGACCGACGTCATCTACCAGTTCTGCCGGCAGTCGGCACATCCCGGCATCGTTATGCCGAGCCACGGCCGGTTCGTCGGCGCCTCCAGTCAACCCTTCAGTGAGTACAAACGGCGGCCGGGCGACCGCGTCGGCCACAACTGGCGGATTCCCAATGTCCAGGGGAAGCGGGCCGTGCGGCACGTTGTGTTTGATGCGAACTACTGGAAGAGCTTCATCTACTCTCGGCTGGCCGTACCGATGGGGGACCGCGGCTGTCTCTCGCTGTTCGGCGATAAGCCGGATCGCCATCGGCTGTTCGCCGAGCATCTGACCGCCGAGTATCGCATTCGCACTGAGGGCCGCGGGCGGCAGGTCGACGAATGGAAGCTGCGGCCCGAGCGCAGCGATAATCACTGGTTCGACTGTCTGGTTGGGACCGCGGTGGCCGCTTCGGTACAAGGCGCCGTGCTCGCAGGGACTCAGGCGGCCGGGCCGGCGAAGCGGGAGCGTGTTAGTTTCGCGGAGGTCCAGCGGAGCCGCCGCCGATGAAGCCAGCCAACTCATCGCGGTCGGAGCGCGGCATCTGTTGTCCGCAGTGCGGCTGCCGCCACTTCTACACAACGCATACGGAGCCATTGCGCGATTCGCGCATCCGCCGCCGTAAGTCTTGCCGCCACTGTGGTCGAAAAATCGTGACCTACGAAGCCGCGCCAACCAGTGATCGGCCGCGCGATTGCCAGATGTAGCACGACGCGCGGCCTCTCTCAGAATTCTTTCGTCATCACGCCGCTGGACCGGGTAGGTCCACCAATAGACGGACGAAACGCCCGTCGCGATGAGAGGCGATCCGATGCCCGAGCTTGACGACACGATCCGCCAGAACGCCCAAGGGCCGGCCAAGGCCGCCGGCGATGCGGGAAGCGTTGAGCAGCACAAACTCACCGACCAGATCGAGGCCGACAAGTACCTGGCCTCCAAGCAGGCGGCTAAGTCGAAACGCCGCGGCCTCTTATTCAACAAGCTCGTTCCCCCAGGGGCTGACTGACTGGTGTTTTCACGGCTTGCCAACCTGTTTACCGTAAAGCCGGCGCGTTCCAGCGGGTCTCGCCCAACGCGCATCGTCCGCGCCCGTTACGACGCCGCGGCCACCAACGAGGACAATCGTCGCCACTGGGCCAGCGCCGACGGGCTGTCGGCTAACGCCGCCAACAGCCCCGAAGTCCGTCGCACCCTACGGAATCGCTCCCGCTACGAAGTCGCCAATAACAGCTACGCCCGCGGTATCATCCTCACCCTGGCCAACGACGTCATCGGCACGGGGCCGAGGCTGCAGCTGCTCACTGCCGACGGCGAAGCCAACCGCCGCGTTGAGCTTGAATTCGCGCGCTGGTCCAAGGCCATCGGACTGGCCGAGAAGCTCCGCACGATGCGGATGGCCCGCGGGGCCGACGGCGAGGCGTTTGCGATCCTCACCAGCAATCCGCGCGTGCTGACCGACGTTCAGCTGGATCTTCGGCTCGTCGAAGCGGACCAAGTAGCGACGCCCGATCTTGATTTCCGATTTCCGCGTGCCGTCGACGGGATCCTGTTCGACGATGCCGGCAACCCGATCGAATATCACGTGCTTCGCAGTCATCCAGGCGAAGGTTCTCTGGGACGCGAGTACGACCGACTGCCGGCGGCGAGCGTCGTCCACTGGTATCGATCGGATCGTCCCGGGCAAGCCCGCGGCATTCCCGACATCATGCCGGCGCTGCCGCTGTTCGCCCAACTGCGGCGCTTCACGCTCGCGGTGCTCGCCGCAGCGGAAACAGCGGCCGACTTCGCCGGCATCCTCTACACCGACGCGCCGGCCAATGGCGAAGCCGACTCGGCGGAACCATTCGAGCCCATCGAACTGGAGAAGCGCGCGCTGCTCACCATGCCGGGCGGCTGGAAGATGAGCCAGCTCGAAGCTGAGCAACCGGCGACAACCTACGCTGAGTTCAAGCGCGAGATTCTCAATGAGATCGCCCGCTGCCTCAACATGCCGTTCAACGTCGCTGCCGGCAACAGCAGCGGCTACAACTACGCCTCGGGGCGCCTTGACCATCAGACTTACTTCAAGAGCATTCGCGTCGAACAGGCGCATCTCGAATGCGTCGTCTTGGATCGTATTTTCGCGGCGTGGCTCGACGAGGCCGCCCTTATTCCGGGTCTGCTGCCTGCGGGGCTCGGCCCCTTCGCCGACTGGCCCCATCAGTGGTTTTGGGACGGTCACGAGCACGTCGATCCCGCCAAGGAAGCCAGCGCGCAAGCCACGCGTTTAGCCAACCACACCACCACCCTGGCCGACGAGTTCGCCCGTCGCGGCCAGGACTGGGAAGCGCAGCTGCGCCAACGATCCAAGGAGCTCGCGCTAATGAGCGAGCTTGGTCTATCCCCAGGCCCTCAAGAAACATTTCCCTCTACGGAGCCGATCGATGAAGACGAAGTCCCCGCTCGCGCCGCCTGACGCGCGCCAACTGCCCGCACCGCTCCAGCTGACGGCCAGCGCCGAGTTCGATCTGGAAGCGGCGGGCGACGCCAGCCCAGGCCTGCCGCGCTTCCGCATGGTCGCCTACACGGGCGGACCGATGCGAATCGCCGGTTGGCGTTTTCCGGTAATCCTCGATCTGGCCGGCCTTGCTATCCCTTCGCAGGCCCGTCCCATTCGATTCGGGCACGATCCACTTTCGGGCGTCGGCCACACCGATGCCATTGCCGTCGATCAGGGGCAGCTCGTGGCCACCGGCATCGTGTCGCGAGATACGTCGGCCGCCCGTGAAGTGGTCGTCAGTTCGAAGAACGGATTTCCCTGGCAAGCGTCCGTTGGCGCGAGCGTCGAGGAATTTGAGTTCGTGAAAGAGGGCCAGCAAGCGACCGTCAACGGTCAGCAGGTTAGCGGCCCCTTGAACGTCGTCCGTAAGGCGACGCTCGGTGAGATCAGTTTTGTTGACCTGGGGGCCGACGGCGCGACGAGCGCCAGTGTTGCCGCCAGCGGCACGCCTAATTCCGGAGATTCAATCATGGACGAGCCCACTGCTTCGTCTCCGTCGCCCACCCTGACCGAAGCGCCACTAGCCGCTAGCGCCGCCGCGGAGGAAATCCGCGCCCAGGCCGCTGCCGAAACCGATCGGATCACAGCGATTCGGCGCGTTTGCGGAGGCCAGTTGCCGCGAATCGAAGCGCAAGCGATCCGCGAAGGCTGGACCGAGCAGCGAACCGAACTTGAGGTCCTGCGCCAGACTCGTCCCGCGGCGCCAGCCATTCATGCGGTCGACAATTCGGTCACCGGCGCCGTCCTCGAAGCTGCTTGCCTTCTTACGGCGGGATCGGCTGAGGTCGAAGCCGCCTTCGACGGCCAGACGCTTGACCTAGCCTCTCGCCGCTATCGAGGCGGGATTGGCCTGCAGGAACTGCTTCTGGAAGCGGCGTGGGCCAATGGGTACACGGGCCGGAACTTCCGCGACAGCCGAGCCGTGTTGCGACACGCGTTCGGTCGGAGCATTGAAGCCAGTTTCTCAACGATCGACATCGGCGGCATCCTGTCGAACGTCGCCAACAAGTTCCTGCTCGAGGGCTTCTTCAGCGTCGAGCGGGTCTGGCGGAACATCTGCGCCGTCCGCAATGTGAGCGACTTCAAGACGGTCACCAGTTACCGCCTCATCGGCAAGGATCAGTACGAACTGGTCGAGCCGGGCGGCGAGCTCAAGCATGGCACCCTCGGCAACGAGCAGTTTTCCAACAAGGCCGACACCTACGGCCTCATGCTGTCGATCGATCGCCGGGACATGATCAACGACGATCTGGGCGCGATCACGACGGTGCCTCGCAAGCTCGGTCGGGGTTCGGGCCTCAAGATCAACGACGTCTTCTGGACGACCTATCTGGCGAACTCCGCCTTCTTCACCGCCGGCAACAAGAACTACATTTCGGGCGCCGACACGGCGCTCTCGATCGACGGACTCACCAAAGGCGAGGTGACGTTCATGGATCAGGTCGACGGCGACGGCAAGCCGATCGGCATCATGCCGGCGATCCTGCTGACGCCCACCGGCCTCTCCGCCACGGCGTCTCAGCTGTTCAAGTCGATGGAGCTCCGCGACACGACGGCCAATTCGAAGTACCCGGTCAGCAATCCTCACCAGGGTAAGTTCCGGGTCGAGGTCAGCCGTTACCTGGCCAACGCCGTCTACACGGGCAACTCAGCCAAGGCGTGGTATCTGCTTGCCGAGCCAGCCGACCTGCCGGTAATCGAGGTCGCGTTCCTCAACGGCCAGGAGTCACCGACGATCGAGACGGCCGAGGCCGACTTCAACGTCCTGGGCATACAGATGCGCGGCTACCACGACTTTGGCGTGGCGCTGCAAGACCCGCGCGGCGGACTCAAGAGCAAGGGCGAAGCGTAAGCCCTCCACTGATCATCGCCCTCACTTCGATCTCCAACTCTCAGGAACAATTCAATGGCGACAGCGACGTTTGTTCATGAAGGCGACGTAATCGGCTATACGCCGACCGTCGATGTGCCGGCCGGCACGATTGTCAGGCATGGATTTTGGGTCGGCGTGGCCAAGCAGGCGATTCCCGCCAACAAGCGCGGGTCGCTGGCGATCACCGGCGTGTTCGACATCCCCAAGCCGGAGGGTGCGGGAGTTCCATTTGGGGTCGGCGTCGATGTGTTTTGGAGCGAGTCGAATGGCATCGGCTATCCCAGCCAGCTCGACCCCGGCGACGCCTTCATGGGACATGCCGTCGAAGCGGCGTCGGACGACGCGCCGACCGTACGGGTCCGGCTGCAGTACGCGCCGAACTCCCATAGTCCCGCCCCCTGAGTCAATGCGCATATCATGCCCGACCTGTTGCGAGATGGACAAGCATGGCTCTCCGATCAGCTTCACGAGCATGTGTCGACCGAGGTCGTCTATCGCCGTGGCGCCGAGGAGGTTGCTGTCCGCGCTACGATCGGCCGCACGCTGCTACAGCTCGACGACGGGATGGGCGGGGTGCGGATGGAGTGGACCGACCGAGACTACTTGATTCGTTCGGAAGACTTGGCGCTGGGAGGGAGCCCGGCGCCCCCTCAGCGCGGCGACCAGATTCGAGAGGTCGTGGGCGTCGAGACGCTCGTCTACGAGGTACTCGCCCCCGGCGGCGAACCGCCGTGGCGGTGGGCCGACCCGCACCGACAGATGTACCGGATTCACACCAAACAGATCGCCTGATGGACCAGACCACCGTCTCCGCCTTCGCTCACGGCACGATTCGTGTCGGCTCGTCGCTCGCCACGGCGGCGCCGCTGTGGATCAAGCCGTACAAGTCGATTGGCGTCGGCCTGACGGCCAGTGGAGCGTTCGACGTGTTCGCCAGCTTCGACGGCGTGAGCTATTTCGCCTACGAGATCAGCGTCATTGCCGAGGAACAGTTCATGAAGACCTGGGAGACGAGTATCCCGGCCCAGTGGCTGAAGTTCGTCGGCCGCTCAACGGTCGACACCGAAGCCATGCCCGACGGCACGCTGCTCCCTTGGGGAGGCAAGTCGTAGATGGCCACGATCATCGACATCGCTGAGTCGGTTGTCGCCGAGCTGAATAATCACGCGTTCAGCCAACCGGTTTCGGCGGTTCGGCACTACGCGCCGCAGTTTGAGCTGGCGGAGATGACGACGCTTCATGTGACGGTCGTCCCGAAGGGACTCAGCTCGACGTCGCTCGATCGGAGCCGCGACACATTTGAGTATCAGATCGATTTGGCGGTGCAGCAGAAGGTCGATCAGGCCAATCCGCCGCTCGATGCCCTGATGTCGCTCACCGAGGAGATTGCCGATCACTTCCGCACTGGGTCGCTGGTGAGTTTTCCGGCGGCGCGATGTACCGAGGTGACCAACGAGCCGGTCTTTGCGCCGGAGCATCTTACGGAACTGGGACAGTTCACCAGCGTCATCACGCTCACGTTCAAGGTATTTCGATGATCGCGATGCGCGCCCAAACCAAGTTCGACAAGCAGAAGGTCCTGGTGAAGGCCAAGCAGGCCAACATTACCAGCCTCGGCCACGCCGGCGCTGCGCTCCGCCTCACGGCTCGCCGCAGCATCCGCACCCGCAAGAAGACGTCGCTGCCCGGCACGCCGCCCCACACCCGTCGCGGCCAACTCAAACGGGCCATCGCCTATGCCGTCGATAAGCAGCGCGGCGTCGTGGCGATCGGCCCCGAGCGCGACGGCGTCGGCACGAGCGGTTCGGCGCACGAATTCGGCGGCCGCTACCGCCGCGAGCGTTATCCCAAGCGGCCCTACATGGGTCCCGCCCTCGAGAAGTTACAAGATCGCCTCCCTGACTTCTGGGCCAATTCGGTCCGTTAACGAAGGAACACGCACATGGCCGTAAGACTCGGGCTCGACGCCAAGCTCTATCGCAACACCGGCACCATTGGCAGCAACCTGTGGTCGGAGGTCAGTAACGTCCGCGACGTAACGCTCAACCTCGAAACGGGCGAGGCCGACGTCACCACCCGCGGCAACGACGGCTGGCGGGCCACCGTTGGCACGCTCAAGGACGCTGGAATCGAATTCGAGATGGTCTGGGACACCGAAGACCTCAACTTCGCGGCGTTCAAGGACGCCTTCTTCGACGGCACGCCGATCGAGCTCTTGGTGGCTGACGGCAGCATGGACGCCGCCGGCGCGCAAGGGCTGCGGGCCGTCTGCCGGATCATCACCTTCACGCGCTCCGAAGCGCTCGAAGAGGCGATCACCGTGAGCGTCTCTGCCAAGCCGACCTATTCGGCCACCCCGCCGAGCTGGGTCACCGGTCCGATCGACTTCGATGCCTGATAGGAGTACCTGATGCACACGTTTGCTGACAATCTTGGCCGCACGTGGTACGTGGCAATCAACGTCGCCACGATCCGCCGCGTCCGCGCGGCCCTCGACGTCGATCTCTATCAACTCGTCGACGATGGCATGCAGGAACTGGGCAAGCTCGTCTCCGATCCGGTGCGGCTGGCCGACGTGCTGTACGTCCTGTGCAAAGAAGACGCCGACGGCAAGAACATCACCGACGAAGACTTCGGGCGGGCGCTTGGGGGCGATGCGATCACGGCAGCGGCCGAAGCGCTGGTGGAGGAGCTGGTCGATTTTTTCCCCGAGGAGCGGAGCCGGGCGGCGCTGCGCCGGGTGATCGAGGCGGGCCGCCAGGTACGGACCAAACTGCTGGAACATGCCGAGACGATGCTCGACGAGCTGAACGTGGACTCCTGCGCGAGCGCATTGATCAGTTCGTACTCGAGCTCGCGGGCGTCGTCGGCGTCGACCCCGGAGGTTTCACCCTCCGTGAACTCGTCGTGATGGCCGAGGCACGCAGTCGGCAGGCGTGGAACCACACCTCGGCGCTCCTGGCGATGCTGGCCAACGTCCATCGCGATGTGAAGAAGACCCGGGCGTTCAAGCCGGCTGACTTCCATCCGCATCGGCGGGGCGAGAAGCGTATTGCCGGCAAGGTGGGGATCGGCGTGCTGAAGCAGGTGTTTGTGGATCGTCGTCCAGGAGGTTAGTCGTTGGCCAGTACGTCGAACATCCGCGCCGGCGCCGCTTACATCGAGCTGTATGCCAAGGACAACCGCCTCACGAAGGGGCTCAATGCCGCTTCCGCCAAGCTGAAGGCGTTTGGCGCAGGGATTACCTCCGTTGGGACGAAGCTCGCCGGCATTGGCGCTGGGATCGTGACGCCATTTGTCGGCGCCGCCAAGGTGTTTGCCGACATCGGCAGCGACCTACTCGACATGAGCCAGCGGACGGGCGTCTCGGTCGAGGCGCTCTCCGAGCTGGGATTCGCCGCCGATCAGACCGGCGCCGACATGGCGACGCTCGAAGCGGGCCTGCGGCGGATGCAGCGGACGATTCTCGACGCCTCCGACGGAATGGCGAGCGCCGTTGATGCGCTGGCCCATCTGGGACTGGCGGTCGGCGATCTCCAGGGCCTGTCGCCGGAGGACCAGTTCAAGCTGATCGCGGACCGGTTATCCCATGTGGAAGACGCCACGACGCGGGCCGGTCTGGCGATGGTCCTGTTGGGCCGTTCGGGGACGCGACTCTTGCCGCTATTCCAGGAAGGCGCCGCCGGGATTAAGGAACTTCAGCAGCAGGCTCGCGATCTGGGCCTCACCATCGCCACTGAAGACGCCCAAGCCGCCGAGGCGTTTGGGGATCAGATGGCGACGCTCTGGACGGTGCTGAAGCGAGCCGTCTTCACGATCGGCTCGGCGCTGGAGCCGCTCCTCTCCCAACTGGCCGATACGATCACCCGCGTGGCGACCACCGTCTCGGCTTGGATCGCCGACAATCGGCAACTGGTGACGACGGTGTTCAAGGTCGGTGCCGCGGTGCTCGCCGGCGGAGCGGCGCTGGTGGCCTTGGGTGCCTCGATCAGCGGCCTGGGCGTGGCGCTTGGCGGCATCGCCACGCTCATTACGGCGGCCGGCGCCGCTATCGGCACGTTGGGGACAATCATTGCGTCACTTGTGTCACCCATCGGGCTGACGATCACAGCCGTCGGATCGCTGGCAGCCTACATCATCTATGCCAGCGGCGCGGGCGGCGATGCGCTTGCGTGGCTCGGCGATCAGTTTGGCGTGCTGAAGGACACGGCGCTCGCCGCCTGGAAGGGAATTGGCGATGCCCTAGCCGCCGGCGACCTGGCGCTCGCCGCGAAGATCCTCTGGCTCACGCTCAAGATGGAATGGCAGCGCGGCGTCAACTTCCTTGAGGCCCGTTGGCTCGATTTCAAGGGCGTGTTCGTCGGCGTCTGGCAGAGCGCGGTGTTCGGCATCGCCCGGCTGATGACTGACGCCTGGGCTGGGCTGCAGGTGGCGTGGATCGAAACGATCGGTGTGCTGTCGGATGCCTGGACCGGGTTCATTGGCTTCTTGCAGAAGGGCTGGAACCATTTCGCCGGGTTCTTCCAGAAGGTCTGGGCGCGGATCAAAGGGCTTTTCGGCGATACCGACGCCGAGGCGGAGATCGCCCGCGTCAACGCTGAAGTGGCCCAACAGGATGAGGCGATCGCAAACAAGCGTGACGCCGCCATCGTCGAGCGCGAGCAGGTCCGGCGCCAGGAGCGCGACCGGATCGAACGCGATCGCGTCGGCGCCCAAGGCGCGCTCGATGACATGCAGTCGACTGAACAAGCCCAGCGCGAGGCGAAGCACCGCGCAGCGCTGGCCGCCTCGGAGAACGAACTGGAGAAAGCCCGCCGCGAGTGGCAGGAGGCATTGCAGGGCGCCGCCCAGAAGCGTGCCGAGGCCGAGACGCAAGGCCCCGAGCGATTGAAACGACCGACGGCCGAGCTACCCACCGCCGAGGGACTCGACGCCCTCATGACGGATACCCGGAAGAAGATCGACGTCGTCGGCTCGTTCAACCCGCTCGCCGCCCGCGGCCTCGGCGCCGATTCGCTCTCCGAGCGCACCGCGAAGGCGACCGAGCAGGTCGCCGCCCACACGAAGCTGCTGGTCCGCGAGGCCCAGCATGGCGGACTCGTCTTCAGCTAAGGAGTCTGCCAGTGGCCACGATCCGCGAACGCTACGACAGCCGCGAGGCGACCGAAGGGGCCGAAAGCCCGTCGGTTGACCTTATATATAGTGTCGACGGCACCGAGGACGACGTCGCCGTCCGGACGCTCGTCGAAGCGACGATTCCCGGCTTCTACGCTGGGCTGACCTTCCAGACCTACCACATCAACCATGAGGGGGGCGGCGTCTGGGAAGTGACCGTCCGCTACGGCAAGAAGGAACCCAAGGAAACGGGCGAGTCATCGTTCTCCTTCGACACCGGCGGCGTCACTGCCCACATCACGCAGTCGCTTTCAACGGTTAACAAGTACGCCCCCTCAGGAACCGCTCCTGATTGCCAAGGCGCGATCGGCGTCACTGGCGATTCGGTCGAAGGGACCGATGTCACTGTTCCGGTCTACAACTTCACCGAGACGCATTACCTTCCTGACAGCGCCGTGACCGGCGCCTACAAGCTGGCGCTGTTTCAGCTCACCGGACGGGTGAACAACGGCGTGTTCAAAGGTTTCGCCGCCGGCGAGGTGTTGTTCCTCGGCGCCAGCGGCGCCAAACGGGGCACGGAGGACTGGGAGATCACCTATCGCTTCGCCGCCAGTCCCAACGTGACCAGCCTCGCCGTCGGACCAATCTCCGGCATCGCCAAACAGGGCTGGGAGTACCTCTGGGTTCGCTACGCCGATGCCGAGGATGCCAATGTGCTGGTAAAGCAGCCGATCGCCGCCTACGTCGAGCGGGTCTACGAACTGGGCAACTTCGCAGCCTTGGGGATCGGAGCATAGATGGCGGGCGATCCCCTCAAAAAGGTGCAATCGGGCGAGCAGCTTCGCATCCCGGCCGAGGCGTACAACGCGTTTGTCGACGCCGTGCGGTCGACGCGCTCGCAGCACACCCTCGGCACCGAAGCGCAAGGCGCCCTGCGGCAGACGACCCTGGCCAAGGTGAAGAACAACACTGGCGCCAATCGCGAGCGGTTCTCTATCGTCGCGCTCGATGCGCCAATCGTCTCGCCGGCGGCGAACGAACAAGAGTTTCTTCGGCAGACGACCTTCAGCGGCGTGCTTCCGGCCGCCGGCTACGAGGGACGCTTCGGCGTGCTGCTCGAGCCACTTGCTCCCGGCAAGATCGGCTTGGCCGCGGTGGCCGGCGTGATGCCGGTGAAGCTGTTCCTCAATGGATCGGTGATCTACGACCACGCCGAGATTTGGCCTGGCTCCAGCGAAGTATTGCACAACGTGCCGCACGGCTCGGCGCGAGTGCTGTGGGTCGAGCCGAGCGGCGGACTGGTGCGATGGGCCGTCGTGCGGATCGATGACGGCGACTACGAGGCCCACGTGCTGGTGACCAGCAACATCCCCGACGCCGGCGGCATGTTTCCGGGGCTGGTCCAGAAGTTCGTCGGCGGCGGGTGGGTGACGCTGTTTCCCTGTAAGGCGATGGACATCAATTGATGAACGGACCTCGTCGTTACTTGGCGAAACATCTGGCGACTGATGGGGGGCTGCCCCTCTACGGCTACGGCTGCCGCACGCCTGACGAAGGTCAGGTTGGCCGGTCGCTGATGCGCTATCTCGGGATGCAGGGGGGCATGCCCTTGTATGGATTCTCCCGTTGCGAGTTTCCGCGGATCGGTCGCTTTCTGATGCGCTACCTCGGCATGGATGGCGCAGGTCTTCCTCTCTACGGGCTCGGTTGCTGCGGTCATGAGTCGTCAAGCGGTTCGTCGGGCAGCTCGGGCTCCAGCGGCAGCAGTGGATCCTCCGGCAGTTCGGGGTCGGGCAGCGGCGCGTCGGGATCGCAGAGCGGCGGCGTCTCCGGCGGTTCAGGCTCCGGTTCGCATTCAGGCAGCGGCTCGGTTGGTTCAGGTTCAGGCGCTGGCGGCTCCGGTTCAAGCGGCTCCTCGGGGAGCTCGGGCTACAGCGGGTCGAGTGGGTACAGCGGCTCCTCGGGTTACTCGGGTTACTCAGGCTACAGCGGGTACTCCGGGTACTCAGGATCGAGCGGCGCGTCGGCCGGCTCATCGGGCTTGGGTTCAAGCGGCGCCGGATCAAGCGGCGGTGTTTCAGGGAGTGGTGGCTCCGTGAGCGGTGGATCGCTCGGCCCCTCGGGCGCAAGCGGATCGCAAAGCGGCGGGTCAGGTAGCGGACCTGGCGGTAGCGGCGCATCGGGCGGCTCCGGTGGAAGTGGCGGTTCGGGAGGCAGCGGCGGTTCAGGTTCCGGCGGCGGCGGATCAAGCGGCGGTGGCGGCTCGAGTGGAGGAGGCGGTTCGGGAGGCGGAGGATCGAGTGGCGGCGGAGGCGGTTCCAGCGGCGGAGGCTCTTCTGGCGATGGTTCCGGCGGTGGCTCATCCGGCAATGGATCGGGCGACGGTTCCTCCGGCGACGACGGCGGCTCCTCTGGCGACAGCGGCCCGTCGAACTCCTGCCCCGACGAAGGCTGGCAGATGTCCGCTTCCGGCGGCGCCAGTTGGAGTGGCGGCGGCTGGGTGCTGCGGATCAGCTTCGAGACGTCCGAAAACTGCGGCGGCGAGAACGCCAACGTCCAGTCGGGTTACGCTTCGCGCCGAGTCTGTCTTGCGGCGCCGTCGCGACTCACCGTTCGCATGAGCGGCAACGTCGAGACCCACAACGCCGGCTACGAACTGGCCGACGCCCGCGTCGACGGCGGCATCATCTGCGCCGGCGGTTCTTACGGTGAGCAGGGGCAATGCGCGATGCGCCAAGCCAACGCTGACGGCTCGATTGACCTCGACGTCGGCGATCACCTCATCGAACTGTCGGCCAGCACGGTCGACGAGCTCTATCACACCGGCGCTTATTGGCGCTACGACATCAGTTGGGAGCCTCTATGACAACCTCCATGCTCGACGCCTCGCTCGAACTGGCCCGACCGACGCACTGCGCCGCGGCCACCGACCGGATGCCGGTCGACGAGATGATCCGCCTCATCGACGCGGCGCCGCCCGGCCCCTGGCCCTGCGGCTGGGCGACCTGGGAGAACACGATCGAAGCCCACCGGCAGTTAGCCGACCGGTTCGTCGACGCGCTCACCCCCAATCGCGAGGCGTATCCGCAGGAGCGCGGCATCGTCATCGCCGGCGGAGGCCTGAAGTACTTCCCGAGTGTCTGGGTGAACGTCAATCTCATCCGCCGCTTCGAGTGCGAGTTGCCAATTCAGCTCTGGTACATGGGCGACAACGAATGCGACCCGTACATGAAGCGGCTGCTAGCGCCGCTGGGGGTCGAGTGCGTTGATGCCCGGAAGTTCGAGCGCGAACATCCCTGTCGCATTCTGTGTGGTTGGGAGTTGAAGCCCTACGCCGCGCTTCATTCGCCCTTCGCCGAGGTATTGTTCCTCGACGCCGACAACGGAGTTGTCCGCGATCCGACTTACCTGTTCGACGAGCCCGAGTACCTGCGGACCGGCGCCGTCTTCTGGCCCGACTACGCATGCTGGACGCTCAAGGCCGACATCTGGCAGATCTTCGGCATGGACCACATGACCGAGCGGGCTGAGCACGAACGGGCCTTCGAATCGGGGCAATATCTCATCGACAAGCGCCGCTGCGCCAACGAACTGCGGATGTCGCTCTGGTACGCCGAGCACTCCGACTTCGTCTTCAAGCACGTCTACGGCGACAAGGAATGCTTCCACCTGGGATGGCGAAAGCTGGAGACTGAATACGCAATGCCTTCTGCCGGCCCGGGGTGGGACGTCCACACGATCGTCCAGTACGACCATCGCGGCGACATCGTCTTTCAGCATCGCTGCCAGGATAAGTGGAAGTTCGCTGGCAACCGGTTCAACGACTCGCTCCGAAACGAGCAGGTCTGCTTCGATCTGATCGCCGACCTCAAGACGAAGTGGGACGGCGTGCTGTGGAACAACCCGGCGCCAACGGCGGCCGAACAGCAGACGATCGATGGGCTCGTCGGACGGCGACTCACCTATCGCCGCGTTGGGTACGACGAGCGGGAGATCGTACTCGACGCCCATGGGCTGGTGGGCGACGGCGCCGACGAATGCGAGCGGCGCTGGTCGGTCAACCACGCCGACGGCCAGGAGCTTCTCACGATCAGCCGGTTCGATCGGCCGACCTGTCATCTCACACAGGGGGCCGACGGCGCGTGGCACGGCCGCTGGCTCGAGCATGAGCAGATGCCGATTGAACTCTTGCCAGTGGAAGGAGGGCGATAACGATGAGCCATGCAGGATGTTTTCAGGCGTTCGGGCGAGACTTCTACATCGAACCCGCCAGTGCCCAGTACGCCAACGCCGTCTTCCAGGACGAGTACCAGATCCGCGAACTGCGTAAGCACGACGTTCGCACGATCGTCGACGTCGGCGCGCACGTCGGCAGCTTCACGGTGTTGTGCCATGAGTGGTGGCCGGAAGCGAAGATCGTCGCGGTTGAGCCGCACCCGGAGAGCTTTGGGCTCTTGGAGCGCAACACGGCCCACATCCCCGAATCGCAACTGCTGCGGATCAACGCCGCGATCGCTGCTGAGACTGGTCAGTGCCTCCTGGCCTCGGCCGTCTCCAACAGCCGCGTCGGCGAATACGTCGTCGAACTCTGGAACGACCTCGACCCGCGATACGGCGACTTCGGCATCCGCGTCCACGCGATTACTTCCGACGAGTTGTGGGAGCAATTCCACGCCTTCGGCGTCGACGACGTCCATCTCTTGAAGCTGGACTGCGAGGGCGCCGAGTACACCATCCTCGAATCGCTCTCCGAGAGCGGCCGCCTACCCCAGATCGGCTGGATTCGCGGCGAATGGCACGCCCGGCGGCACAAGCAGCGATTGGTTGAAACGCTTGCCGCGACTCATGTGGCTCACGTCGATCCCAATCCACCGCACCAGTGCGGGCTCTTTGTCGCGCACCGGCGGCAGACTTCTTAGATTAGAGAATTGGTGCGAAGAGAAGCCCGTTGGCATCGGCGAGGTTGCCCCTTTAGCTACGCCGCGATACGTTGCGCAGTTGATTAACCGGTGAATCACCTGTCGGTCGCCGAACTGCGCCGCCCCATCCGTTGGGACCGCAAACCCGACGACTCGTTTACAAGACTCCAGTGCAGATCGCCAGTAGTGGCGCGCCGTTCGCAGATGCCACATGCGTCGCCTACCGGGAAACCCAACTCACAAATGGGTAAAATCAGCCTGGCGAAGTTGTTGATGTGTTGGAAAAGGTCCTAGCGATGCCTCAGATGCTGGTTGCAATCTTCTGGGTCGTACTCTACCTATTCGTGGTAGTCGGCTCACTGTTCCTCATGCAACTTGGCGATACGCCAGCGGGACGGAGCTTCTGGATCGAGTTTTCAATTGCCCTAGGGTTTATCGGGCTAATGCAAATTATCCTGCAATTCCCCTTAATAGCTCGCTTCCGACGCCTGACGGCTCCCTATGGGATCGACGCAATCATGTACTACCACCGCCAGATCGGAACCTTGGCGGTGCTGGCTGTGGTGTTACATCCAGTCATTCTTATATTTCAGAACCCCGCGATCCTCCCCATGCTGAATCCAGTGGGCGGCACTGGGGCCAGCCGTAGCGGCGTTTGGACTGCGATCGCGCTGGTTGCGATTGTGCCGCTCTCCTTTTTCCGTCGACGACTCCGTCTGTCCTACGAAGTTTGGCGCATCAGTCATCGGCTGCTTGCATTGTTTGGCGTCGGGCTTGCCGTACTACATCTTGCACTTGCCGGCCCCTATGTGCAGGCAGGCTGGAAACTGTGGTTCTGGATTGCACTGGCCAGCCTAGGGGCGGCGGCGCTCATTTACCCGCGCCTGATCAAACCGTTGCTGCAAAAGCGTAGCCCGTATCGGATCTTGGACATCAAGCCAGAGGCAGAAAAAACCTGGTCGCTGGTAATCGAGCCGATTGGGCACGACGGCATTTGTATTGAGCCAGGTCAGTTTGCTTGGCTGAAGTTCGGACACCCCTTTAGTATCGACGAACATCCGTTTTCATTCTCCTCGAGCGCTGAGAGCGTCGGGCGTTTGGAGTTTGGAATCAAGCAGGTGGGCGATTTCACCAATCGCCTCCCGCAGACGGATCGCGACGTGAAAGTGTTCGTCGATGGCCCTCATGGATCGTTTTCCATTGATCGGATTCCATCGGCAGGCTATGTCTTCATCGCCGGCGGAATTGGCGTCGTGCCAATCATGAGCATGATTCGAACGATGGCGGACCGCAACGACTGCCGGCCGATTCTGCTGATTTACGCAGCCAAGCGAAGCGATCAGCTCGCTTTCCGCGAAGAGCTCAACATGCTTTCCCAACAAACGGAACGGTTCAATCTGCGAATAGTCTTCGTACTCGAAGAACCTCCTGAGCCATGGGACGGCGAGGTAGGGATTGTGACAAGGGAGTTGCTTGCCAGTTACTGGCCGAAAGAACGCATCAGCCGTGACGCATTGATCTGCGGACCCGCTCCGATGATCGCCAACGTCGAGAAGTTCCTGAAAGAAGCGGGCGTGCCGCAGCAGCGCATTCACTACGAGCGATTTGATCTGGTGTAACAACTTCGGCGCGAGAAGATATCGATGAGTCGGACGTATACCAACGAAGTCGTCGTTGCACTTGGCTTACTCCTGCTCGCCGCGGCGATCTTATTCGCATGGATCGGCAGCCGGAAAAGTTCTATGCCTGGGGCAGATGACGCAGCTCAACGTATTAGCGTTGACGAGGGTGGCGATACGTTTGACTGGGAGACGATTGGTCAGCGCACGTACCCGTCGAGTTGCGCGTCGTGTCACGGCGAAGGGGAGACCACACGCCGTGTGCCGCCGCTACGAGAGCATGTGCCGAACCTCTTTCGCGCGGATGGCGGACGCGCGTATCTCATCGACTTCATCTTGTTCGGACTCGAAGGACGCATTCACGTTGACGATGCCATTTATGACGGGAAGCATCCGATCTACAAGGATCGCCTGTCCGACGAGGAAATCGCTGCTACTCTTAACTTCATGCTGGTGAGTTGGGGTAATCGTGAGCGGCTTCCTGCCGACGCTGCGCTATACGCCCCGGAGGAAGTGGCTGAGCGTCGCCACCTCGAATACAGCCGTGAGCAAATGCAGCAGATTCGAGAGGGGCTTCTTCTTGCCCAATAACATCTAATCAGGCGGCCAGTATCAACCATTCTTCGCGCATTCGTTCGTGCAACGGATGAGAAGTTGTGGGCCTACACGCCCGCTCCTGCCATCTTCCGGCATTCCTCTGCACACTTCAGGCACGCTTCGGCGCAACGCTGGCAATGGTCATGTTTGTGCTTCTTGCATTCCGTACCGCAAGCGTCACAGACCTCAGCACAGAGGCGGCACAGTTCGATGGCGAATTGCGAACCGCGGCTCATCCAGGCTGCGGCCGCCCAGCAGAATTCGGCGCAGTCCCGGTCCAGCCGGATGCACTCGGCCATTGACTTCACGTCCTGCTCGCCCAGGCAGGCGTCGGCGCAGTGTTCGCATTCTTGCGCACATCTGACGCAGGCTTCGATGCACGAGGTGTATTTCTCATGAGCCATTTCGTAGTCCTCCTTCAAACACAAAAAACGGCGCTACTCACGGGCAATTGTTCCGCTTGCTTGGGCCATGGTCGCGTCGTCCTTGGAACAAACATTAACCAGTCGACTCTAATCAGGAGCAAGCCGGGCGCCCAAAAATTGAAGTTCCAGGCCGAATCGCACGGTTAACCCGTGCGTCCTATGCAGTCGGCAACTTAGCCGCTTTCCAAGCTGACATGCCGCCAACGACATTAGAAACATCTTCGTAACCCTCGCGTTGCAGAAACGAGGCAGCGATGGAGGCTCGATAACCGGAGCCGCAGACAACGGCCACCGGATTATCACGAGGAACTTCCCCAAAGTGATCCTGAAGTTTGCCGCCGTGGATATGGATCGCACCGTCGATGTGACCAGCGTTCCACTCGCTTTCGGTGCGCACGTCCAGGACTGTCAACTTGTCCTTTTGGTCGAGTCTCCGCTTCAGGTCGTGGACCGAAAGCGTGGAAAGCGTGACCAGGGGCAGCCCGGTCGTCTCCCAGGCGTCCATCCCGCCTTCCAGGTAGCCCTGCACATCGTCGAAGCCGACGCGCATCAAATGGGTAATGGTCTCCTCGACCTGGAAGGGCTGTTCGACGACGAGCAAGATTGGGCGGTCGTATGGCAACACCCACCCTGCCCAAGTTGGCAAATTATGGCCGTAAGGAATGTTGATGGCGTCGGCAATGTGCGAAGCGGCGAAAGCTCCCTTGTGGCGGGTATCGAGAATCAGGCACTCGTCGCAGACCCGCTCGTAAACAGTTGTCGCCGACCAGCGCTTCAGCCCTGGGAGTTTCGGCCCAATGAGCTGCGGGCCTTCCTTGTTGACTTTTTTCATGCGTTTGAAATACGGCGGCGAAAGCGGCATGTCTTCCAGCAGGTCGTGGACCCACTGTTCTTCCGGCTTCTTCTTCAGCGCGCCGTTGTACAGCCGTTCGTAGCCGAGCGTCGATGACCGGCGAGAGCCAATGGCCTTGCCGCAGAGCGAGCCGGCGCCGTGGGCCGGAAAGATTTCCGTGATGTCTGGCAAATTGGTGATCCGCTCAAACACGCTCTGGTAGAGGTCGTGGGCCAATTGTTGCTTGGCCTCCTCGCCCAACAGATCCGGGCGGCCTACGTCTCCGACGAAGAGAAAGTCGCCGGTAAACATCACCCACGGCGTCTCAGCGCTGCGGGACTTATCGTACAGCAACACGGAGATGTGTTCGGGCGTGTGGCCGGGCGTGTGCTGGAAGCCGAGACGGACGCTGCCGAACTCCACCGAGTCGCCCTCTTTGACAAGCTGATCGGGGTAAGGCTGTGTCCAATCCTTGCCGCCGTATGACGAGCAGTGAATCGTAGGCTCGTCGTCCAGGCGGGCCCTGAGTTCCTTGGAGCCGCAAACGAAGTCTGCATGGACGTGGGTTTCGATGATGTGTTTGATGTGCAGGTCATGGTTCTTGGCGAACTGGATGTACTCGTCTACATCCCTTGTTGGGTCGATCACGGCGGCGTCGCCGCTTTTCTCGTCACCGACGATGTACGAGGCGATGGCCAGGCCAGGAATGAAGCGTTGGTGTAGAAGCATGAACTTCTCCTGTCAGGTAAGCGATGCCGTGCGAGTTCCAGCCGCTGCCAAGCCGCCGATCACTAGGGCCAGCACGACGACGAACCAGCCAAAGCCTTTGGAGAGCAATTCGCTGGGAACCTTTTCCGCGATGTACAAGCCGCCGAACATGCCGACCAGTGCCAGCCCGAGAAAGCTCAGAGTGAGCCACCAATTGAGCGAAACTTGTTGCATCTGGCCGACCATACCGCCAACGGCATTCAGCGCGATAATCGCCAGCGACGATCCCACAGCGGCTTTGGTTTCGATCCCTGCAAATAGCACCAGCGCCGGGACGATCAGAAATCCGCCGCCCACGCCGAGAAAGCCAGTCAGAACGCCCACGGCGGCCCCGACCAAGAGGCACGGCCAAAAGCGACATCGCCGCTGGTCTTTCTTCTCGGAGCGCCTACGTACCATTGCGATGCCAGTTACCAGCATCAACGCCGCAAAGATTCCCAGCAGCGCTCGCTGGGATACCATGTGCGTCAGGAACGAGCCGCCATACGCCCCAATTATGCCGGTCGTCGCGAACAGCAGCGCCGCCTTCTTATGGAAGCTTCCGTTCCACCAATGCAACGCCGCGCCCAACATGCTCGTCCCGCCGACGACGACCATCGACATCGCCACCGCCTCCTGAGCCGGAATCCCCGCCACAAAGACAAAAATCGGCAGTGTGAGGACAGATCCTCCTCCGCCCAAGGCTCCGAGCGTCAGACCGATCAATACGGCCAACGCCAGCGAAATGATCGGGCCTCCCGTCATTGGAATTCCTTTTCAGGATAGCCGTCACTTCGGCTGGGCGCGCGAATCGACGTACTGACGGACGAATTGTTCCAGTTCCGGCTGATCGCACTCGAAGCCCATTTGCTTGGCCTGCTGGAGCGTTTGGTCGCCGGTCATGCCTTGCTCGACGGCTACGTCCATCATCACCATCGCCCCGGCCCGCTTGCCGCTCTTACAGTGCGCGAACACTGGCTTGGGTAGATTGGGAAACTTTTCCCGAAATTGATCGACCAGTTCCGGCCCCATCGCCTTCATGGAAACTGGAACGTGCAGGTACTCCATGCCTGCGGCCTTGACCTTCTGGCCTTCCGTCTTCGGCGAGAGTGGCTGTTCCTCCTCGCCTTCCGTGCGGAAGTTCACGACGGACTTGAATCCCTGCTGCCCGAGCTTCTGAAGTTCTTCTTCCGACGGTTGGGGTCCAACTGAGACCTGATCGTTGATCTTCATGGTTTGCATAATCGAATCGCTCCTTCTTGCTGAAAGTGAAGTGTTTACCGCCTAGGTTGACCCTCTTGCCTTGTAATGATCCTGTCGCTGCGGCACCGCACGCCCCAGAAAAACGGCTCAATGTCCCACTCCTGGTCCAGGCGCCACTCGCTCAGCCGTTGCTGGAATCATCACAGGCCTCCCCTTTCAGGCGAATTGTATAGCATCATTTAACTGCATAACCATACAAGCAAATGCCGCGCCGCTCAGAACTGCTTGTCAGACGTTTGCGTGCGGAATATAGAATGAATCTCGCTCGGAGAAAGAGCCGTGAATGGAGCCAAGAACCGAGGACGCTGATGCCCAGAGAAATCCCTGATTTAGTGCTGTCGATAATGGCCGAGAAGTTCCGAATGCTGTCCGAACCGACCCGGCTGATCATCCTGCGCGCCTTGATGGTATCGGGAGAACTCAGCGTCACGCAGATCGTCGAACAGGCGGGCAGTACGCAGGCCAACGTTTCCAAGCATTTGAAGCAGCTCGCCGAGGCAGGACTTGTCGCTCGCCGCAAGGAGGGCCTGAATTCCCTTTACCGCTTGGACGATCCGATCGTCCAGAGAATTTGTCATCTAGTCTGCGACACTATTCTCAACGAACTCGAAGAACAGGCGAAGCGGAACCGGAAGTTGGTTAGAATGAACAAGAAAAGATGAGTCGCCAAAGATGAGTCGCCGTTGTGCCGGAATCGCAACTTTATCGACAGGCAGAGGCAGCGCGAGATGGCGAACCATTTGCCGAAGCCTCTGCCTGCTGGATAACACCTGACCATATCGTCTCGCCACTGGGATCGCATTTGGGCCAGACTATCCTACGGAGCTGTCGGACTGTACCTAGGAGACACTGGCGATGAAAGCCGCCGTTTTTGCTGAACCCGGCCGAATTGTGTTGGAGGACAAGCCGATTCCACAAGTCGGCCCGCGCGAGGCGCTTATCCGCGTCACGACGACAACCATCTGTGGCACGGACATCCATATTCTCAAAGGAGAATATCCCGTGGTGCGAGGACTTACCGTTGGGCATGAGCCGGTGGGCGTCGTCGAACAGCTCGGTTCCGCGGTGACCGGTTATGAGGTCGGCCAACGCGTGATTGCCGGCGCCATCACGCCCTGTGGCCAATGTCACTTTTGCTTAAACGGCAATCATTCGCAGTGCGGCGGAAAGGCGGCGGGCGGTTGGCGGCTGGGCAACACGATCGACGGCTGTCAGGCGGAATATGTGCTAATTCCGGATGCCACGGCTAACTTGTCGCTCATACCGGAGGGGCTGAGCGACGAACAGGTGCTGATGTGCCCCGACATCATGAGCACCGGGTTTGCGGGGGCGGAGCGCGGAGGTGTCCGCATCGGCGATTCCGTCGCCATTTTCGCCCAGGGGCCGATCGGTATGTGCGCCACCGTGGGCGCCAGGATATGCGGCGCCACGTCGGTCTTCACCGTCGACGGCTTGAATGAGCGCCTCACCGTCTCTCGTACTTTGGGCGCTGACCTGGCAATCAACTTCAAGGAACAGGATCCGGTAACGGTCATCCTGGATGCCACCGACGGTCGCGGAGTCGACGTTGCCATCGAGGCGCTCGGCACTCAACCAACCTTGGAAAGCTGCCTGCGCGTCCTCAGGCCCGGCGGGGTGCTTTCCAGTCTAGGCGTCTATTCAGGCAAGCTGACACTGCCGCCCGATGCGTTCGCCGCCGGTCTGGGCGACCACACGCTGGTGACGACATTGTGCCCCGGAGGGAAAGAACGCATGCGCCGTTTGATGAATGTCGTAGAATCGGGGCGGGCCGACTTGCGTCCGCTCGTCACCCACCGATTCACGCTCGACCAGATCGAGGACGCCTACGACCTGTTTGCCAACCAGCGAGATGGCGTACTCAAGGTGGCAATCACACCGTAACAGTGAAGCGCTATGCAAGTTGTTCCCAGAGGCAGATGTGGGACACTTGTGGATATAGTTAGTGATTACGACGGCATCATCTCCACCGACGGACGTCCCACCGACGCCGGCATCAAGGCGGTTGGCCGTCTCCGTGCTTCCGATCGTCGTGCGGTCTTGATCACTGGAGGCGACTGGAGGAAGAACTGAAAGCATTTTTTCGCGGCTTGTTCTCACGTAGCTACTCGAAAGAAGGAGTTCCACGATGAAACAATTTAATCGTCGGGTCGCACTTTCTGTACTGGCGACTACAGCTAGCGCAACTGGCTTGTCGTCTTCCGCCCAGGCAGCTGAGCCGGAGACGCACGGCCATTCGACCAACAATGGCTACGAGATTCCGCAATCACTCAAAGCGGAACATGACAAGCTGCATGAGGATTTGGTCCAAGCCACAAAGGCCGGCGGAGAAACCGGGACAGCTGCTCGCGTAGTCGCGAACCTGCTGCACCCGCACTTTATTAAGGAAGAAAAACTTGCGCTGCCACCGCTTGGTCTGCTGACAGATCTTGCCAATGGTCGCGTGACACAGGAGATGGGAGAGTTCGTGAAGCTGACAGTTGAATTAAAGCGCCAACTTCCTGAAATGTTAAAGGAACACGAAGCGATCGTTGCAGCACTCGATTCTCTGTCCGCGGCGTCGCAGAAGGAAAACCAGCCGCACGTCCGCCAGTTCGCAGCGGCATTGAAACAGCACGTGAAGACGGAAGAGGAAGTACTTTATCCAGCCTCGGTTTTGATCGGTGAATACCTCAAATTAAAGGTGCGGACTTAGGCCCGAGCCTGCCGGACTACCAATTCTATAAAGGAATGCCATATGAACTCATCACAGGGTTTCGCATTTGGCATCGCGCATGGCCTGCGCCCTGCTCTCCCCGGCCTGTTGTTCGCGATATTAACGCTACTGTTTGGTTTTGGCCTTGGCATCGTTTTCGGCCTTGATGAAGAAGCCATCAAGTCGCGGCTGAGCGCGTCCGCCGTCGAAGTGCGAGATGCCATTTATCATGGAGACGATGCTGCCATGCAACCTGTCCTCGATAAGTCGTGGGTCTACATGCAGCGGGCGCATCTGCATGCCGGCGGCCTCGGCACGACGGCTCTCGGCTTAACGTTGCTCGTTGCCCTACTTGGCGCCTCAGGCGGCATTACGCGCATCATCAGCCTCGGCCTCGGCGCCGGCGGACTAGGTTATTCAGTACTGGCTCTGGGCGGGATTTCGCGCGCCTGCGCTTGGGGGCACGTCAGCAGCCAAGGAATCGCTCAAGTGGCTCGCCATGCCGTCATCCGGGGCGGTGCTGCTTGCTACCGTTGCGGTTGCCGTGCTCGTTGTATTTGCGATCTTCCGAAGGCAGCCATACGAAGCGAACTAAGCGGATGGAAGAGCCAGGACGCGGCAAACTCCGTTTCGAGTGACGCCTGAGGAAGGGCCGAAAATAGCGAATTGCACGGACTATGACGCGAGATACTGGAGGCAGGAAAATGTATGAATCGATTCTTGTCCCCCTCGACGGCTCGAAGGCCGCCGAACATGCACTTCCAACGGCCGTAAGCCTAGCCCGCCGCTTCGAGGCGGCACTTACGATTGTTCACGTCCATGCGCCGATGTGGGGCGTTTATGGCGAAGGTGGATTGTACGATGCACTCCTGGATCGCGAGGTGCGCGAGGGAATGAAAGCGTACTGCGATGGAACGATTCAGCGACTCTCCGCGGTGACTAAGGCCGCCCTGAGTTCAGTCCAATTGGATGGGCGTGCGGCGGACGCGATCAATTGTCACGCTATGGATTCGGGCGTCGACTTGATAGTTATGACGACGCAGGGTCGCGGCGCCATGGCCCGATTTGTGTTGGGAAGCGTGGCGGATGCTCTGGTTCGTCAATCACAGATTCCGGTGTTGTTCGTGCGGCCCGGGGAATCCGAAGCCGACTTGAATCAGGAGCCTGAGTTTGGGCGGATGCTAATCCCGCTTGACGGGTCGCAACTCGCCGAACAAATTCTTGAGCCGGCAACGGCCCTTGCTGCGGTGACAAAGGCCGAAGTGACGTTGCTGCGAGTCGTCCAGCAGATTGCTGCTGATAGCGATGTTCCCGATAGCGGCAGAGTGAGCGGCCTGCGCCCGGGGTTACATGTGCAACTTCAGGAAATGGACCGTCATGAGCGGCAGCGCGCTGAGGACTATCTGAATCAGCTAGCGGAGCAGCTGCGACAACGTTCATTGAATGTACAGACGCGAGTGATTTCGCATAGTCGACCCGCGGCGGCAATCCTTGAGGACGCTTCTGCCCACGGGGTCGACCTAATCGCCCTCGCCACGCACGGTCGAGGTGGTCCAACGCGGTTGCTTGTTGGAAGCGTGGCTGACAAAGTGCTGCGCGGCGCGACCACTGCGGTGTTAGTGTACCGGCCTGTGGGCGAGGTGGTTTCGGCAGAAGATTGACATGTGGACGTGGCGCAACAGAGGGTCGCTCAAAATGGATTTGGCCCAGTTGATAGAATGCCTTTCGGACCCCGCGGTTTACCCTGATCCGGCGGAAACCGTGGAAGTGCGTCAAACGCACATTTCAGTCGTCTTCCTGGCCGGCGACTACGTCTACAAAATCAAGAAGCCCGTCAACTACGGGTTCGTCGACTTTGCCTCGCTGACTAAGCGCCGGCATTACTGCGACGAGGAGGTCCGTCTCAACCGCCGCTTGGCTCCCGACGTCTACCTCGGCGTCGTGCCCGTGACTCGTCGCGATGCACAACTGGAATTGGAAGGGGAGGGCGAAGTCGTCGAGTGGGCTGTGAAGATGCGGCGATTGCCTGACGAGGCCACCCTTCAGAACTTACTGAGCAAGGGTGAGGTTGACGCCGAAGTTCTCCAGCGGCTGGCGCGTCGGATTGCCGCCTTTCACGCGCAAGCTGAGTCGGGGCCGCACATCGCCGAATATGGTCGGTTTTCTGTTGTCGCCCAGAATGCCCGCGAAAATTTCGAGCAGTCAGGCGCACAGGTCGAGACGACTGTGAGCAAATCGGTCTTCGAGCGTGCGCAGACGCTCATGGAAGAATCCCTAGCTCGCTATCAACCTCTAATCGAGCGGCGAGCCGAATGCAATGTGCCTCGGGACACTCACGGCGATCTGCGCCTGGGGCATGTCTATCATTTTCCAAAGCAGGCGCCGCCCGGCGACTTGATCGTCCTTGACTGCATTGAGTTTAGCGAGCGCTACCGTTTTGCTGATCCGGTTTCGGACTTGGCGTTTCTGTTTATGGGCTTGGTGTATCTGGGTCGCCGCGACTTGGCACAAGCGTTTGCGGAGGAGTATTTTTCCGCCTCTCAGGATGATGAGGGTCGCGCGCTACTCCCCTTCTATGTCGCCTACCGCGCAGCAGTCCGCGGCAAAGTGGAGGGCTTGAAGCTCGCCCGGCCGGAGATGTCTGAGCACGACCGCGCCTTGGCGCACACCAAGGCGAAGGGTTCCTGGCTACTTGCACTGGGGGAATTGGAGGCGCCCAGACGGAAGCCGTGTCTCATCCTTGTCGGCGGCTTGCCGGGAACAGGTAAGTCGACGCTGGCCAATGCACTGGCCCAGCAGGCAGGGTTTCGCGTGATACGGTCGGACGTTGTGCGGAAGCAACTGGCCGGCGTCGGCAGCGACGAATGCCGTTCAAGCTTTGGCCAAGGCATTTACACGGCCGAGTGGACGAAGCGCACGTATGCGGAATGTCTGCGGCAATCTGAGGAATTGCTGTTCAACGGCGAACGCGTCCTGGTAGACGCCAACTTCCGCCAGGAAGACCAAAGACGCTTATTCTTGAATTCAGGGCGAAGGTTGGGCGTACCGACAGTTTTTCTGCTGTGTGAGACTCATCCTGAGATCGTGCGAACACGGCTGGCCCAGCGCAGCGGCGACGCTTCAGACGCAGACTGGTCCATTTACGTTAACGCCGTTGAGACTTGGGAGGCAATTGGTCCAGAAACAAGGTCGCGAACGAAGACGATCAACACTGGAGACGATTTCGAGCTGGTGGTTCGAAGTGCGCTATCAGTGCTTCGACACGAAAATCTATCAGATCAAGAAGGATCTGGGGGGCTATAACTGGCGATGCGCTATCTGGCAATTGCGGCGGACTTCGATGGAGTTATCGCCTCGCATGGGCGCGTCTCAGACGTCGCCATGGCAGCGATCGAGCGACTGCGAGCCTCCGGCCGGCGTGCTGTACTTGTTACCGGGCGAACTTTGGAAAGTCTTCAGCAGAGTTGCCCGAATCTCTTGCTTTTCGATTACGTCGTTGCGGAGAACGGCGCCGTCGCCTATGAACCCCGGACTCGCCAGCAGACGCTTCTAGCGGAGCCGCTTCCCCCGAGATTCAAGGAAAGGTTGAGGGACTTGGGGGTCCATCCCCTGGAGGTCGGCCAAGTCATTGTCGCTACTTGGGACCCGCACCACAGCACGATGTTGCAGGTGGTTAAGGAGACGGGTCTCGAGGTCCATATCGTGTTTAATCGTGCGGCTGTCATGGCATTGCCTCCGGGTGTGAACAAGGCGACGGGCATGACCTATGCGCTTCGAAAACTAGGATTATCGCCGCACGAGGTTGTCGCCATTGGAGATTCGGAGAACGACCATTCCTTTCTGCATCGAAGTGAATGCGCCGCCACGGTGGCGAACGCCGTCCCTTCCATTCGAGCGATCGCCTCGATCGTTGCCCGTCGCGAAAATGGGGCAGGGCTAGCAGAACTCATCGATGATTTAATAGCTACTGACTTCTCCCATTTGCAAGGGCAGATCCAGAAGCACCTCTTTCCCATTGGACTCCACGCAGATGGTGCGGCCGCCACTGTGTCTCCGTATGGACACAACATTCTAATCGCCGGGCCGTCTGGAACCGGCAAATCCACCGTTACGGCCGGCATCGTCGAGCGGCTTATGAAACAACAATATCAGGTTTGCATCATTGATCCCGAAGGCGACTATGGAACATTGCCCGATGTTATGACGCTCGGCAATCAGAACCATGCAGTTACCGTGAACGAGGTTCTAGCATTCATCGAGGATCCCAGGGTAACGCTGAACGTCAATCTGTTAGGCATTCCGCTGGCCGATCGTCCTGCATTTTTTGGTCAGCTTTATCCAAGCCTGCAAGCCATGCGGACCCGCACCGGCCGTCCGCATTGGGTCGTTCTTGATGAAGCGCATCATATGTTGCCGCGGGAATGGTCGCATCTCGATGAAGGCTTGTCGCAGAATGCGGGAGGAGTGTTGCTCGTGACCGTGCATCCCGACCATCTCGCTCCGATGGCATTATCGCTGGTGGACGTGGCGATTGCGATCGGGCCGTCGCCAGACAAGACAATAAGAAAGTTTGCCGAAGCGATCGGCCAGCCACTGGCTTGGCCCGATGCTCTCGGTTACGAGAAAGGGAAGGCAGTGGCCTGGTTTCCGCGGCGTGGCGACGCGCCGTTCTCAATGCAAATTCTTCCGGGGCGCGCTGAGCGGATTCGCCACCTCCGCAAGTACGCCGAAGGCGACATGCGCTACCGCAGCTTCTTCTTTCGCGGGCCGTGCAACCGACAGAATATCAAAGCCCACAATCTCGCCATTTTCTCTCAAATTGCCGAAGGCATCGACGAAGAGACTTGGATGTTCCATCTACGGCGAGGAGACTACTCGCGCTGGTTCCGAAAAGCCGTGAAAGACACCTATCTGGCAGACCATGCTGAACGCATCGAGCAACGGAGTGATTTAGAGCCCGTGGAAACTCGCAACCTCATTCGGAGTCTCATCGAGTCACGATATACATTGCCAGAATAGGCTACCTGCCTCGCAGGTTGCCAGCGGTGAGATATAGAATGGTTTGGCGGCACGCAGCTCCGCTCGAGGACTTACATCGGCAGCACGCTGGACGCAGGCGCAGAGGCGAGACACAACGTTTTCACATTCCTAACCGGACTCTCGGCTGCTATGACAGCGCCTTCAAAGCCCACCCTGAAGCAGGACGCCGAAACTCGTTATTACCTGCGCGTCACGCTGATCGTTGCGGCGGGCATGTTCATCGGCGGTCTGTTGGAGTGGTTACCGCAGGAGCCCTCGCCATGGCGTTGGCTGCCTTTGGCGATTGTCTACCTGGTGGGCGGCCACCGCATCGCCATTGATGGCTGGCGGGAACTTCGGGATCATCGCCGACTGTCGATCGACTTTCTCATGGGCGCGGCGGCGATCGGCGCGGCGGTCATCGGGAATCCGTTCGAGGGCGGGGTCCTCATCTTCCTGTTTAGCCTCTCCAACACCCTCGAACATTTCGCCATGGGACGAACGCGTAGCGCCGTCGCTGCGCTGATGGACTTGCGGCCAAAGCTGGCGACGCTCGTGGATGAGCAAGGGCGCGAGACCGGTCGCATCCCGGTGGAAGAACTCGAGCCCGGTCAGAACATTTTGGTTCGTCCGGGCGAGCGGATCAGCGCCGACGGCGTGGTCCATTCCGGCGGAAGCGAGGTGGATCAGGCGGCCATTACCGGTGAGTCCGTGCCCGTGCGTAAGGCCCCTGGCGACCCGGTGTACGCCGGCACGATCGCCCAGGGGGGATCGCTGGTGGTTGAAGTGACCCGCCCCGCCGATGAGACCATGCTCGCCAAGATCGTGCGACTAGTGGAACAGGCGCAGGAAGGGCGCGCTCCCGCCCAGCATTTCATCGATCGCTTTGCACACCCGTACACCATCGCTGTCGTCGTCGCCACCGTAATGGCGGCGATCATTCCGCCGGCCTTCTTCGATGCGGCGTGGGGGGATTCGCTGTATCGCGCGATGACGTTGCTGGTCGTCGCCAGCCCCTGCGCCTTGGTGATCGCCACTCCATCGGCCATTCTCTCGGCCATCGCCAACGGGGCCAGGCATGGGATCTTGTTCAAAGGGGGAGCCTATCTCGATCTTGCAGGCAGCATCGACACGGTCGCCTTCGATAAGACTGGGACGTTGACCCTTGGTCGGCCGCAGCTGATTGACGTCGTCAGCCAGCAAGATCTGCCAGGAAAAGCCGCCCTCACTGACGAGCGGCTTAACCCAGCGCCCGGCTTCGGCGCGCAAGGGATAGTGCGGATCGCCGCCGCGGTGGAGCGCACTGCCGAGCACCATCTCGCACGCGCAATTCTCGATGCGGCGCGTCGGCAAAACCAGAACATCCCTCCGGCGGAGGATTTCATCGCTATCCCTGGAGAAGGAGTCAGCGCGCAAGTGGAGGGGAGGCGATCTTGGGTGGGCAATCAGAAGATGGCTCAGCGGATGCAGGCCAAGCTCGGCCCGCTGCTGCCGGGCTGGATGGCAGAACAGACGGCTCACGGCCGTTCCGTCGTCTATGTCGGGACCGACAATGAAACGTTGGGCGCCATGGCATTCGGCGATACGCTCAAACCCAATGCCGCGGCAACCGTCCGCCATCTCAAGTATGAAGGCATTCGATGGATCACGATCTTGTCCGGCGATCATCCCGACGTCGTTCGCGCTATTGCCGCCGAAGTCGGCGCCGACGAGGTGCGGGCCGGACTGCTCCCTGATGAAAAGGTCGATGCGGTGCGCGATCTCGCCGCGCGATCGCGCGGCGTGGCGATGGTCGGGGACGGCGTCAACGACGCCCCTGCGATGGCGACGGCGACCCTCGGCATCGCGATGGGCGCAGCCGGCACGGACGTCGCCATCGAAACGTCCGACGTCGTGCTCATGAGCGATGACGTCGAGAAAGTAGACTACGTCATTCATCTTGGGAAGCGGGCGCGCCGCGTCGTGCGCCAGAACACGTTTTTTAGCGTGGGTTGGATGCTCTTTCTGGTCATCGTGACGCTCACCGTCGGGATGCCGCTGACCCTGGCAGTCGTCGCGCATGAAGGCAGCACCTTGCTGGTGGCAATCAATGGGCTGCGCCTTCTGCTCGGACGTCCTCACCCCCCGACAGTCCCGGCTCAACGTTGACCGTCGCTACCCCGGCGGAGCGCGATTTGCCTGGGCAGCTACCCAAAGCTCCAAGCGGTGCTCGAATTCGCTCGCATCTGCCGTGTGGAAAAAGTACTTCGGCCGTATCTGGAGGCGATTGCATGACCAAAAGGCCGGTTAAGAACTTGGCAGCGTCTCTGCATCAACATTCGTGCGAGGTAATTGTGACGCGGCACGAGTCAATCGCGTTATGGCGGCGAAGACAGATCGGCGCAGAGTGGCAGTCTCGCGGCCGTTAACACGGAAAAGAGCGATCTCGGCGGCCACATTTCACCAATCGAGTTAACATTTCAACGTGGCAGACCGGTTCTGCCGTCCGTAGTCGGCTTCTTCGGATATTCCCGACCGAAAAGGTCACGAACTCCGTAACTGCTGGCCGTACAGATAGTTGCAGTGATCGCAAAAGAGAGTACTGGAACGAAGAAGGTTCCTTTCGGGGAGCTTTTTGGTCGATTACTCGAACCAAGCGAGAATCGGTTAACACGGCGGCGGCGTCTCCTGCCTGGGAGTCGTCGCTGCTTGTCATTTCGGGACAAGGGCTGCTATCGTCCGGCCCGCCTAACGGTTCATCGTCGCCCAGGTCGAATCCCCGATCCGGGCGAACTTCCGGGAAGAGGCGGAGGGCATACGTCCCAGAGCGGCCTTTCGGATCGGTCGAGTGTAGTTCAACGACCTCGACGTAGTGCCGGAGGATCAGCAGGCGTTCCTCGTGGGTGGCGGCGTCGAGCAGTTTGCCAACGTCTTGCCACGTCCGGATGAACGCCTTGGCGTCCTCGGCGATCCGCGTCATGGGCTCCTGCCGTTTGGCGATCTCGGCAAGCTGACGGCGCAGCGCTTCTCCTCCGAATCCAACCGCCGCAGCTCGTCCCGGACGCAGTCCAGTGCATCGGCGCCCATTTGCTTGAGCACTTCGATCAGCCGATTGATGTCGGCCCGGGTTTTCTGCTGCTGACGCCGAAGAACATCGTCTTCCTGCCGGAGCTTCACGGATTCCGTGTCCAGGCACTCGACGGCCCGCTGCACAATCTTCTCGCGGGCTTCCATGACTCGGCCGAGTTCACGGATACGGTCGATGACCGCTTGTTCCAAAGCTTCCGCCGGCACGCGGGGAGCTTGGCACGAGTACCGTCCGTTCTCGTGAGACTGCCGCGTGCAGACATAGTAAAAGTGCTTGGCGTTCCGCCCGTGGGCGGCGGCCCCCGTCATGTGCGCTCCATACGAGCAGCGCAGGAGGCCGGATAAGAGGTAGTGCCGGCTGCTTTGCGGTTTGACCGTCCGCAGGTTCATCCGCCGCTGGACCGTTTGCGCCAGTTGAACCTGGACGCGCTCGAATTGTTCGTTGCTGATAATGGGCGGGTGATTGCCTTCGTGAACGGCGTCCCCCCACCGAAGCTGCCCAATGTAGACGGGGTTCCGGAGAATTCCCGTCACCTTCTGCTTGGCGAAATGGTTTCCACCGCGTTGCTTGCCGGAGCGGGTGACGTAGCTCGGATAGCGAATGCCCAGATCATTGAGCCTGCGCGTGACGGCGCCGGACGACCCCAGTTCCTCAAAGCCGTCGAAAATCTGGAGGACCATGGCCGCGGCCTCCTCGTCGATTTCCAATCGCCCCGGTTCGTCCGGGCTGGAGCGATAGCCAAGGACGTGTCCGCCGTTCCACAGTCCTCGTTCCGCCCGGTCGCGCATGATGGAGAAGGTCCGTTCGGCGGTCATTTTTCGCTCAAGCTGGGCAAAAACCATGATCAACTGCACCATCGCCTCGCCGGTGGGCGTGGACGTGTCGAATTTTTCCCGCAGGCTGATCACGTCCACGTCGTGTTCCGCAAACAGCGCCCAGAGGTCCACGAAGTCCTTGAGGCTGCGCGTGATCCGGTCGAGCTTGAAGCAAATGACGATGTCGATCTTGCCGGCGGCGATGTCGCGCTTCAGCCGTTGAAGCTGCGGCCGGTTCTGGTCTTTGGCGCTCTTCCCGGCATCGACGTAGAACTCCAGCGATTCGACGTCCCAGTTCTCGCGGCGCTGCCGAATCTCGACTTCCTGTTCGATCTCGTGCTGCTGGGCCGTGAGGCTATCGCCCTCCGTCGCCTGCCGCTGCGAGGAGACGCGAACGTATCCGCCGATACGGATCGGCCCTGACGCCTGCTTCTTATTGAGCGACTTCATCGAATCCCTCCGGCTTGGGTTCGTTTTCGACGGGAACTTGGGGAGCGGAATAGGTTTCAATTGTACACCTATCGTGCTCCGCGTCGATAGTTCCACCCGCCAGCCGAGCGAGAATTGTCGCCAAAAGTTTTCGGCGTTCGTCCTCGCAAATGGAGGGTTGAAGTTCCGCGAGAGGGTGCTGGCGATTCGGCTCAAGATCGGAACACAAGCGAATCGAGACGGGCTGCGGCGCGCGCTGGGGCTGTCGTCGCTTCCCGTTGCCGGAAGCGCCTGAGTTCGAGCCGTTGTTAGGCAATCCCTTACTCATGTCTTACGCGCCCGTTGGCTCTGCCGTACCGCGTTAGTTTCTCGCGCTCCTTCGCGGGAATGCGTGCCAGCAATCTTTGGATGCGCGAAGGAGGCCACGTCGGCGAGCGGCGCAGGAGCTTCATCGCGAACAGCGCCGCGTCGGCGTCCGCCTCGCCAATCACTGCCCGAATCAAATCCCCCAGGAACGCTTCGGCGTCGGCGTAGTAGGCGTAGAAACGACGCTCGTCGTACCGCAACAAGGGCGTCGCCCAGAAGCGTTCTTGCGCCAGTCCGTCGACCAGCTCGCCCACGGAATCGGCGGAACGTATCGCCTCGACGGCGAACAGCGTCAGGGCGGCGGGGCGGCGGGGCGGCCTTGCGCCCAGGACGAGAGAGACGTGCGAGCGTCCATGCTCTATTCCCTGCTAGCGACCTACGGATACGGGACGATCCTAGTACGCATGGATCTTTAACAAGGTTCGCTGGCGCGGAACGTCCGATCATGGGAAGTTAATGCCTCAACTCAGGCTCGACAAAAGGGGGCCGCAACAAGGTCTTTGGTCATCTTCCTCCATCGAAAGGGAAATCAAACGGCGTTCTGGCGGCGAGTCCCCTTTTCGACTACTCGCCGCCGCATAACGTCCCTTATGATGCACCAAGCGAGGGACAGGGCGCAACAGAAAAGCCGCCCCTGCGAACGTCCGTTCGGCGAGCCTGGGGACGAACTTGACCCCGTCTCTTGGCGCGTCGTACACTTGATGGAGGAGTCTTTTTATGCCGCTGCACGTCGAAATCCCCGAACCGCTCGCCGCCCAAGTGGCGGACGCCGCCAAGTCGCGCGGTGCCTCGCCCGAGGAACTGGTCCTCCAGGCCGTGGCCGATTCCGTCGACCCGTTGGCCCGACTCCGCAAGCTCGCCGCGCCGATCGCCGAGCGGCTGCAAGAGCTCGGCGAGACCGAAGACGACGCGGTCGAGTTCTTTGAAGAAGTCAAGCACGACCTGCGGCGGCAGCGCCGGGCCGCTCAGCCATGAGCGAGCGCGAACGGGTCGTCTTCGACTGCAACGTCTACTTCCAGGCGCTCATCAGTCCGGCTGGTCCTGCGGGACGACTGTTTGCGCTGGCGGCAGTCCGGAGAGTGGATTTGTTCGTGTCGGAGTACGTGCTCGCGGAGCTTCACGAGCTGACGGCGGAGATGAAGATCCGCACCAAGTACCGACTTACGGCCGAGATTCTTGACGAGTTCTTTGAGAAGCTGACGACGGCGGCCGTCCTTGTCGAAGCGGTCCCGAGCGTGTTTGCGTTTCTGCGGGACCCGGACGACGCCCACTACGTCGACTTGGCGGTGGCGGCCGGCGCCAAGCTGATCGTCTCGCGCGACAAGGATTTGTTGTCGCTCGCGGACGGCGCGACCCCGGAAGGACGCGATTTTCAGACGCGGTTCCCGGATCTGGCGATTCTCACGCCGTCAGAACTCCTGGCGATGTTGGGCGAGACGCCTCCCAACAAGTGATCATGAAGATGAGGCCGACGGCGTGCGTGCAAACGACCTCACTTGCGAAAACCTTATCTCTCACGACGCCCTCGCGGCGACCTGACGTTCGTCGGCCTCCGGCTTTGCGTCGTTTACCGCGGCCAATTCGTCGATGATCTGCGCGGCGACTCGCTGGACATGAGCGAGCGACGCGAGCAGCATCTCCTTGTCGCCCTGGTAGAGCGGGATGTAGTCGCTCGATCGAGCCAACCCGAGACACCCGCGTATTTGTGGATCCGACAGCCCAGAATAGCGCGAGCTGCAATCTTAAGCAAATCTCGCGGGATCTCACGTAGAATGAGCCTTCACGGGGTCACCCTAACCCAATTCGCCACTCGCTTGCCCAATTCTGCCCGTGACCTGCTACGGCTATCCCCGAGCAAACCCCTGTGCCAAGAAGGCCCAACGGAAGTACCGTCTGACAATTCAGGGTATCCTATACTTGACTGCTACCTTACTCAGGGGAGATCACCTGGACTTTGGGAGGGGCGGTCCGCTGTTCAAGGTGCGCGTCATTCTTGTCTTCACCCAAGACGGCGGCGTGGGAACGGAAGAGACGAGTCGCTGCGGTGATGAAGTCGCTCCGATCGGATCGTGACGAGACCGATGGATCAGAGAGAGTGTGAAGCAGCAAGTCAGATGAGAAAGGTCAACGACTAGCTAGGGCGCCTTGCGCGTCCCGGCGCTGGAGCCGACGGCATGCGATTGTTCGATGCATTCCACTCTGAGAACCGACTGGACTCGGCGTACCCGCGTTACGTGCAATGGAATCGTGCGCTCGGACGGCGCTTTTTTCATGAGGAGCGCGCTGGTGAAGTCGTTCGGCTGGTCGTCGAACCGGGCGTTTTTCTGGAGGCGATGGAGGAAGAGTACCCAGACCAGGCTCCGTCGAATGAAGCGAAAGCGAAGCAAGACTTCGTCAGCGCGGTCGAGGCGGAACTGGTGGCGAGGAAAAATCAGTGGGTACCCCGCAACGCGGTCGCGAAGGACACACACCCAGATTTCCTGGGCCTGCTGGCGCTGCAAGTCCTCGCCGTGCTCGACCTCGGGGAAGAGCTCCGCTCCGGCCGCAGCGGCCGCAATCAACTGTGGAAGCGAGTCAATGACCTGCTTCCCCAGGCTGGGCAGGTGCCAAACGCAGCCTTCAACAAACAGCACCAAAAACTCTGGCGCGATGGCTTGGCTCACTGGGCCAACGAAGTTCAGGGGGGGGCGATGGGGACGTGTTGAGCTTCCGCCAGATGGGGGATATTGGGAGTCCCAGAGGCACGTGAAGCTGCCGTACTCACAAGCCGTGCTCCGGAATCTCGACATCGAAGCGCTCAGCGCGGTATTCACCGAGATTGGGCTCCGGCCCAGAGGAAACTTCGATGAACGCGTCTTCAAGGCGATGCTCGACTATGCGCCCGTGCGACGATTGCTGAGCAAGCACGCGAGGGCGGTGTTCGTCGACAGCCTGCGGGCGAGCACTGCTGTGGCGCAGGCCGCCGAGGCTTACTCGCAATGGGATGGCTCAGGGGAATCGCTCGCGCAACGCCAGATCAGTCGGAACCCACGTCTGGTTGAACTCTGCATGTCAGTTCTGGCGGGAGAACCAGCGGAGCTTCGACTCCGACTGGAATCGCTGAACTCGGCGGTGGCTTCGACGCTGTCACAGGAGGAAGTCCGGCAACTGCTCGGCGAAGGGGTCGGACGCGTTTCTTGTGGCGGACTCTGGTTTCGTCCGCGGCGTCGCGACTTCTTGCTCGCCGTTCGGGACGAAACGCGGAACACTTGCGTCACGCAGGGCAAAGTGGCTCTTGGCGAGAGCGGCTTGCTCGTTTGTCCGGCGCGCGACGCAGGCGAGTGGACCAGTAGAGCGGCGGACGCCGGCGTGCAAGGCCTCGAACGCTACGCGCCGACAGGCGAGGCCGCCGAGGGCGAGCTTGAATTGGCCGGCTTATCCTCGGGCTGGCGACTCATGAAATTCTCGCTCTCGAAGCGCATGGGCGAAGCGATCCCCTCGCCGTGGGACCGGGTGGTTGACCATCAATGCGCCCGCCTGCACCTGGCGGGCGGAGTGCGTTTGAGGCGAGGGGCCTGGCTCGCTTTTCGTCGTCAAACAAGCCCCGTTCCTGGTCACGCTCGTGTTTCTCCTGGTCCT
>CAYSFP010000026.1:0-44064 GCA_964430075.1 uncultured Planctomycetaceae bacterium | reverse complement strand
ACCGCCCCTAACTGAACACATCACAAAATATCTGAAAAGTGCGACTTGCACCCCGGAGGGGCGGCATCCTTCGATTGATGTCGCCTCTCCGGGGCTCATTTTGTAGATTCGCGTCCTGATCCAGGGCTGACGCCCCTGGCTACTCGATGCCGGCCCGCCGGGCCTCTAGTCACGGACCATTCTGCATGTCACGCCTTACTGGTTGGACGCTGAACCTGCTCTACGCGATGCTTCTGGTCGTCGCCTCGCCGTGGATCGTTTGGGCTGCAGTCCGTCACGGCAAATACCGCGACGGCTTTGCGGCCAAATTCCTCGGCCGCGTGCCTGTTCGCCGCGGCGACCGGCCGTGCGCCTGGCTGCATGCCGTCAGCGTGGGCGAGGTCAATCTGCTGGCGACGACGATCGCCGAGCTGGCTCGCGTGCGGCCGGACTGGGAGATCGTCGTTTCAACGACCACGAAGACAGGCTACGAACTCGCGCATAAGAAGTACGCCGATCGTGCCGTTTTCTATTGCCCGCTCGATTTCACCTGGGCTGTGCATGCGGCGATGCGCCGCGTGCGGCCGACGATGCTGGTGCTGGCCGAGCTTGAGTTGTGGCCCAATCTGATTGCGGCCGCCAGGCGGCAGGGCGCGAAGGCGGCCATCATCAACGGACGGCTAAGCGACAAAAGCTTCCGGAACTATCGCCGCGTACGGCCGCTCATGGGGCGCGTGCTGCGGCAGCTCGACTTGATGGCGGCGCAGGATGAACAGACGGCCGACCGGTTTCGGTCACTCGGTGCTCTTTCCGTTGCTGTGCACACGACCGGATCGCTCAAGTTCGACGGCGCTCAGTCGAACCGCAGTAACCCGCGTACGACGGAACTGCGACGCCTCGCGGGGTTCGAGGACGAACACATCGTGCTCTTGGCCGGCAGCACGCAGGCGCCGGAGGAGGAATACGTCCTTGCGACGTTCCAACGGCTTGCCACTTCGCGCCCCGAGCTGCGGTTGGTCCTCGTGCCGCGGCACAAGGAGCGGTTCGAGGAAGTGGCCGCGATGCTAAACCGCCGGGGCGCGGCGTGGCGGCGCCGCAGCGAGCTCGCCCCGGCGATGCGTAGCATCGCGGCTGAGGCGGATTGCGATGCCCCACCCAAACAGCATTCATCGCTCCCTCGCACAACCAACGGGTCGTCTCGCCGCGATGCTACGCATCGCCGGGGCCCCTGGAACATCCTCCTCGTCGACGTCATCGGCGAGCTCGGCGCCTGGTGGGGCGCCGCGTCGATCGGCTTCGTCGGCGGCAGCCTCGGCAACCGCGGCGGGCAGAACATGCTCGAACCGGCAGCCTACGGCGTCGCAACTTGCTTCGGACCCAACACGCGGAACTTTCGGGACATCGTCGCGCGGCTGCTTGCCGCCGGCGGAGCGATCGTCGTCCACGACGCCGCTGAGCTCGAAACGTTTGTGCGGCGGGCCCTCGCCGAACCCGCCTGGGCGGCGGCGCTCGGCGCGCGGGCTCAGCAAGTGGTGCTGTCGCAGCAGGGCGCCACGCGCCGAACCGTTGAACTGCTCACGCATCTGGTTGGCGATCACCGCGCGGGGCGATTCGCAGCCTAAGCCACTAAGCCACGCTTCGAGGACGCACGGGGAAGGTCATCCGAGGACGTGCGGTTGCGCCAGGGCATCCGCAGGCGACGCTGCGGACTGCTAAAATCATCCCTTTACGCTTCGGGCATGATCGACTTGGCCGTTTGGGCGATGACGATCGTGGCGGGGTGGGTCAGCTTGCGTTCGGTTGTGACTACGAAGTAGCGCACCCGCACTTGAGGCAGGCGACCGACGGGCGCGACGTCGTACTGGTTCTGGATGTCCGCAACCATGGCCGACGGCACGGGGAACAGTCCTCCGCTGGCGCCGCCGAATTCTTTCATCAGCGCGCTGTCGTCGAATTCGGCGACGATGTTGGGCGTGAACATCATGTCGTCGAACCAGCGATCCAGTGCGCGGCGCATCTCGGTGACGGCCGTGGGCAGCAGCAGCGGCGCGCCTTCGAGGGATTGAGGGAAGCCCTCGCGGACGCGGGCCGCGAGGTCGGGGGCGCCGCAAATGGTGACGTCGCATTCACCCAGCGGGTGATTGAAGGTGCGAACGCCCGTGGAGCCATGCACCGGCGTGTCCGCCAGGATCGCGTCGAACTTGTGGCGGCCCAGGCCGGCCACAAGCTCTCCCACCTCGCCCTCGTGGCAGACCAGTTGAACGCGATCGGGCATCTGCAGCACGGGTTGCAGTAAACGGTGCGTGATGATCTTGGGCAAGTAAGTGGGGATGCCCACGTGGAGGCGGCCGGTGCGCTTTCCTGGCAGGCCGCGCAGCGCGCCGAGCAGTTCGCGTCCCAGCGAAAACATCTCGTCGGCATAGTCGAACACCGTGCGGCCCAGCTCGGTAAGGACCAGGCTGCGGCCTGATCGATCGAACAACGGATGACCGAGGGACTTTTCGAGTTTGCGGATCTGCATGCTGACCGTGGGCTGACCGACGTGCAGGCGGTGGCATGCGCCGGCAATGCTGCCCTCGCGGGCGACGGCCCAGAAGTAGAGCAGGTGCTGAAAGTTGAGGTCCTGAAGATTGTCCATCCGCAGCGGCAGGGGACGGACTACTCCGTTGCGATGCATGAGGTGAGTCTTTGTCATGGTGCTGCGGGGGTTTCGGGGGTGGGATGGAGGCGCGGATGTCAAAAGTCCGCTTCGCCGTGGCGTCGCGCGCACCCCGCCTCGACCGGCGCGACTTGCGACGCCCATTTATTCACTTCGGTACTACTCGTGCCAAGCTCGAAAAGTTCACTGATTTGACGACTTTGCGATTGTTGAAGTGATTCATCGACGCAGGCGAACTGTTCGAAATTCTTGAAGGCGCGGGTCTTGACAATTGAACGCTTCGGGGTTGCGACCTTGTGTACAGTTCTCGATAGTCCCGCCGGTCTGCGGCCGACCGGGCACGCCATGGCAGGTCGATCCGCACGGACGACGACGAGGGACGCGCACCCGACACCGAGGCGCAAAGCATGCTCAACAGCGTTCTGCTCTACCTGGAAGAACCGTCGCAGGCGGGCGCGGTGATTCGACTTGGCGTGTCGGCGGCCCAACGGGCGGGAGCGCGCGTGCGGGGGTTGACGCTGGTCGACACACGGTGGCTGACGGCGACGCATCAGTGCGAATCGGCGGCGTCGGCGGTGATGGCCCAGCACGAGTGCGAAGTTGTCGAGCGGGGCCACGCGGCGATTTGCGAAGAGCTGGCCCGTGCATGCCTGGCCGCGGAGGTTAACTTCGACGTGCGGCGAGCCTCTGGCGACCCGGTCGAGGTGCTTGCCAAGGAGTCGCACTTTCACGACGTGGTGATCGCGTCGGTCACCGACTCGAGCAGCCTGACGTTGCAGGCGACGCTGCGGCTTTTGGAACATGGCGTTCAACCGCTGCTGGTGATGCCGCCGGAGCAGTCGTCGATTGAACGGGTGCTGATGGTTTACGACGGCAGCGAGGCGGCGGGGCGCGCGATCCGCAGTTATTTGGGGACGGGGATGGGGCGGGGGGCGGACCACCGCTTGCTGGCTGTAGGACGCGATGCGGATTCGGCTCGTGCGGCGCTGCGCGAGATGGCGGATTATTGCGGCTCGCGTTGCGAGCGCCTCGAGCTGGGATGCGCGGCGGGACGGCCGCGCCGCGTCGTCGCGCCGTACGCGGCCAAGTGGCAAGCCGACATGTTGGTTCTCGGAGTGGGCATGCGGGCGCCCATCCTGCGACGGCTGTTGGGCGACCCGGCCGCCACGGCATGGAACACGCTGCGATGCTCGCTGTTTGTGACCGCGTGAGCACATCGAACGAACGCAAAGAACTCGAACCTCGAAAGCGACGGCCGACGATGGAACATAGAGACTTTTGGGGCGAAGTGTTTGTCATCAACAACGGCGTCACGCCGGACATCATGCGGCGGCTGTGCGCCTTCGGGTTCATCTCGGCGGGGATTTGGTACATCGGCTCGCATACGTCGTTGGTATCGCCGACGCAGTTGGCTCCGTATGAGTTGATCGGCGCCGCGCTGGCGGTGCTGCTGATGTTGCGCACCAACACGGGCTACGATCGTTGGTACGAAGGCCGCAAGCTGTGGGGCGGCATCGTGAACCAATCGCGCAATCTGGCACAAGTCGGCCTGTCGTACGGTCCGCAGGACGAGGCATGGCGGCGCCAGTTCGTCACGTGGGTGGCGGCGTTTTCCCATGCGTGTCGACATAGCCTGCGCGGCGACGCACAGCTCGAGGACATGCGCGAGCTGCTCGGGCCGCGCGAATTCGCCGCCCTCTGCGCGTCGCAGCACAAGCCGCTGTACGTTACGCAGCGGCTCTCGGAGCTGCTGCAGCAGGCGCTCGAAGACGGGCAGATGGACCGGTTCGCGTTCCTGCAGGCGGAGCAACAGCGGTGCCAGTTGATCGACCACATCGGCGCTTGTGAGCGGATTCTCAAGACGCCGCTGGCGAAGTCGCTGTCGGTCAAGATTCGCCGCTTCCTGTTCTTGTATTTGGTCGCGCTGCCGTTTGGGATTTTCGACAAAGTGGGCGCGATGACGCCGCTCGTCGTGATGCTGGTGGCGTATCCGCTGTTGTCGCTCGACCAGATCAGCGTCGAGCTGCAGAATCCCTTCTCGCAGAATCGCGTGAGCCATCTACCGCTAAACGATATTTGCCGGACGATTCAGCAGAACGTCTTTGCGCTGTTGGAGCGGGACGACGCCCCAGAGCGGTTGGAGCTTTCGCTGGTCGAAGCGCGGGCGGCGATTTAGCAAAGTGATGAAAGCCACCGGCCGAGCCGGTGGACTCCCAGACGCACCGAGGCGGTAGGACGCCAATAAGTCCACCGGCGAAGCCGGTGGCTTTTGTCGCCGGGCCCTGCGTTGACCGGGACGGCAACCGGGCGAGATAATCGCGTGCGTGCCGATTATTCGCCATCTTGAAGAGTTGCGAGACGCCGACCGCGGCGGGGCGGTGGCGATCGGCAATTTCGACGGCGTGCACCTGGGGCATCGCCGGATCGTCGAGCGACTGCTGGTGCGGGCCCGCGCTTCTGGCGGGCCGGCGATCGTGTTCACATTCGACCCGCATCCGGTGCGGCTACTTCGCCCGGCGGAATGCCCGCCGCCGCTGACGTGGACCGAGCGAAAGGCGGAACTGCTTGCCGGGCTGGGCGTGAGCCGCGTGGTCGCGTATCCGACCGATGAAGCGCTGCTGGAGTTGCGGGCCGGGCAATTCTTTCAGCGGATCATTGTGGAAGCGCTCTCCGCGCGGGCCATCGTCGAGGGGCCGAATTTTTACTTCGGCCACAACCGCGAAGGGGACGTGCGGCTGCTGGGCGAGCTGACAGCCGCGGCGGGCATGACGCTCGATGTGGTCGAGCCGGTAGTGCTGGATGGGGACATTGTCTCGAGCTCGCGCGTGCGGCGGCTGATCGCCGCGGGCGAGGTGGCCACGGCGGCGCGGATGCTGGCGGCGCCGTATCGCATTCGCGGCATGGTGACGCACGGGGCAGGGCGTGGAGCGCGGATTGGGTTCCCCACGGCCAACCTCGAAGCCGTCGACACGCTCTTGCCGGCCCCGGGGGTGTACGCGGGACGGGCGTGGATTGGCGGCCAAGGCTTGCGGGCGGCAATCAATTTGGGGCCGAACCCGACGTTCGGCGAGCACGCACTGAAGGTCGAGGTGCACGTGCTGGACCACGACGCGTCGCTGTACGGGCAGCCTTTGGAGGTCGAGTTTTTGACCCGGCTGCGGGAGGTGATGAAGTTCGGCTCGGCGGAGGAACTGGTGGCGCAGCTTCAGGAGGATGTCAAAACGGTTCGCCGTCTGCTGGGATGAGCTACGTCACGGAGAGCACGGAGTCTGAATGATGCCGATCGATCAATGACTCCGCACCGCCTCACGTGATGCGGCGCCCGATTGCTGTTATGTTTGCGGATTCGTAACGTCTCCGTGTCCTCCGTGCCTCTGTGGTTCATCTTTCGAGAATTACGAATGGCGATTGATTGGCAACCGTTGGCCGAGATCATTGGGCAGAATCGGTCGTTCATGATTTCGAGCCATCTGCGCGCTGATTGCGATGCGATCGGCAGCGAGATCGCGCTTGCGCTCATCCTCGAGTCGCTGGGCAAGTACGCGCTGATCGTCAACGGCGACGAGCCGCCCGAGCACATTCGGTTCATGGATCCCGAGGGCCGCGTGCGCGTGGCGGGGACGAGCGCGCCGCTCGAATCGCTGCGCGGGATCGACGTGGCGCTGATCGTCGACACGAGCGCGTGGTCGCAGCTCGGGATGATGGGCGACGTGCTGCGCGTGTTTCCGGGCCAGCGTGTGGTGATCGACCATCACGTGAGCGAGGACAATCTGCGGGCCGAGGTGTTCAAAGATTCGACGGCGGAGGCCACCGGGCGGCTGATCCTGGAGCTGGCCGAGTACCTGCAGGTGAAGGTGACGCCGCAGATGGCGGCGGTGCTGTTCGCGGCGATCGCGACGGATACGGGGTGGTTCCGGTTTTCGTCAGTCAACGAGAAGACGTTTGCGGCGCTGGCAAAGCTCGTGGCCGCGGGGGCGAACCCGCAGCAGACGTTTTCGCAGTTGTACGAGCAGCACAGTTTGGCGCGGATCAAGCTGCGGGGGCGGATCCTCGACCACGTGACGCCCGAGTGCGACGGCCGGCTATTGTGGACTTACGTTTGCGACGACGACTTTGCGGAAACCGGCGCTCAGCGGACCGACACCGAGGATGCGATCAACATGCTGCTCGCCGTGGCGGGCGTGGGCGCGGCGATTTTGTTCGTGGAGCTCGAGTCCGGGGAGGTTAAGGTGAGCTTGCGCAGCCGGGGGACGATCGACGTGCGGGCGGTGGCGGAGAAATTCGGCGGCGGCGGCCATCGGCAGGCGGCGGGCGTGACGTTCCAGGGAACACGCGAAGAAGTGCAGCGGGCGATTCTTGACGCGGCGTGCGCGGCTATGGGATGATTCCGCGGGCCGTGAGGGCCTAAAGCGGCGCGTGGCGATGTAATCTCCGGCTCCCTCCTCCTTGTGGGGAGGGGGACGGAGGTTTGGTGATGTTGATGCCCGTGCGGCGCGGCCGAGCCGGCTTTGTCTCATTTGCGTTGACGAATATGGGTCACGATACTCCGAAATTGCAGGAAGCGCCGCTGCCGCCGAGTCGGCGGTCGTTTGTCACCGTCGTGGCGGCCCTGGCGACCGGGGCGGTCGCGACGCTGACGCCGCTGGCGGCGGGGCTGGCGTCGTTCTTCAGCCCGCTGCGGCGCAAGGCGGCGCCTGCGACCGTGCGGGTGGCGCTGCTCGACCAAGTGGCCGACGACGGCGTGCCGCGGGCGTTTCCCGTGCTGGCCGATCGCGTGGACGCGTGGAATCGTTACCCCGCCCAGCGGATTGGCGCCGTGTACCTGGTGCGGCAGCCGGGCGAGGCGGCGCCGGTGGCGTTCACGGCCAAATGCCCGCACGCCGGGTGCTTCATCGGCTACACGCCGGGCGAGGACGCGTTCAAGTGCCCCTGCCACACGAGTGCGTTTAATCTCGACGGCACGCGCGTGCGGGGCGATGCGGAGGTTTCGCCGCGGGATATGGACGCGCTGAAGGTCGACGTGCGGAGCGTGCCGGCCGGCGAGGGGACGATCGACGAGGTGTGGGTCGAGTTCGTCGATTTTCAGACCGGGCACAAGGAACGCATTGCGACCGTGTAGCTTCGGAGGAGAAAGATTGAACCGCCAAGGACGCCAAGAGCGCCAAGGTCGGAGCAGATCTGTTCATTCCAAGCATTGCCTTTGTTGGCGCTGCTAGCGCTGTTGGCGGTCCGAGAATCTGAACTGCAGAATCCTGTCGATCTTGCTCATCCTGTTATCTCGTCAATTCCGCTAAGCAGCTTGTTGGAGCGAGTGCATGGGAATCGCTGAGTGGCTCGACAATCGCACCGGGTATCGTTCGTTGGTGCATGCCGCGCTGTTTGAGCCGATCCCCGGCGGCGCCCGCTGGCGGTACGTGTGGGGCAGCACGCTGGTGACGGCGTTTGTCACGCAGGTGGTCACCGGCATCTTCCTGTGGATGGCGTACAGCCCCAGCACGCAGACCGCGTGGGAAAGCGTGTACTACATCCAGCACGAGATGTGGGGCGGCTGGCTGCTGCGGGGGATTCACCACTTCATGGCCCAGGCGATGGTGGTGCTGCTGGCGATCCATTTTCTGCAGGTCGTGTGGGACGGCGCGTACCGGGCGCCGCGGGAGTTGAACTTTGTCATCGGCCTGGTGCTGATGCTGATCGTGCTGGGGCTGGCGCTCACCGGGTACCTGTTGCCGTGGGACCAGAAGGGCTACTGGGCGACGACGGTGGGGACGAACCTGGCGAGCCAGGCGCCGGTGGCGGGGCCTGCGTTGCGGAAGCTGGCGATCGGCGGCAGCGACTACGGACATCAGACGCTGACGCGGTTTTTCGCCCTGCACGCGGGCGTGTTGCCGGGATTGCTCGTGGCGTTTCTCGCGATGCACATCGCGCTGTTCCGCCGGCATGGGCTGCACGCGAAGACGCCGCATCGCGGGCCCCGCGCGATGTTCTGGCCCGACCAGGTGCTGAAGGACAGCGTGGCGGCGCTCGGCGTGCTCGCGGTTGTTCTGGGACTGACGGTGTACTACCGCGGGGCGGAGCTGATGGCGCCGGCCGATGCGGCGAATCCGTACGACGCGGCGCGGCCGGAGTGGTACTTCCTGTTTCTGTTTCAGTTCCTCAAGTGGTTTCCGGGGGAGTTGGAAATTTGGGGGGCATTTATCATCCCCGGCGTGGTGATGCTTGTCCTCTTTGCGATGCCGTGGATCGGGCGGACGCGCGGGGGGCACATTTTCAACGTCGCGCTGCTCGTGGTGCTCTTGGGCGGGGCGGCGCTGCTGACGGTGCAGGCGATCTTCGACGATTACCGCGCGGGGTGGACGACGATCGCCGAGGGTGCGGAAACGCCGCCGGAGATCGAGGCGTCGCGGCGGTTCCTCGAAGCGAAGAAGCAAGCGGTGCGCGACGCGGAGCGAGTGGTCGATCTGGCGGGGATGCCCGAGCGGATTCCGCCCACCGGGGCGCTGGCGATGTCGTATGACGATCCGTATCTGCAGGGCCCGCGGTTGTTCAAGCAGTATTGCGCGGGATGCCACAGCCACTCGGGTGAGTATCCCGGCGTCGACGGCTCCCCGCAGGAACTTTTAGAGATCGCACACAACTTTGGCATCAACCTCGTGAAGATTCCCAATCCCGACGCAACGGCGCCAAATCTTTGGAGAGTGGGCAGCCGGGCGTGGATGCAGGCGTTCTTGAATCCGAAGTCGGTAGCCGACCGGGACCACTTCGGATACGAGGGGTCGCCCTTTGCCGAGGGCGATATGGTGACATTCGTGAACGATGCGATCAGCGACGAGATGAGCGACGAAGAACGCCAGGCCGCCGAGGACGCGCTGCTGAAGGTCGCCGATGTACTGCTATTGGAAGCAGGAATGGAGAGGTTGTATCACCCCAAGGCGATTGAGTCGCTAGAAGTCCAGGCCGAGGAGGGCCGCGAGCTGATGACAACTGGGTTGGCCGAGTTGACCGGCGCCGGCCTGAACTGCACCGACTGCCACAAGTTCCACGACGCGGGCGACGTGGGTTCTGCGCCCGATCTGACCGGCTACATGTCGCGGCAGTGGATGATCGACTTTATCCGCAATCCCGCGGCGGAGCGGTTCTATGGCGATCGCAATGACCGCATGCCGGCGTTCGCGCCGCATGACGATCCGCAGCTCAATCAGCTCGACGACAAATCGCTGGAGCTGATCGTCGACTGGCTGCGCGGCGATTGGCGGCGGCCGGCGGCCGGCGACTGAAAGTGCCCTTCTTTGTCGGCGTCACGTTCCCCAATAGCCGCGAGCCTACGGCTCGCCGGTGATGCGGCGAGGGACGTTGTTTTGTGAAGGCAAAAGCGCGCGGCGGGGCGCCAGCGATGCGTAGCATCGCGGCTATTCTTCGTGGCGGTCGAATGCTCGGCGTCTTGCGAGAGCGAATGAACGCTGGCGGCGCCTGCGCCGCAAAGTTTGTGGAAACGTTGCAGACTGCCAGGCGGGCGGGTCGATAGCAGGTGCGAAGGCTCGTTGCGGCCGGAACGCGCTCCGCTGCGGCGGACCTTCGCGTCGCGGCTAAACCGTAACTGCGCAATTCTGCGCGCGACTCGTCAACTGCGTGCTGCCATGTGGTGCCGATCTTGTCAGCAGGATGTGCCGGTGATGCGTTCGGGCGCGGGCGAGGCGGCGTGCCCGCGCTGCCGGTCGGCGTTGCGAACGGCGGAAGATCGCGGCGTGGAGCTGGAGTCGTTCGATCGGACGGCGACGGTCACGCCGAGTACGCAGCGGCCGCCGCTGGCGTGGGTTGATTCGGGCACCGAGCTGCGTCGCATCGGACGGCGGCTGCGGCCTTGTTCGCGGCCCGATGGCGATTGTGGGCGGACCGCGGCGGGAGCTTCGCTGCGGTTCGATCTGCCGGCGACAGTCGAACCGCCGCCGTTTCCGCCGGACGGACGCGCGGACATGGTGGCTGAGCGGGACGCCGACCGCCCTTCGCCCCTGGGCGGGGCCGCTTCGGTGGCGGCGGATGCCGGATTTCTGGCGATGGTGTCGGGCGCCGCGACGATGGCCGCGGTGTCCGAAGGTCTGATCATCGCCGACTACTGGCGGTGGGGCGTATTCGGCTGCGGCTTTGGGGGCGTGGCATTCGCGCTGGGCGTGCTGCGGCTGGCGACGCGCGCGTGGCGGCATAGTCGCGAGTTGCAAGTCGAGGTTGACGCGCTGCGCGAGCGCGTCGACGAGCTCGGCGCAAATGGCAAGTCGCGCGAAGAGCAGCCCCGACCAAGCTTGGTCGGGGCTGGTTCAGGCACGAGCTTGCTGCGCGAGCGCGTCAGCTCACGCGGTTGGTGATTTCTTCAACGACGTCGTCGACGCTCACCCGCCACTGCTCCAGCGAGTCGCGGTCGCGGATCGTCACCGTGTTGTCCGTGAGCGTCTGGCCGTCGACCGTGATGCAGTAGGGCGTGCCCGCCTCGTCCTGGCGGCGGTAGCGGCGGCCGACGGCGCCCTTCTCGTCGTAGAACACGACATGCTTTTTCTTGAGCTCGCGGTAGATTTTTTGCGCGATCTCGGGCATGCCGTCCTTCTTCACCAGCGGAAACACGGCGGCCTTCACCGGCGCGATGCGGGGATGGAACCGCATCACCACGCGGGTTTGCATGGCGCCCTTGTCGTCGGGCGCCTGGTCCTCGTGGTAGGCTTCGCAGAGAAAGGCGAGCGTCGCCCGGTCGGCGCCGGCCGAGGGCTCGATGACGTGCGGCGTGAACCGCTCGCCGGTTTCCTCGTTGCGGTAGGTGAGGTCGCGGCCCGAGCCCTTCCACTTGGCCCGCTTGCCGCCCTTGGCCGAGGGGTCATCGACCATCTCGACTTCGAGGCAGCCCTCGGCGTTTTTCACGAGCTTGCCTTCCATGTGGCTGCGGAGGTCGAAATCGCCGCGGTGGGCGATGCCCTCCAGCTCGCCGTGCTCGCCCGCGGGGAGGAACGGGAAGGCGTATTCGATGTCGGCGGTGCCGACGCTGTAGTGGCTCAGCTCGTCCTGGCCGTGCTCGCGCATGATGAGCCGCTCGCCGGCGAGGCCGAGATCCTTGTACCACTGCATGCGGCGGTCGCGCCAGTACTCGTACCACTGGCGCGACGCGCTGGGATGGCAGAAGAACTCGATCTCCATCTGCTCGAATTCGCGGCTGCGGAAGGTGAAGTTCCGCGGCGTGATCTCGTTGCGAAAGCTCTTGCCCTGCTGGGCGATGCCGAAGGGGATTTTTACGCGGGTACTATCGAGGACGTTCTTGAAGTTGACGAAGATGCCCTGCGCCGTTTCGGGGCGGAGGTAGGCCTTGCCCTCTTCGCCGCTGAGTGCGCCGACGGTCGTAGGAAACATCAAGTTGAAGTCCCGCGGCTCGGTGAGCTGGCACTTGTCGTACTCGCCAGGATGCTTACTCGGCTTGCGGGGGCATTCGCTCGATGACAAATGATCGACGCGCCAGCGTCCCTGGCACTCTTTGCAGTCGACCATCTTGTCAACGAACAGATCAAAATGCCCCGAGCATTTCCAGACCTGGGGGTGCATGATGATCGTGCAGTCGAGGCCGGTCATTTCGTATTCGCTGGGGGCGCCGCTCTGCACGGTCAGCTCGTCGTGGCCGGCGACCATGTCCTGCCACCAGGCGGCCTTGATGTTGCGCTTCAGTTCGACGCCGAGCGGGCCGTAGTCCCAGAAGCCGTTGAGACCGCCGTAGATTTCGCTCGACTGGAAGAGAAATCCGCGCCGCTTGCACAGCGAGACGAGTTTGTCCATGTCCATGGGCGGGCCTGACGCTTGCTGGGGATGTCTCTCGCAAAGGCGCTAAGGCGCACAGGAGAGAGAACGTCGGCCCGCGAAATACGCGAAAGGACGCTAAACAAAGGACAAAGAAGATGAGCCGGCGGCTTGCCACCAACCAGACCAGCTTTTTGCGTATTTCGCGTGTTTCGCGGGCAGTAATATCGAGCCCGGCATTTTAGCCGTGGAGACAGGACGCGGCTATGCCGGGCGGAGTTCGTTGGCGGCGGGGTCGAGCTGGGGCACGACTGTGAGCGCGTCGATCTGGGCGCACCGGGCGATGTCGGCTTCCTGGCCGATGGCGATGAGGTTCTGAGCGCCGGCAGCGCCCGTGATGCCGAGGTCCACGCGTTCTCGTTCCCCCTGCCACAATTCAAGTGCGATGGCCGCCGTGCGGTTCATCACCCAGGCGTCGTTGCGACGGATCATCGCGTCGACGATGGCGCCTCCGCCGATGAGATCCTCCATGGCGATTACGCCGTCGGTGCCGGCGCACAGGATGGCCACATCCTCGCCGGGCGCGACGGCCAAGGCGACTGCCGTGCAGTTGACGGCGGCGCCGATGAGGATGCGCTGAGCGCCGCGGGCGTGGTGCAGGGCGCGGGCGCCGTTGGTCGTGGTGAACAGGATGCGGCGGCCGGCGACGCGCTCCGGCGTGTACTCCGACGGCGAGTTGCCCAGGTCGAAGCCGGGAATGAGCCGGCCGCCGCGTTCCCCGCCGAGCAGGACGTTTTGGCGGCCGAAGCGCTCGGCCGCGGCGAGCGTGTCGTCGATCTCCGCAAACGGCATCACGCACTCGGCCCCGGCGGCCAGGGCCGTGGCGATGGTGGTCGAGGCGCGGAGCAGGTCGACGACGATCACCGTGGCGTCGGCGAGCCGCTCTGCGGGGACGTCGCGGGGCAGGAGGTAGAGGTCGAGAGAAGGCACGGGGGCGGAGAAGGCTATAGGCTGGAGACTGGAGGCTGTAGGTCGGAGGGGGATAGCCGCGATGCTATGCATCGCCGGGGCGGCGCGTTAAGCGTTGCGGCGGCGGTGCGGTTAGCGGTGGCGAGAGGGGTAGTGTACTGCGATACTGGGCGGGGATGAACGGGCGGCGGGGAGCGCGTCGCAAGCGAGCGCGGCGAAATCTTGCGGTCGGGAACGCGGCGTTGGGGTGAGTGTGCATCGATGACGGTCGACAAATCCGGTCCGCGGGTGCGCCGCATGTTTGGCGAGATCGCGGGGCGGTACGATTTTTTGAATCACCTGCTGTCGCTGAACGTCGATCGCTACTGGCGATGGCGGACCGTGCGGCTCGTGCCGCCGCGCGCGGGCGGCAAGGTGCTCGATGTGTGCACCGGGACGGGCGATTTGGCTCTGGCCTATCACAAGGCGTCGCGCGGAACGGCCCAGATCGTGGGGGCGGATTTTTGCCGCGAGATGCTGGCGATCGGCCGGGAGAAGGGGCTGCGCGCCGGGGCCAACGGCGAGCTGACGTTCGTCGAGGCCGACGCCCAGGCGCTGCCGGTGGAGAGCGATCAGTTCGACGTCGTGTGCGTGGCGTTCGGGCTGCGGAACGTCGCTGATACGGACGCGGGGCTGGCGGAGCTGGCACGGGCGTGCGCCCCGGGCGGAACGGTGGCGGTGCTGGAGTTCAGCTCGCCCCAGTGGCAGCCGTTCAAGGCGATCTACGGGTGGTATTTCCGGCACGTGCTGCCGCGGATCGGGCAGGTGTTCGCTCGTAATCGGGAGAGTGCGTACAGCTACCTGCCGGAGAGCGTAGGGGAGTTTCCGCAGGGCGAGGCATTGGCCGCGCGGATGCGGGCGGCGGGGCTGGAGGAGGTCGCATATCGCGGCCTTACGTTCGGCGTGGCGACGATTTATGTTGGGAGAAAACCGTAGGGTGCGTGCAACGCACCGTTTTTCATGCGGCGAGATTGGTGCGTGTAAGGCACCGTTCCTTATGCGGCGGGATTGGTGCGTTGCACGCACCCTACCACGATGAAACCTCCTAAAAACATCGTCGTCGCGATTACCGGCGCTAGCGGGGCGGTGTACTCGTTGCGGCTCATCGAGGTGCTGCTGGCGACCGGGCACGATGTGCATCTGTCGATCACGCCGACCGGGGCGCAGGTGATTCACGAAGAGATGGATCTGCGGGTCGATCTCAACGACTTCCAGCAGGCGGACCTGATGCTGGAGGATGTGAGCCACGCGTCCGACAGCAAGATTCGCATGCTGCAGGCCAGCGCCGGCATTGGCACGGCGGACAGCAACGTGCTGAGCGTCGAGGCCGGGCGCCCGGGCGAGTTGCATTACCACCATTACAAGAACTACAACGCGCCGATCGCCAGCGGGTCGTTTCTGACCGCGGGGATGGTGGTGGCGCCGTGCTCGGGGTCGACGCTGAGCGCCGTGGCCCATGCCAGCTCGGGCAACGTGATTCAACGGGCGGCGGAGGTGCACCTCAAGGAGCGGCGGAAGCTGATTCTCGTGCCGCGGGAGACGCCGCTGTCGCTGCCGCACATCGACAACCTGCGGCGGTGCGTCGAGGCCGGGGCGGTCGTGCTGCCCGCGGCGCCGGGGTGGTATCACGGCGTGAGCACGCTGCGCGATTTGGTGGATTTCATTGTGGCGCGGATCTGCGATCAGTTGGGGATCGACAACGCGCTCATTAAGCGGTGGGGTTCGGGGGCTTGAGATTGCCCGCGAAACACGCGAAAAGACGCGAAAGGAAAGATGGGATCAGCGGCGCGATCGATGGTAGCGGGCTGAAGTTTTCGCGTTCTTTCGCGTGTTTCGCGGGCAATCCCTAGCGTGTTGAAAACCGTTCGCCATTTTCTGTCGCTGATTCGGTTCAGCCATACGGTGTTTGCGCTGCCGTTTGCGCTGCTGGCGGCGCTGATGGCTTGGCGATTGCAGTTTTTGAATAACTTGGCTGAATCTCGCAGGGCAGTCGGCGATCATGATCTCGATGTTGTCTTGAAGCTGTTAAACGAGCACCTTATCGCGTGGCTCAACAGCCAAGAAATACCGGAGCAATGGCGTGGGTTCGCGGTGCGCTGGCAAGAAGTCGTCGGCATTCTGTTGTGCATGGTCTTCGCCCGCAGCGCCGCGATGGCGTTCAATCGGCTAGCCGATCGACGGCTGGATGCGGCCAATCCGCGGACGGCGGGGCGGCATTTGCCTGCGGGGACGCTCAACGGCAAGCAGGTGGCGGCGTTTGCGGCGATTTGTAGCGCGCTGTTCGTGGCGAGCACGCTGTTGTTTCTGCCAAACCAGCTGCCGCTGTACCTGTCTGTACCCGTGCTGGCGTTTTTGTTGGGCTACAGCTATGCGAAGCGGTTCACGTCGCTAGCCCATTTCTGGCTGGGGGCGGCGCTGGCGTTGTCGCCGGTGGCGGCGTGGATTGCCATTCGCGGCGAGGTGGTGACGGCGAACCCGCGGGATCTGCTGCCGGCGCTCGTGCTCGGCGGGGCGGTTTGGATGTGGGTCGCCGGGTTCGACATCATCTACGCCTGCCAGGATTTCGAGTACGACCGCACGGCCGGGCTGCACAGCGTGCCGGTGCGGCTGGGCGTGGCCGGGGCGTTGCGGCTGGCGGCGGCGTGCCATTTGGCGACAATAGTGCTGCTGGCCGTGCTGCCGCTGGTTTATCGGCCGCTGGGCGGGATTTACTGGGCGGGCGTGGCGGCCGTAGCAGCGCTGCTGGTTTACGAGCACGCCCTGGTGCGGCCGGACGACCTCGCCCGGGTGAACACGGCGTTTTTTAACGTCAATGCGGTGATCAGCCTGGGGCTGCTTGCGGTTGGAACTTTAGATCTCTGGTTATCTTGAGAACGAAAAACGAATCTCTCGCAAAGGCGCAGAGGCGCAAAGGAAGACGCGAAGACAGAAGTTTGCTTTGCGTCCCCCTTTGCGCCTCTGCGCCTTTGCGAGAGACATACTGGATTTCCGTGTAGGAACAGATGTTGCGTACGTCGTCGCCGCTATTGAAATCGATTCGCGAGAAGGTTGAAGCCGGCGAGCGGTTGTCGCTCGACGATGGGCTCACGCTGTATCGCGACGACGCGCCGCTCGCCGAAGTCGGCGAGCTCGCCAATCTCGTGCGGGAGCGGAAAAACGGCAACGCGGCGTATTACAACATCAACACGCACCTGAACCCCACGAACGTGTGCGTCTACCGCTGCACGTTCTGCGCGTTTCGCTCGGACCTGCGGGACGCGAAGGGGTACTGGATGAGCGACGAGCAGGTGATCGCCCGCGGGCGCGAGGCCGTGGAGAACGGCTGCACCGAGATGCACATCGTGGGCGGGCTGCACCACCAGGCGAAGTACGAGTGGTACCGTGGCGTGATCAGCGTGCTGCACGAGAATTTTCCGGAGCTGCATCTGAAGGCGTGGACTCCGGTGGAGATCGATTGGTTCGCCCGGCTCACGAAGCGGCCGATCCGCTGGGTGCTCCAGGACATGATCGACGCGGGGCTGGGCAGTCTGCCGGGCGGCGGGGCGGAGATTTTTCACCCTGAAGTCCGCAATAAAATCTGCGAGCACAAGGCCGACTCGGCGCGGTGGTTCGAGACGCACCGTACGGCCCACGAGCTGGGCCTGCGCTCCAACTGCACGATGCTGTACGGGCACATCGAGCAGGCGTACCACCGGATCGACCATCTCATCCGACTGCGGGAGCTGCAGGACGAGACGGGCGGATTCCAGACGTTCATCCCGCTGGCGTTCCACCCGGACAACACGGGCCTTGGGCACATCAAAAAGCCCAACGCGGTGATGGACCTGCGGACGATGGCCATCAGCCGGCTGATGCTCGACAACGTGCCGCACGTGAAGGCGTACTGGATCCTGCTGGGGATCGAGACGGCTCAGATCGCCCTGGCCTACGGGGCCGACGACATCGACGGCACGGTGCGGCACGAGCTGATCTACCACGACGCGGGGGCCGAGACGCCGCAGATGCTGTCGGTCGAGCAAATCCGGCGGCTGATCGAAGAGGCCGGCCGCGAACCTGTGGAGCGAGACACGCTCTATCATCGGGTGGAGCGCGAGGGGGCGGCGTGGCGCACGGGGGCGGCGATCGCGGCAGGGTGAGATGCTCCACGGGATGGGGCGAGAGGCAACCGTGGGCAGCTATATCCCGAACTACACGAAAAAGTTGCAAATCCTGCGTCGCAAAGAGGCTGCCTTAAGACGAGCGATGCAGCGTGGCGACGAAGCGTGCAAGCTTCTTCAGTTGGCAGCGGAGGTCCGAGACGCCAGAGTTCGCGTGCTCGTGGCAAAACGTGCGGTCGTCCCACCGCGGCTGGACGTTCATGGTGACGCGATTGCGCGGTGGACACAGCGAATCGAAGCCGCCCGGGCCGTATCCCCAGATGTGATCCTGGACGAATTTCGTTGACGGAATGCTGTGGTTGCGGCGGGCTGAGGTAAGCCATGATTCGACGGCCAAACCGCGGCCTGTGGTTCATCGCGGCGAGTCCGTTGCCCCTGTTGGCGGCGTGGTTCGGCGGGCAGGCGTGGCTGGCCGCATCCGCTCGCTCCGCATCCAATCCCAACCAGAATGCGATGGTGCTGGTTGGGCTCTTGAACGTCGCTGCGCTCATTGTCGGCGCAGGGCTGATGGGGTATGGTCTGGAGTGCTTTCGACGAAGCTGGCGAGGCCGAAATCGGCGAGACCCAGATTAACCCAAAGGAACGAAGATGACCCAGCGGGTCTACAATTTCTCTGCCGGCCCGGCCGTGTTGCCGCTGCCGGTGCTTGAAGAGGTGCAGCGCGACATGCTGGCGCTGCCGGGCGTGGGGGCGTCGATCCTGGAGGTCAGCCACCGCTCGACCGCGTTTGTGCCGATCATCGAGGCGGCCGAGGCCAACCTGCGCAAGCTGTTGGGCATCTCGGACGACTACGCCGTGCTGTTCCTGCAGGGCGGCAGCCGGCTGCAGTTTTCGATGGTCCCGATGAACCTCTATGAACCGGGGCGCACGGCCGACTACATCCTCACGGGCTCGTGGGGCAAGGACGCGCTCAAGGAAGCCAAGAAGGAGGGCGACACGCGTACTGCGTGGGACGGCGCCGCGACGAATTACGATCGATTGCCGCGGAAAGGCGACCTCAACCTCGAGCCGCAGGCGGCCTTCGTGCATTACACGGCGAACGAGACGATCCAGGGCGTCGAGTTTTCGGCGGAGCCGGACGTGGGCGACGTACCGCTGGTGTGCGATGCGTCGAGCAATTTCCTGTCGCGGCCGATTGAGGTGAGCAAGTACGGGCTGATCTACGCCTGTGCCCAGAAGAACGCCGGCCCTGCGGGCGTGACGGTGGTGATCGTGCGGAAGGATTTGCTGAAGCGCGCCGATCCCAACCTGCCGGGCTACCTGCACTACCTGACGCATGCCGAAAACGGCTCGATGTGGAACACGCCGCCGACGTTCGCAATCTACGTGCTGAAGCTGATCACGGAGTGGCTCCAGCGCGACATTGGCGGACTCGCGGCGATGTACGATCGCAATGCGGCGAAGGCGAAGCTGTTGTACGACGTGCTCGATTCGAGCGGCGGGTTCTACGCGGGACATGCCGTGCCGGAGTGCCGTTCGCTGATGAACGTGACGTTCCGGCTGCCGAGCGAGGAGCTGACGGCGAAGTTCGTCGGCGAGGCGAAGCAGCGCGGGCTGCAGGAACTGAAAGGCCACCGCTCGGTCGGCGGCATCCGGGCGTCGATCTACAACGCGATGCCGCGCGAGGGCGTCGCGGCGCTGCGGGATTTCATGGTGGAGTTTCGCGACGCGAATCGGTAGCCGCGACGGCAATCATATCAATTCAATTATCCGGTCCCCTCCCCCTTGTGGGGAGGGTTAGGGAGAGGGGCAGAAGCGGGTACACGCTCAGAGTTGCTGGTCGTTGCGTGTACCTAGTTCCTCACCCCTCCCCCAGCCCCTCCCCGTCGAGGGGAGGGGAGCAGAGGGGAAATTTTTGTCATGCCCTCGGTCATTGTTCTCGACACGCTCTCTCAGGAAGGCCTCGATTTGCTCGATGCCTCCCCTGGCATCACTTACGAAGTTCGCACCGGGCTGAAGGGCGACGCGCTGCGCGAGGCGCTCGGGCAGTTCGACGGCGCCATTTGCCGCAGCGGCGTGAAGATCACGGCCGAGTCGCTCGAAGGCAATCGCCGGCTGCGGGCGATCGTGCGGGCCGGCGTGGGGACCGACAATATCGACCGCGCCGCCGCCACGCGGGCCGGCATCGTGGTGATGAATACGCCGGCGGGCAACACCCTCAGCACGGCGGAGCACGCGATCACGCTCATGCTGGCGTTGTCGCGGAATATCGCGCCGGCGTTTCAGGGGCTGCGCGAGGGGCGCTGGGATCGCAACAAGTACATGGGCGCCCAGGTGGCGGGGAAGACGCTCGGCGTTGTGGGACTGGGCCGCATTGGATTGGCGGTTGCGCAACGGGCGCTCGCGCTGGAGATGAAGGTGTTGGGCTATGATCCCTTCCTGTCGAAGGACCGGGCCAAGCAGCTCGGGATCGAGCCGGTCGAGACGGTCGATGAGATGCTGCCGCAGGTGGACTACCTCAGCGTGCACACGCCGTTGACCGAGGAGACGCGGAACCTGATCGACCTGCCGCAGCTCGAACGGCTCAAGCCCGGCGTGCGGCTGATCAACGCGGCCCGCGGCGGCATCTACAACGAGGCGGCGCTGGTCGAGGGACTCGCCAGCGGCAAGATCGGCGGCGTGGCGCTCGACGTGTATGCCGAGGAGCCCTGCACCGGCAGCCCGCTATTCGCAATGCCGAATGTGCTCTGCACGCCGCACCTGGGAGCGAGCACCGAGGAGGCGCAAACGCAGGTGGCGGTCGAGGCGGTGCAGTTGCTCACCGATTTTCTGTCGACCGGTCAGATCAAGAACGCGGTGAACATCGCGCCGCTGGACGCCAAGACGCTCGAATCGCTCCGCGGGTATCTGGAAGTGGCGTACCGGCTCGGAAGGTTGGCGGCGGGACTCGTCCCCAGCGGGCTCAAGAACGTGCGGCTGACGTACCGCGGCGAGATCGCGGGGCGGGACACGAAGGTGCTGACCTCCGCGTTTTCGGCGGGCCTGCTCCAGGGAGCGCTCGAAGAGGAAGTGAACCTCGTCAACGCGACGCTGCTACTGGAGGAGCGGGGGATCGCGATCGCCACCGAGTCGCGGAGCGACATGGGCGCTTTTCGCTCGTCGATGACCATCGAGCTGGCGGACGAGCATGGCGTCTCCCGGCGGGCCACCGGCACCGTCTTCGGCCAGGCCATGCCGCGGCTGGTGTCGCTCGACGGGTACAAGCTCGAAGCCTATCTCGACGGCTGGCTGCTGGTGTTCACGCACAAGGACGTGCCCGGCATTATCGGCAGCGTCGGCACGACCTTCGGCGAGCACAACGTGAACATCGCCCAGATGGCCGTGGGGCGGGCCGGCGACGCCCCCGGCGGCGAGGCAGTGGGCATTCTCAATCTGGACGGCGATCCGCCCGCGGCGGCTCTGGAGGCCGTCCGCAGTTTGCCGGCGATCAGCACGGCGGCGGTGATTCACTTGCCGAAGGCCGGCGAGCTGCCGGGGTGGATGCAGTAGGAAGGCTGTAGGCTGTAGACCGTAGGCTGGAGGTCGGAGGGGACGCAAGCGAGTCGCTGGTCTAAAGCGTGCGACTGATTCGATCTCGCAGGGCAAATGCTCTGTCCCCGTTCCGACCTACAGCCTAATACTACAGCGCTGAGTCGGATTGATGCCTGCAATGCCAGCAGCCGACGACGTGCTTGTATTCCCGATGCATTCGAGATCCCGCGTACAAGAGTCGACGAATCGTTGTCGCAAACAACGTCCGCTGCGATTTGCGCCGCAAGTCGCTGATGTCAAAGACCTTCGAGTGAGTCTGGAAAAACAACTTAGCGCTGTCGTACTAAAGTCTCCAGTCTCCAGCCTCCAGCCTCATTGCTGGCATTCAAACGCTACGCCCCGCACGATCGGCAAGGCTTCTGGAAATTTCCTGCCTTGCCGCGGTGCTAGCAACAAACCTGCGGCGCGCACGCGACCGATATTTCCAGTGTCCGGAGCCGCAATCGTTGTTCGCATGACAGGTTTTGGCCGGTTCGAGCGCAATTCTGCGGGTCGAATGTCCGAGCTGAAACGGTCGCAACGATCGCAGCGGCTTGTCTGGATCCCCTCCTGAAGCAAACATTCGCACGTCGCCCGCGCCGCAAGGAATCGCACATGGAAGCCGCCGTTGCCGTACCGCCCAAGGGGCTCGTCGATCAGGTTCACGGGGCTTTGAGCCGCAGTCCGTACCTTGCGCCCACGGAGCTCCGCATCGAAGCCCAGGAGGGGGTCATCCGGCTCGAAGGCGCCGTGAAATCGTTCTTCCACAAGCAGATGGCCCAGGAAACGATTCGCCGCGTCGACGGCGTGGAGCGGATCGTGAATTGCCTGCAGGTCGTGTGGTGATCGGCGTGCGTTTCGCGAGCGGGTGGGTGTTCTAAGGCACGCGCATGTCGCATGACGTGCCCCAGCCAGCCCCGACCAAGCTTGGTCGGGGTTAGTTAAGCCCGGCTCGTTGGCTTTCGACTTGTCGTTCTTGCCGCGGCCGGCCCTCCCGCGCTTTTGCAAGTCGCGTCGGGGTTCGATACATTCGAGCCCTCAGGCGATTGTCTTTTGGCACTCCTCTCAAGCTCGACACGAGGTGGCGTTATGCGCGGCATGTGGGCGGCATTGGCGTTGGTCCTGGCGGCAGGTTTCTCCCCGACGATGGCGAACGCTGAAGGGTTCGAGGACCTCGGCCCCGCGGGCGACGTGCGGCAGGTGGCCACGGGGTTCGAATTCACGGAAGGACCGGCGTGGGACGGCAAGGGTCTGCTGTACTTCACCGATATTCCCAACGCTCGCATTCACACGGTGGACGCCGCGGGCGAGGTGACCGTGTTCGTCGAGGACAGCGGGCCGTGCAATGGGCTGATGTTCAACGCCAAGGGCGAGCTGTACGCCTGCAACATGGGCGGCGAGCTGGTGGCGTGGGACATCGCGCACGGCGAGAAGCGCGTGCTGGCCGCCCAGTACGGCGGCAAGCGGTTCAACGCGCCGAACGACCTGGTGATCGACGCCGCGGGCGGCGTGTACTTCACGGACCCCATGTTCCGCGCGCCGCAGCCATTGCCGCAGGGCGGGCAAGGCGTGTACTACCTGAGCGCGGGCGGCGAGCTGACGCGGCTGATTGAGGATCTGCCGGCCCCCAATGGGATTCTGCTGTCGATCGACGAGAAGACGCTGTACGTGTTGCCGACGATGACCGCGGAGATGCGCGCGTATCCGGTGGAGGCGGCGGGACAGATCGGAGAACGCCGCACGTTCTGCACCGTGCGCGGCAATCGCGGCGGTTGCGACGGCGCGACAATCGACGAGCACGGTAATTTGTACTTGACGACGGGAACCGGCGTGCAGGTCTTCAGCCCGGCGGGCGAGGCCCTAGGCGTGATCGAGTTTCCCGAGCAGCCGTCGAACTGCACGTTCGGCGGGGCGGACGGAAAGACGCTGTACGTGACGGCGCGGAAGTCGTTGTACTCCGTACCCATGAAAGTGAAGGGGCATTGGTACGCCCAGGCTACGGGCGGCGTGATTCGCATTCGCGCCGGCGCTCGCACGCCGTTCACGGACTCGCAGGGCAACGTCTGGCTTGCCGAGGAAGGATTCGTGGGCGGCGAGACGATTACCCGCGCCGGGAATCCGGACGTCCTGAACACCGAGGACGATGCTCTTTACCTCAGCGAGCACTACAGCATGACGTCGTTCTCGCGGGAGCTTCCTAACGGAAAATACACCGTGAAGCTGCACTTCGCCGAGACGTATGAAGAAATCGACGGCCCCGGGCAGCGTGTGTTTTCGTTCGCTGTGAACGGTCAAGAATTCAATGATCTCGACATCAGTGAAAAGGCCGGCGGGGTCATGCGGCCTTACATCGAAAGTGTCGACGTCGAGGTGACGGACGGCAAGCTGACGATCACGTTTACGCCGAACATTCAAAACCCGGCGATCAACGCGATCGAGATCATCCCGGCGTCCCCATGAGGCGGTCGAGTGTAGCCCTCTCGCTCCGCGAGAGGAATTTTCGTCTCGCGGAGCGAGACGACTACACAGAAGGGCGCCCCTTCTGCAGTCGAGTGCCGCCGGCACGCCGGAATAGCGTCTGCTAAAATTGATGGAGCGTCCCCACTTGCCCGGAGGCTGTCGTCATGAGCACGGCCGTTGAGACCACGACCGAGTTTACAGAGTTCTGCGAGTTCGTCGCACTGGTTCGGGAGGCCGGCGCCACTCGGCTCACCCCCGAACAAATCCTCGCGCAGTTTCGCGGGGAGCGCGCGAAGTGGCGGCGGTGGTACGAGGGAAACATCATCTCGATGGAGCAGGCGCGTCGCGGAGAATACGGGCCCCTCGATCTGGACGATATCATGCGACGCGTTCGCGAACGCGTCGCAAAGGACTGCGTCGCGGAGCACGGAGCCGATCCGTAGATGGGCGCTGCACATTGGACGCGGCGCGCCGATCGCGACGTCGAGGAAATCCTCACGTTCATCGCACGCGAGGGCGGCCGTCCCGAAACGGCAGCGCGAATCGGCCTCGAAATCCGGGAAGCTGCGGACAGGCATGCGCGAAAAAAGCTCCCCGGGCATCGTCATCCGTCATTGCCAGCGGACTGGCGTTACGTCCAATTCAAGAGATGGCTGATCGCTTTCGAAGCGCTGGGCGACGACCTGTTAGTCCATCGTGTTGTCGATGCCGTGCGCGACCTTGATGACGCCTTCAGCGAGGGGTAGGCGAACCGTAACGTTCTGCATTCCTTCTCTGCTATAAGTGAGGACGGCACGGGTAACTTAGGGGCCCATTAACCCATGAGTAGTCTTTCGACTTCAGGCGAGTTTAGCGAATTCTGCGACTACGTCGTTCAACTCCGCCAGGCGGGGGCTGGAGACCTCACGCCGGAACAATCGGTCGAGAAATTCCGGCAAAAACAAGAACAACTGAGAAGGTGGCACGAACTCAATGCCATCTCAATCGAGCAAACGAAGAATGGCCAGCATGGTCCTTTGGACGACGAAGCCATCATTGCAAGACTGAGGGCACGGTGGGCAAAAGAGGGGATCACCGACTAGATGGCAACGGTATCGTGGACCGAACTTGCCGAGTCGGAGCTTGAAGAGATCGTGCATTTCATTGGGATATCGCGTAGGCGCCCGGAAACTGCTCTTCGGCTCTATTTCGAGATTCGTCAAGCCGTGGACGATCACTGCCATCGATCGAAGCACGGGCACACGCACCTCGAGCTGCCAGCCACGTGGCGATATTTCAAGTTCAAGCGTTGGATCATCGCTTACGAGATGACGAACGACGCAATGATCGTTCAACGGATCGTCGACTTGAGTCGCGCTTGTCGGATGTTTTCCGGTCTGATCAATGAGCCGCCGCGGCTCACTCCCGCCCGAAGCACACCAGGCACATGTCGTCGCTTTGCGGGTAGTCGCCGGCGAACTGGTGCACCTTGTCCAGGATGCAGGGGCCGAGTTGGCTGGCGTTGATCGACGCGTCGCTGCAAAGTTCAATCAGCCGCTCGAGGCCGAACAGCTCGCGCTTCGCGTTCATCGCCTCGCTGAACCCGTCGGTAAAGATGGTGAGAAAATCGCCGGCGAGGAATTCGCGCTTGTACGCTTCGTAGACGAAGTCGTCCATCACGCCGAGCGGCAGGCCCGCCTGGTCGCCGCCGAGTTCTTCGACCTTGCCGCCCGTGGAGCGCAGGATCGGCGGCATGTGGCCGGCGTTCACCAGCGTCAGCTCGCAGGCCTGCGGGTCGACCACGGCGACGACCATCGTGACGAACCGGTCGTCCCAGCCGTGCCGTGAAAAGGCCGCGTTGATCTTAGCCAAGGCAGCGGCCGGGTCGGCCTCGCGGGCGAGCCAGAATCGCACGTCGCTGGAGAGCTTCGCCATGAGGATGGCGGCCGACACGCCCTTGCCGGCGACGTCGCCCACGACCGCGGCGAAGCGGTCGCCTGGCAGCGACACGTAATCGTAATAATCGCCGCCCACCTCGTAGGCCGCCTGGTAGTGCTGAAAGAAGTGGAACCCCGGCACGCTCGGCGCCGAGGAGGGCAACAGCGCGGTTTGCATCTCGCGGGCGACTTCGAGATCGCGCTGCAGGGCGCGCTGCCGGACGGCCTGCTCGTGCATTGCCGCGTTGTCCAACGCGATGGCGGCCTGCCCGGCCACGCCGGCGAGCACGCTGAGGTCGAAGTCGGTGAATCGCGTGCGCTGGTCGCGCGTGTCGACTTGAATCACGCCGATCGCTTCGCCCGCGGAGTCAATCATCGGAGCGCAAATGAGCGAGCGGATGTGGAAGTCCGCGATGCTCTGCGCCATGTTGAAACGCGAGTCCGCGGCCGCGTCGGCCGAGAGAATCGCCTTTTTCTCGTCGATGGCCCGCTGGACGATGGTGCGACTGATCCGCATTTCCTCGTCGTCGCCGCCGCGGCGGGCCTTGGTGGCGACCGGCACGAGCGGGGCGCCGGGCTTGGGACGCATCAGCACGAAGCCGCGGTCGGCCTGCACGAAAATCTTGAACAGGCTGTCGAGCACCTTCGGCAGAATGTCCTTGGCGGTCAGCGCATTGCTGAGATTGTGCGAGATCTCGATCATCGCCTGGAGCTGCACTTCCGGCCGGGCGGACGCTTGCCAGGCTTTGCGCGGTGCGCTCACGTCCAGCGTGGCCATGATACTCGAGGCTTCGAGATCATCTTCCTCGGCGACCAGAGAGACTCCCGGGAGCGGCGAAGCCGTGGACGACAGCGCGGCGTGGATGCCGGTGGCAGGGACGTGGCGAAATTCGAACTCCACGTCGCAGATGAGGATGCGGTCGCCGTCGCGGAGTTGGGCCAGATCGGCGACTTTCTGGCCGTTGACCAGCGTGCCGTTGCGGCTGCCAAGGTCCTTGAGCCAATACTGATCCTCGGCAAAGGCGACGATCGCGTGTCGGCGGCTGACCGCGGCCACGTCGAGCACGACGTCGCACTCGGGGCTGCGGCCGATGACCGATTCGCCTTCGGACAGCTCGAATTCCCGGCCGACTTCTGCGCCCAGTCTGACGATCAGCGTGGCCATAGCGGGGAACGGTCCTGGGAGCACTGCAGCGAGAATGCGAAGCGACGCGCGGCTGATTCTAGGGCGGCTTGCAGAGGCTCGTCAACAACCGCTGCGTTGGCCGCTAGTTGCGTGCCGCCAAGGACTTGCGCCTGCCAGCGCGGTCTTGACGATCAGAGTAGGCGGGCCTACCTTTATATGTCATATTCCCGCGTGCTGCACCAGCGACGCATCAGGCTCGGCCGCCGACGTTCCGGCGATCGCGCCCCGAAGCAGAGCACTTCTGACGGCCGACATGAATCGGCGCGTGCAGCCGTTCAATTGGCTCGTGGTGTAATTGGCAACACTACAGATTCTGACTCTGTCATTCTAGGTTCGAGTCCTAGCGAGCCAATTTGAGCTGGAGGGCGGGTCGCCGGCGAGTCTCCCGACATCTTCGTTCCCGACAGCCGGCGGCACGCTTGCCTCCGGAACGTGCGGCGGACTTCTCGATTGGCACACGCTTCCTCTCCGCATGGCGGTCCGGTTAGTGGGCGGCTGCCTCATTTTCTCCCTGAATGAAGACCTGGCCGCGATAAAACTTGGCGTAGATGCTGAACACGACAGCCATCGTCAACATTGCGGCGGTGAAGAACCAGAAATAGTCGGCTCCTTCAAGGATGGGGTTCCCGGCCTTCTCGCGTTCGGCGATGTACGCATTGACTTTGGCCGCGAACCAGTTGCCAAATGCGATGCCAAACAGCAGATACATTCCCATGACGAACGACTTCATTTTCTTGGGCGCTTGCGTGTACGAGAACTCGAGCGCCGTAATAGATACCATCACTTCCGCGGCGGTCAGCACTAGGTACGCACAAATCTGCCAACTGATATGAGGCGTTTCACCGTTGTCGAGTCGCTCTTGCGCGAGGGCAATCAAGGCGAAGGAGGGAACCGTCAAGAACATGCCGATGGCGATCTTCCGCAACGGCGTCACTTCGAAGAGCTTTCCCATGAGCGGATAGAACACATAAGCAAAGAGCGGGATGAAGATGAGGATGAGAATCGGGTTAACGGCCTGAAATTGAGCCGCGTCCGGCGTGACCTCGAAACGCGTGGCCGGAAAGAGGGTTCGATCCATCTTTGCCGCTTGGTGAATCCAGGAACTATGAGACTGGTCGAACAGCGCAAAGAACACGCAAATGAGCAGATAAAGCGGAATCAGGTTGCGGGCTGCGCGACGTCCGTCTTCGCCAAAGGCCTCTCGGATGAACCCGGGGCCGCCGGGCGGGATATGCACGAACTTATTGCGACCAAGCCAAAACGTCAGCGTGGCGAGAGCCATGAGCACGCCCGGAACGCCAAATGCCAAGGAAGGGCCCGGACGAATGCCAATCGACGCCAGCCACGTCGCAAAGGACCCAAGCTTGTCGTTGAACATCTCCTCGTCGAGCAGCATCGGCGTGAGCAGCGTCGAGAAGGCCGCGCCAAAGTTAATCGAGAAGTAGAACCAACTAAAGACCTTCTCAAGGAGGTGCTTGTTTTGCTGGCCAAACTGGTCGCCTACGTGCGCTGATACGCAAGGTTTGATGCCGCCGGCGCCTAGCGCGATGAGCATAAGGGCAATGCCGAGCATCGTGCGCGGTTCGACGCCGGTGACCTTGGGCACGTCGACGAGGGCCATCGCGGCGTGGCCGAGGCAGTAGAGCAGAGACACCGTGACAATCGTTCGGTATTTCCCCAAGAACCCGTCGCTTATCAGGGCTCCGATAATCGGAAAAGCGTAGACCCAAAAGATGAAGTTATGGATGACTTCATTCGCCTCGTGCTCGGTCATCGGGTCGGGCGTTCCGGCGCTATTCAATAGGTGGGTGGTCAAAAAGGTCGCCAGGATGGCCGTCATCCCGTAGTAGCTGAACCGCTCGGCCGCTTCGTTGCCGATGATGTAGGGGATGCCCGGGGGCATCTTGTCGGTTGGCCAGGGCGTTGTGCGATGTCCGGGCGCGGCGGCGGCAGGGACGGCGACTGCGGTGGGATCGGGCATGGCGGCGTGCGATCGGGGGCGGCGGGACGGGATCGGGGGGAACGAAGGCAGTGTAGCGGATTGCCAGCGCAAAAAGTTAGCCCCCGGGCCGCATCTTCAGCGGAGCGGCCGGGGGCTAATTGGGGAGTGCTTCGTTGTGAGGCGTAACGCCGACGTGCGGCTCAGCCCGCCGCAGCGACCGAGGTTTCCCGCTCGAGATCGGGGATCACGAACGGCTCGCGGTATTTGCGGGTCCACAGTTCGGTGGCCGCGTCGTTGCCGACGAACTGTTCGGTCGTCGGGTCGACGGCGAGCCACTCGCCGAGCGTGACCGCTTCCTCGCGATCGATATCGACGCCGTTGGCCCGCAGGTGGCCGAACATGCGATCGACCGAGTTGGCCAGCAACTCATTGGCGGCCACGGCTTCGGCGATCTCGCCCGCGCGGGCTTTCTTGCCCAAGCGGTACGACACGTTCGGCGTGTGGCACAGGGCGCTGGAAAGGTGCCCTTCACGCACGTCGGCATTGAGCTTCGAGCGATCGCCGGCGGCAATGGCTTCGAGCCAGTTGTCGTGGTGGTTTCCGCCGCGATCCCACTCCTTGACCACGTTGCCATCGTTGTCGAAGGCGGTAGCGTCGTGATAACTGGGCACCTCGACGTAGCCCTTCTCGCATTGGATGACGACGGCAACGCCGGTACGGCGGCAACGGTAGCGATCCATGGCGTCGTCCCAGCCGCGCTTCTGAAACGCCAGCGACTTCGGCAGGCCGCGCACCTCGAAGATCAGCGGCGCCTTTTCGTAGGCGTGGAAGCACACCTGCGTGTTGGCGGTGTCGCCCGCGTCGTCGTAGCCGAGGCGGCCGCCGACGGAGACCACTCGCGGAGCGAGCGTCTTTTCACCGAGGAACCAGCGGGCGATGTCCATCTGGTGGATGCCCTGGTTGCCGAGGTCGCCGCAACCGGTGTTGAAGTCCCAGTGCCAGTCGTAGTGCATCTTGGGCCGGAACAGCTCGCGCTTCTCCGCGGGGCCGCACCAGAGGTCGTAGTGCACGGTGGTGGGAATCTGCAGCGGCTTCTCGATCTTGCCGATGCTCTTCCGCGGTTTGTAGCAAGTGGCGACGGCGTAGCGGATTTCGCCGAGGCCGCCCCCCTGAACCCACTCGACCGCTTCCTTGAGCGCACGGCTGGACCGCGACTGCGTGCCGACCTGGATCAGCTTGCCGTAGCGATCAGCCGCGGCGCACATCTGCCGGCCTTCCCACACGTTGTGCGAGGCGGGCTTTTCGACGTACACGTGCTTGCCGGCCTGCACGGCGGCAATCGTGATGCTGGCGTGCGAGTGGTTCGGCGTGGCGATCGACACGGCGTCGATGTCGTCGCGCTCAAGCAGCTTGCGGTAATCGGTGAAGCGCTGGACCTTGTGGCCGAGCTTCTCGTCGAGCGAGTCGCCCATCTTGTTGAGCACGTCCTCGTCGATGTCGCAGAGAGCGACGATATGCTTGCCGAGGTTGCCAATATGGCCCTTGCCTTGGCCGTTGAAGCCGATCTGGGCGACGCGGATGTCGTCCGTCGTCGCGGCGAAGGTGCGGCTTGCTAGGCTCATCGCGGCAGCCGCCCCAATGGTCGCTTGCATGAATTCACGTCGATGGATCGTCATATTCGCTCCCTTTGCGAAACAGATTGGAAGTGGCCGAAGGGTCGGATCGATCGCGGCAAGAGAAGGATGCCGCGGCGGCGGCCGCGGTTTGTCAAACGGTTATTGTGAACGGAAATCAAAGATGACGCCACTCAGGACCGTTTAGCGCACTCCGCTTGCGGGTCGAGCCGGCCAAGCCCGGCTGCTCAATGAGTACGCGGCGCCATCCGCTCACAAACTGCGATTATGCCGACTTTTTTGCGAGGACACAGGCCGATTTTACGAAATTGAACCCCGAATTTGCGTAACCGGGTCGCCGGTGAACGGCAATCTTTGGCTTCCCCCCCTACGGCCGATCCGCCGAGACGGCGGGGGGGACCGTTCCGGGGCTGAGCCAATCGCGCAGCGCCGACCACGTGCTGTAGACCAGGAACGCCGAAATTGCGGCGATGCTGAGCCACAACGCGATATCGAACGCCCGCGTGGGAGCGATCTCCGGCACGGTGCGGCGGTAGCGGAAATGGACGGCGCCGATCATCACGATCACCAACAGCAACGCCGTGCCGACGCCGCCGATGAGCACCATCGATGAGGGACTCTTGAAGAACAGGAACACACCGGCCCAGGCGAGCGGGAAGAACCAGGCGAAAAAGACGATCGCGCGGCGGCGCGTTGCGAGGTTCGAGAAATCGATGAGGCCGAAGACGCCCGCGGCGTCAGAGAACATGCGAGTCCACGCGGCCAGGGCGGAAAACAGCGTGGAGTACAGCACGAAGAAGGCGCCAATCAGAAAGACCCAGTGCGCCCAGGGCCCGAGCGATTCGGTATACATGTGGGCGAGCACCTCGACGAGCTGCTTGTCGCCGGGGACCTCGCCGCGGGCGTTGAGCACCGCGGCGCCGAGCACGTAAAATGCGGCCGTGACGGTTGAGTACACGACCATCGACACGAGCGCGTCGAAATACATCGTGGCGATCCACTGCCGGGCCCGCGCGGCCCAGCGCGGGTCCGCCGGGTCACGCGGGCCGGTCTTGGCGGCGTAGCCCTTCTCGATGAGCCAGTAGGTGTATTGCATCACCTCGTCGCCGCCGACGCCGGTGAGGCCGAAGGCGCCGACGACCGCGAACAGGATGGCGCTTTCCGCCGGGAACTGGAACGTGAGCCCGCTGGCGAGCTGCGAGCCGGTCACTGCGTAGTCGGTCCACTGCAGGGAGACGACCGAGATGAGCGTGGTGATCGTGAAGCTCACGACTAGCACGATGCAGAGCCGCTCGATCATGCGGTAGCGTTCACTGCTGACGAGCAAGGAGGTGACAACCGCCGCGATGAGGCACCAGATGGCAACCGGCGTTACGTGGTAGAAGCCGATGCTGAAGCCTTCGCCGAAGATGCCCGGCAACACCTGGTCCATGAGCAGGGCGACGCCGCCCACGATGCCGCCCACCTGCAGGATTTTCACTGGCTGAACGAGCAGCCAGAACCAGAGCGTCCAGTGCACGCCGCGAATGCGAAGCCCCGGCATGCGGTTGAAGGCGGCGAGTGCGGTTTCGCCGGTTTGAATGGCGTGCCGGCCGAACTGGAGCTGCAGGGCGACCTTCACGGCACAACTGACGAGGATGACCCACAGCGCGACATAGCCCGCCTCGGCGCCGAGGCGCGTCGTGGCGATCAGCTCGCCCGAGCCCACGATCGACGCCGTGAGGACGAGCCCCGGGCCGAGCTCGCGGAGACGGCCCACCCATGTCGGCGGCGGGTCCTGGACGAGCGCAGGGTCGAGGACGTAGGGATCGCGCGACATGGGCGTGTGACGAGAGTGAAAAGCCGAAGAGATCGGGTTGGAAGAGCCCGCAATCTATTCCCTGCGGATGTGCACAACAAGTCGATTGTCGAACTTCGCGTTGACGCCAATCGGCCTGTAACGTACAGTAGTTCTGTACAGGAGGCGTTTATGGCGATTCAAACGACTTACACGCACGCCCGGGCCAATCTCGCAGAACTTCTCGACGACGTCGGCGCCAACCAGGAAGTGGTGATCGTCAATCGCCGCGGCAAAGAAGATGTGGCCATGATCGCCGCCTCGGAACTCGCCAGCCTGATCGAGACGGCGCACCTGTTGCGGTCGCCGAAGAACGCTCAACGGCTCCTTGCCGCCCTGCAGCGCGCACGGGCGAACAAAGGCATGCGCGCTTCGCTCGATCAACTTCGGCGCGAGGTTGGTCTTGACCAAGCGTAAGTCGAACCCGTCGAAGCAGCGAGACGCCGTCTTTCATGCGGAGTTTCGCGACGACCTCGCGCATTGGGTGAAGACCGACCGCAAGACAGCGCTGCGCGTCTTGGAGATCGTGGAGGCGGTGCTCCGTGATCCCTTTGGGGGCTTGGGGAAGCCGGAGCCGCTGAAGTATCTGGACGCGGGAGCATGGTCGCGCCGCCTCACGCAGGAGCACCGGGTCGTTTACCTCGCGCGAGACGAGCGGATCGATTTCTTACAGGCGCGGTATCACTATTAGCGGGCGCCGCGGGGCGTCGGGGCGTTGAAACCCTGTGCTCGAGGCGCCCTGGGGACCAGACAGACGCCCCGGCTGGCGATAAAATGGTCCGCCGAGGCGCGCCGCCGCACTCCGCCCCGCAACTGCAGGACTCGATCCATGCCCCCGTCGCTCAAGACCGATCCGTTTTCCGCTCGCGACACGTTCAACACCGGCGCCGGCCGCGCTGGCATCTACCGGCTGTCGAAGTTGGAGGAGTTGGGCCTCACGCGAGTCGAGGCGCTGCCGTTCTCGATCCGCGTGCTGTTGGAGTCGTGCCTGCGCAACTGCGACGGCTACGTCGTGAACGAAAACGACGTGAAGGCCCTCGCCAACTGGGCCGCGAGCCGGGGCGTCCTCGCCCCCGGCGACTCCGGCGTCGAGGTCCCCTTCAACCCCGCGCGCGTCGTGCTGCAGGACTTCACCGGCGTGCCGTGCGTTGTTGATCTTGCCGCCATGCGCGCCGCCATGAAGCGCTTGGGAGGCGACCCCAAGAAGATCAACCCGCTGGTGCCCGTCGACCTGGTGATCGACCACTCCGTCCAGGTCGACTACTTCGGCACCGACGCGGCGCTCGACCTCAACATCGAGCTGGAGTTCTCTCGCAATCGCGAGCGGTACGAGTTCCTGCGGTGGGGCCAGGTGGCGTTCGACAACTTTCGCGTCGTTCCGCCCGGGACGGGCATCGTCCACCAGGTGAATCTCGAATACCTGGCCAAGTGCGTGTTCCTGCGCGACGACCATGCCGGCCGTGTGGCGATTCCCGACTCGCTCGTGGGGACCGACAGCCACACGACGATGATCGACGCCTTGGGCGTCGTGGGCTGGGGCGTCGGCGGCATCGAGGCCGAGGGCGTCATGCTGGGGCAGCCCATCTACATGCTCATGCCGGAAGTTGTGGGCATGAAGCTCACCGGCGCGTTGCGCGCGGGGGCCACGGCGACCGACCTGGTGCTGACCGTCACGCAACTGCTCCGCAGGCACAAGGTGGTGAACAAATTCGTCGAGTTCTACGGCGACGGCGTGTCGACGATGTCGCTGGCCGACCGGGCGACCATCGCCAACATGGCGCCGGAATACGGCGCCACGATGGGTTTCTTTCCGATCGACGCCGAGACGCTGCGGTACCTGAAGCGGACCGGCCGCACCAAGGTCGAGGTCGAGCTGGTCGAGCGCTACGCGAAGGAGCAGGGGTTGTTCCGCACCGACACGCCGCCGGCGCCGACGTTCACCTCGACGCTGGAACTGGACCTGTCGACGGTCGAACCGTGTCTCGCCGGGCCGAAGCGGCCGCAGGATCGCATCGCGCTCGGCGAGATGAAGGCGGCGTGGCGTCGCGATCTGCTTGAGGTGTATCGCAAGCTGGATCCGTCGGCGACCAGCCCCGGCCGGTGGGAAGGGGAGGGCGGTCAGCCCATCGAGGCCGGGGCGGCGACGCCGGAGCCTGCGGCCGCGGTGGCCGATCCAGGGTTCGACGGCGTCGAGGTGACGGCCGACGGCAGAAAGTTTCCCATTCAGCATGGCAGCGTCGTGATCGCGGCGATTACCAGTTGCACGAACACGAGCAACCCGTCGGTGATGGTCGCCGCGGGATTGCTCGCCAAAAAGGCCGTCGAGGAAGGGCTCACCGTTCCGCCGCACGTGAAGACGAGCCTGGCGCCGGGCAGCCGCGTGGTGACCGACTATTTCCGCAAGGCGGACCTCGAGCAGTATCTGGACAAGGTGGGCTTCAACACCGTCGGCTACGGCTGCACCACCTGCATCGGCAACAGCGGCCCGCTGCCGGAGCCGATCGCGAAAGCGGTGAACGAGAACGACCTGGTCGTGGCGGGCGTGCTGAGCGGAAACCGCAATTTCGAGGGCCGCATCAATCCGCACGTGAAGGCCAACTACCTGGCCAGCCCGCCGCTGGTGGTGGCATACGCACTGGCGGGCACGACGGACTTGGATTTCTCATGCGAACCCGTCGGTACGAACGACGACGGCCGGGCTGTGTACCTCAAGGACATTTGGCCGGCGCAGGAGGAAGTGCAGCGCGTTGTCGACGCGTGCGTGCTGCCGGAGATGTTCGAGGCCCAGTACGACAACGTGTGGCAGAAGAACGAGAAGTGGAACGCCATCGAGGTGACCGGCGGCGAGTTGTATGCGTGGGACGAGTCGAGTACGTACATCCAGGAGCCGCCGTTCCTCGTGGACCTGACGCCGGAACCGGGGCCGATCAAGCCGATTCTCGGTGCGCGGTGCCTGGGGGCATTCGGCGACTCGGTGACGACCGATCACATCTCGCCCGCCGGCTCGATTGCCAAGGCGAGCCCCGCGGGCAAGTTTCTCATGGAGCACGGCGTCGAGCCGGTGGATTTCAACAGCTACGGCGCCCGCCGCGGCAACGATCGCGTGATGACCCGCGGCACGTTCGCCAACATCCGCATCCGCAACATGATGGCGCCGGGCACCGAGGGGGGCGTCACCCGCCACATGCCCGACGGCGAGCAGATGACGATCTACGACGCCGCGATGAAGTACAAAGCCGAGGGCGTGCCGCTGGTGGTGCTGGCTGGCGCCGAGTATGGCACGGGCTCCAGCCGCGACTGGGCCGCCAAGGGCACATTTCTACTGGGCGTGCGAGCGGTGATCGCGGTGAGCTTCGAGCGGATCCACCGCAGCAACCTGGTGATGATGGGCGTGCTGCCGCTGGAGTTCGACCCCGGCGTCACATGGCAGTCGCTGGGGCTGACCGGGACCGAGTCGTTCGATATTCCGGACCTGGGCGACTCGCTCAAGCCGCGGCAGAAGGTGACCGTGGTGGCGAGGCGCGAGGCGCGAGGCGCGAGTGAGGAAAGCATTACGTTTCCCGCGACGGTGCGGATCGACACGCCCGTGGAGCTGGATTACTACCGCAACGGCGGGATTCTGCACACGGTGCTGCGGAAGCTGCTGAAGGGGTAGGGTTCGGTAAACACCCCCGTGTCGGGTTGGCTACGGCGCGTGCTGGCAGCAGTTTCCGCGTCTAAGCGGGCGCGTCGGCGGTTGGAAGACCGCTCCTCACGGCCACGGCTCGGGCACAATTCCTTTCATCGATTCGTCCAACGCTTTCGCAAGCTTCTCGTGAAACGCCGCGTCGCCGGTTTCCTTCTTCAATTCCCGCACGACATTCTCCGCCTCAGTCTTACGGTCGTTGACCACGAGCAACGCAACAAGCATCGTCCCTTCGTTGATGAATTTCTTTTCCGCGAACTCGGGAAGCTTGCGGCCGGCCCGCGGTTTTTGCTCGAACTCCCGCGTTGTTCGAAAGCCCTGTACCATCAAGAATACCGAGCGATCCGAATCGATGTACTTGCCGCAAAGTGCATACTCTTTGGATTCGACAAGTGCGCGTTCCGCATAGCGATAGACTCGCCTGGCGAACTTGGCGTCATGAGCGTCGAGCTCGCGAAAGGCCTGGACGGTCCCCGACTCGTCGTCGAGCGTCCGATTGATGGCGGCGAGGTCTGCAAAATCCTCTGCCTTAATACGCGTACCTTTCTCCGGCGCTACGCGGCGGGCCGTCTCGTCTCGAATCTCCTTCAGCTTGTCGAGCGCCGGCGGATAGTCGTCCGCGAGATCAAGCCAGTGACTCAAAGCGAACGACCGACGAACGCTGGATTGAGATTCTTGATACTTGAGCGCGTTCTCGTGATACCACACATGCTTTGCAAGGGCCGTTTTGTAGTTCTTCGCACGAGCGTCCGCCCTGGCTTCATGGAGTATCTTCTGCGGATCAGGGTTTTCTGGGGGCGTCCACGGCTCCGCCGCACCAGCGAGGCGAACTGCCGTCAGCAGTGCGACTGCAAATGCAGATGTGAATTTCATGGCGAATGCCTTCCTGCGTAGAGAATCGGTTCGGCGTCGCACAAGTCGGGAAACGTTGATCAAAGCCTCGAATCAGCCATTCATGGACTTGCCGATGCGATTTCAAGCAAGCGTTCGTTCAGGCACGCCTGGACGCCTAGATTGAACGTCGCGGAGTCGCCGTCCTCATCGAAGGCGTCGAGCGCCGCAATCGCCGCAAGGAATCGACTGTCGGCAACTCCCCGCGCACCGGGGTTGTACGACCCATCGGACGACGGCTTCGCCCACGGCCAAGCAGCGAGCACGCCGAACACGCTGGCCGCGATCACCGCGCCGTATGCAAACGTGCGGATGCGACGCCGCGGTGGACCGATGCTTTTCGCGGCGACTGTAGTCGATGTGCAGGCATTCGTCACTTCGTCGAACGCGTGCAGCGCGAGCACTCGAACAGCATCGCGATGCTCGGCGCGAAACACGTCGTCGGTCGGCGCATCCGCCAACAGTTCGCCCAGGCCTTTATGTGCGTCGTTCATGGGTCGACCCTCAGGACACGTCGCAACTTGTTAAGGGCGCGACATTCCGCCGTGCGGACGGCGCCCGGTTGCATCTCAAGAATGTCTGCAACTTCTTGGTGGGATAAATGCTCAAAAAATCGCAAGGAGACGATCGATTGGTCGCGCTCGGGAAGCCCCAGTAGGGCCGCATGAACGATCGGCCAATCGAGCAATGTCAAATTCATTGCGGCACAAGCGCCGCATGCGGCTCCCACCTCGCCTCGTCGCACCGCGTCGTGGAGCAATCTTACGCGCCGCACGTTTTTTCGCAGATAGGCGTTGCTTTGGTTCGTGGCGATCGCCAGCCCCCAACGCAGGAAATCCTCATGCGTCCTGCCCGGGAAACTTGGCATCGCCCGCGCGATGCTCAAAAAAACCTCGGCCACCACATCCTCGGCCGCGTCCGCCTGAAATAACCTTCGCCGGCAATGGCGATAAAATCGCGGATAGTACAGGTCGCAAAGTTGCCCAAACGCGTCACGGTCGCTGCGGGCCCGGATAACCAGATCCGAGCCGACCGCGGCGGGAAATTCGTTGGACGCGTCCTTCATCGCCCTAATATTGCGCGATTCGCGCGGGGGTTACATCCCGGCGCGACATTTCTTGGAAGGGCAGGGCCAAATCCGATCGCGCGACCAAAGGTTGAGGGGTCAAATAAGAGCGCCCGCGAAAGACGCGAGGCGTCGCGAAAAAGAGGGAAGCAACCACGGATTACGCAGATGCCGTGGATGGGACCAGAGAGGGCCGTCCGCAGACGCAAGCGGAACTGTTGCCTTGCTTATGGCAAATCCAAAGACGACTTGAGGGCGTCGTCGACTTGTCGCATGAGGGCGTCGGACAGTCGGCCGATGGTTTTCTTGACGTGCGACTGGCGCACAGTCAGGAGATTCTCCGTACTGACGACTGAGTTGGCGAGCAGTCCCGACGCCATTCCTTCGGCCGTCGCCACGTCGACGACCACCTGCGTCGGCTCGATCGCCCGGCCAAGGTTGGTCGTAATCATCGCGACAATCGTGTTCTGCATCCGCCGATTGTTCCCGTCGTTTTGCACAACGAGCATGGGGCGAATTTGCCGCCCGGCCGCGTCACGAACGGAGCGTCGATGAGCACGACGTCGCCGCGAGACACGCTCATGACGTCGCCGGTCGGTAGGCGTCGTAGTCGTCGTACGCGTCCATGCCCGGGGCGTTCCAGGCGTCGGCGAAGGCCTCGTGAGCCAGCGGGAGAAGATGATCGACAGCCAATTCGCCGGCATCGTAGGCAAGCTTCTGCAATTGCTCGTGAGCGCTCGCGGTCATCACGACCAGCGGCAGTCCGCCGGCGCTCAGAACGTGCAATTCGCCCGTTTGCTGGAGCGCGTTGAGCGAGGAATCGTCGATTAAGATTCGCGGCGGCATAACTTGAGTATACTCTGTCGATTGCGCACGGCCCACGGGTATTGTCACGCAGCGCAGTGAGTTACGGCTCCGCACAAGCCACTCGACCTCATCCGTCACGAGATGTCTGCGGATATCGCTATCTCGGCTTGCCGACCGACGTCGGTTGGGACGGCTTGCACTTCGACGACCGTCTCATTCCAATGCGGCGACGGAACGACGCCACGGGACTCTGTGCCACGTCGCCGGCCCTGGAGCGGCACCACCTGCGTCGCCAGGCCCAGGCGCTCCAGGCCCTTGATGATGTAGTAGTTGAGGTCGAACTCCCACCAGCGCGTCTGGACGCTCGCGGCGGCCTGGTCGGCGTGGTGGTTGTTGTGCCAGCCTTCGCCGCCGATGAGCAGGGCGACGAACCAGTTGTTGCGGCTGTTGTCGTCGGTGTCGAAGTTGCGGTAGCCGAAGATGTGCGTGAGCGAGTTGACGCTCCAGGTGATGTGCCACACGTACACGCTCCGCGCGAACACGCCCCACACGAGCAGGCTGAGGGCCAGTTGCAGCGACGCGCCCGCCTGGCCGAGCACGGCGAACGCGGTGGCCCAGGCGACCAGGAAATACATCGCGGCGTGTCCCAAATAGATCCACGCGATCGACAGCCAGTGTCGCTCCAAGTACATATAGAACGGGTCTTCCAAGATGTCCCGCGCGTATTTTTGGTAGAACGACATCGTCGTCAGGCTGCGGTTCTTCACGCACAGCCAGCCGATGTGCGACCAGTAGAAGTTGACCAGCGGCGTGTGCGGATCTTCGCGCTCGTCGGAATGGCCGTGGTGCTTGCGGTGCCACGCCACCCACTTGGCGGGCGTGTCCTGGGCGCTGCACAGCGCGAGGACGACGAAGCAGCGCTCGAGCCACTTGGGCGTCTTAAAGCTGCGGTGCGCCAATTGGCGGTGATAGCAGACGGGGATGCCCAGTTGCCCAAACACGACCACGCCGATCCAGAACGCGATGACGCCGGACCAACTGAAAAACCACGGCGCCAAGGCCAGCAGCGCAAGGCCGTGGAGGATGACGAAGGCGGCGACGTAGTTGCGCTGGATGGTGCGCAGGTCGACGAGATTCGGGAGCGGCAGCGACTGCGGGGCCGCGGTGGTCAGCAAGGGCATTTGTTAGGGAGACGGCCATCCGTGAAAACGCTTGACGACGTGGCCGTCGGGTTGTGCATCCCAGCACAGGAGTTGCCCGAGCGAACTTCGCGCGAACCCTGAACCTATCACAAGGTCAGGTCGTTCACACGCAAAATCCCGGAAATCCGGCGACGCGCTGACCGACGCGGCTCTCGTGGCGGAAGATATACAGACTGGCGGGTCTAGAGGGGCAAAAATCGGCGAACAGGCCTGATTCAAAGCCCGGGCGATCCCAATTGCGGTCCCCCACCACTGGGGCTTTTACGGACTGGGGGTTCCGTGAGCTTGCCTTCGGGCAGCGAAGCGGCGGAGGTACTCGTTGGCGGTTTCGCTCCTTAGCTGGGCCTCGACCCAGGACTGCGGCGCCAGGTCCTCGCGCGCCAAGAATGTTAGTGCATTGATCAAGTGAACTGCCGCCTCGTCGGTGAGATTGCGGTCGAACTCCGCGACGAGGGCGGCCTGGCCCGCCTCCTGGTGGCCGATCCTTGCCAATGCGCAGGCGGCCGAAATACGGATGCCGGCATGAGAGTCCTTCAGCAACGCGCGGAGCCGCGGCTCTTCCTCCGCCGCTGCGTCGCCGAGGATCACGACGCCCAGGGCGCCCCAATCGCGGACAACAGGGTCCCGATCGGTCAGCATCTGCCCAATCGCTGGCAAGTTGCCGGGATCACCCGCGCTGGCGATCAGGGCCGCCTCGAGCACTCGCTCGGCGTCGAATTGATCGCCCTCGACGTAGTCGTACAGCGGAGAATCGCCGGCAAGATCGCGAAACAGTGATTCGGGGACGAGCCCGCAGTCGCCGGCGGCAATCAGTTCCTGGTGCAGTCGAGCGCGCAAGTCAGCGAGTTGATCGGCATGGGCCGGGTCGCCCGCGAGATTGTGGACTTCCCACGGATCACGCTGCACATCGTACAGTTCTTCGACCGGCTGCGGGCGCTCCCAAATCGCGCCGAACGGCGGCTCGAGGCGGTTCTCCTGCCACGCGCGTTGCCACGCCGACCAAGATGGCATCGAAAGGCTGTAGTAACTGCAGGGCGCCGCGGGCAGGTGGGGCGTCAAGCGGCGGATGTACTTCCACCGGCCGTCGGTCACGCCCCGGCGCATGCCTTCGAGCTCGTCGAAGCGATCGGCGAAGAGGAATACGGCGGGCGACGGGGGCGGCTCGCGGCGATGTCCGCCGAGGAAGGCCCGGCCCTGCATCTGCGGCGGCGTCTCGAGGCCGCACAGCGACAACAGCGTGGGGGCGAAGTCGACGAACGCGACCAGCTCGTCCGTCTTGGCTCCGTTCGGCCACGGCGACAGATGCCGCCAGCGATCGGGCACGCGCACCAGCAGCGGCACGCGCACGCCCGTGTCCTGCAAATAGCGCTTGCCGCGCGGCGTGGGACCGCCGTGGTCGGAGAAGTAGAACACGATCGTGTCGTCGGCGAGGCCGTCGCGCTCGAGTTCGTCGAGCAGCTCGCCGACCTGGCGATCAAGGGCCGAGACGTTGCCGTGGTAGATCGCGAAGTCGCTGCGGACCTCGGGCAGATCGGGCAGATACGGCGGCAGCGCGAGTTCGTCCGGGTTCAGCCGCGGCTGTTGCGGGATGACGCCACGGCGGCGATTAGCGGCGACGGTTTCGGGGAACAGCGAGCTCTCGTGCGTCGTCGTGAAGTTGAAGATCGCGAAGAACGGCTGGCCCTCCGCGCGGTTTCGATAGTGCGCCCGGCCGCTCGACTCGTCCCAAATGGCCTGGTCGTTGCCGCGGCGGTTGTAGTCGGTCTTGCTGTTGTTGGTGCAGTAGTACCCGGCGTCGCGGAGGTAGGCGACGTAGGGCTTGAACTTCGCGGGAATCGGATACCGGCTCCGCATGTGGTGCGTACCGAGCGTGACGGCATAGGCGCCGTGCAGCAGCGTCGAGCGGGCGACGGCGCACACCGCCGCGTTGGAGTATGCGGCGGTGAACTGCACGCCTTCGCGGGCCAGCGCGTCCAGCCGCGGCGTCTGGGCCTCGGCGTTGCCGTAGCAGCCGAGCCAATGGGCGGCGTTGTCTTCGCTGGTGACCCACAGGATGTTCGGTCGCGCAACGGGCGCAGGGCCCGTCGGCTGCTGCGCCCGAGACGCGGCGGCCGCGAAAAGGACCACAAAAAACAGCGGCAGCGCCGCGCCGACAATTCGAGTGGCCGATCTCATGGCGAGCCTCGCGACCTCGGGGTGTGACAGGCGTCAGGCCCCCAGCGTAGCACATCTGATCGGCGAGGCGTTGGGCGCGGCGACGAGCGGCTAGAGATCGCTCGTCCGCTGCGGCTTCCGCAACTCGACAATTCGTTGCAGCTCGTCGTGCGTGTAGACAATCATGGAGGGCTTCTTGGGCCGCACGGCGCCGCGAATCAGGCGGATCGACGAGACGCGGTTTTGCCAGACGAGTTCCGGCGGCGAGTTGTGCTCGTCGGTCGGCGGCCCATGCTTGCTGGTGAACGTCGACCGCACGACGGAGAACGCCTCGGTGTCGAACAGCCCCGTGATGCGGAACAACTGTTCGTCCACGAACTGGTAGATCAAGAGCTCGGTCTTCACGCCCGCCACGGTCGGGGAGTTGTTCTCCGAGGGCAATTCGATGCGGGCGTGCACGATTCCGGCGGCGGCGTGCCAGGGCTCGGTCGCGAGCGTGGCGTTGGCCTGGCCCGGCGTCGACTCGCTCGTGTAGGGCAGTCGCATGGCGCCGAGCGTGCGGCCGTGCCGTGCCTTGAATTCCTTGAGCGAAATGCCGAGCTGATCGCCCTTGAAGTCGTACAGTTCGCGGGCCTGCGGCGGGGCGAGCGTCAGCGCTCCTTGGGCATTGCATGCTCCGGGCGTCATGTGGGCCAGCTCGCCAAGCACTTGGACGAGCTGCTGCTGGTTCATGTCGCCCGTGCGGAAGCAATGCACGCCGGCCGCGGGTTGCCGCGACAGGGCGTACGAGCCATCGCAAGGCTTGTCGAAGACGACCAGCACGGCGCTTTTGTTGCGCCGCGAAAGCTCGGCGAGGATATTCGGCGCCAGCGCGTTGCCCAGGGGCAGGGTCTCAGGGCACTCGTCGGCTGCCTTGGGGATGGCGACAATGGCGCCGCATTGCGGGCAACGGCCTTGTTTGGCGGCCACCTCGGCCCGCACTTGCAGCGCGGCTTGGCATTGCCCGCAGACGACGCGCACGATGGTCATGACTTGGCACTGCTGAGCCCAAAACGGCGGGCGACCGGCCCTCGCGCCATTCAGTATAGCACGCATGGGGCGCCGTGCGACGCGGATTTGCAGCGGCGTTTTGCGGGCTTCGCCCAATTTGCGTCTTCGTGGCCGGTTTCCTATGCTGGCGGGCACACGACGTATGCTTTTCGCGTGCTGGGAGCACGCTGCGCCGCGGGCGCATCTAAAAATCGACCGACGTTTTCGGGAGCTTGTCATGTCTGCTGCGTTTGGCCGCATTGCGCGGGCGCTGGTTCTGTTGATTCCCATCGCCGCGGTGAGCGGCGCCGGCGCCTCCCCTGCGAGCGCCCAGGAAGGGTACGTTGCGTCGATCGCCTATTCGCAGACGACCGGCCGCATCGGCTACAGCGCACGCCAAGCACGCACCAAGCAACAAGCCGACGCCCTGGCGCTGCGGATGTGCGCCTCGCCTGACGCCAAGGTGTTCATGTGGGCGAGCAATCAATGGGTCGCCGTGGCGGTCGTTGAAAAGCATGTCGGCAACGCGGGCTTCGGCCGGGGGCAGACGCCGGAGGAGGCGCAGAAGAATGCGCTGGAGGAATGTGCCAAGCGCGCGGGCAACCGCGGGTACTACGTCGCCTTATGCGTGCACAGCGATGGGCGGCGGGTGCGCGACCCGATCAAGGTGGCTGCTAAGCCGGTGAAGAGCCGCACGGGATTCTTTGCGGCGCTCGCTTACTCGGAGTCGACGGGGAAAGTCGGGCATACCGCGGGCAAGGCCAAGACGATCGAGGAAGCCCAGAAGCTGGCGATCGAGGATTGCAAGGCCGAGGATGCCAAGGCGTTCATGTGGGGCGATCTGTGGGTAGCGATCGCCACCTCGCCGGAGGCGCCGGGCGTGGCAGGATTCGGCCCGGGCACGACGCGCGAAGAGGCGGAGAAAGCGGCGCTCGAGCAGGCCGCCAAGTTTGCGCAGGGCAAACCCGTGGAGATCGCGCTGGCGATTTACAGCACCGGCGAAGAGAATCCCGAACCGTTGCCGCAGGTGCAACAGGCCAGTGCGAGTTCGCCGGCGCCGCCGGCGTCCGGTGGGCGCTAGATCATTTAGCCGCCGGGCCTGGCCGGCGCGGCCCGCGAGCGGGCCGGCTAAATCCTAGTTAATCCACCGGCTCTGCCGGTGAGAATTGCCGAGGCTCTG
>CAYSFP010000025.1:0-44616 GCA_964430075.1 uncultured Planctomycetaceae bacterium | reverse complement strand
CACGACTTGGCCCCTACGGGGCCCGATAGCACTTGCATCATCCTGTTTACGCCGGGGAAATACCGACCAATGAGCATCGCGGCCGAGCAGCACGGCGCGCTTACGTCGGCGGTGGACCGAGGCCGCCACAATCCGCGGATTGATTTCCGCCTCGGTTGGCCCCCGAACGAAGCAGCGCGACGCGCTCAGCCGATGTGTTGATGCACCTAACTCAAACTCCGGCGTGAACGGCCGGGGCTAATATCGGACGATGGGAATGTGCGCCATGATGCCCTCACCGGCTGGCAGACATGGTCGGGACGAGATCGCGCCATCCGTGACCTAAGCTTATAGAACTCGTTTTCTACCTCGCAAGAATATCGTCGCAGTTCCCGCCGCCATGCGTCCCGCGTTGGTCCTCATTTCGACGCTGCTTGTCGCGCTAGCGCTTGGCCTGGCCGCGCTGACCGCGGCGGGCGATCAGGCCGTGAGCCTTGCCGACGTCGGTTTCGTCCCCTGCGATCCGGCGAAGGTCTTGGGCCCCGACTCCTGCGTGAAATGCCACGCCGGCGAGGTGCAGCAGTGGCAAGCCACGCCGCACTTCGCCACGTTCGAATCGCTGCATCGCAAGCCCGAGGCCAAGGCAATCGCCGACCGCTTGGGACTGCGGAGCGTGAAACGTAACGACAAGTGCACCACGTGCCACTACACGACGCAGACGGTGAACGACCGCCCGCGCGTGATTGCGGGCGTGTCGTGCGAATCGTGCCATGGCGCCGCGCGCGACTGGGTCGAGATGCACGCCGACTACGGCGGGGCGAATGTCGCGAAGGAAGCGGAGTCGCCGGAGCATCGCCAGGCGCGGCTCGAGCAAAGCATCGCGGCCGGCATGAACAACCCGGCGAATTTGTACCTCGTGGCACGCCAGTGCCTGGCGTGCCACACGTCGCCGGACGAGGATCTCGTGAACGTCGGCGGGCACCGCGCCGGCAGCGCCGAGTTCAACCTCGTCGCGTGGTCGCAGGGCATGGTGCGGCACAACTTCCTGCGCACCGGCGGCTCCGCCAATGCCCCCTCCAGCCCCGAGCGGCTCCGCGTGATGCACGTCGTGGGCGTGATGGCCGACCTTGAAGCCAGCTTGCGAGCCACGGCCGCCGCGACCTACAAGGCCCCCTTCGGCATCACCGCCGCCAAGCGCGGCGCCCAGCGCAAAAGAGACCTGTACCAGATTTCGCAATTGATCGACAATCCGCACGTCGACGAGGCGGTGAAGGCCGCGCTCAGCGTGCGGCTGACGCTGAACAATCGCGACCCGCTGGTCGCGGCGGCCGACGCCGTGTCGCGCGCGGCGTACGATTTCGCCGCCACGGCCAACGGCGCCGAGCTCGAAGCGATCGACGCCCTGTTGCCGCCGGCCGCGGCTTACAAATAGCGGCCTGCGAGCCTGACCGATTCTGGCATTTGCGAAAGGCCGCAAAGTGGCAATGGTCGACACGGAAGTCGCGGCAGTTCGCCCCGAGCGCTGGGACGTGCCGTTCGGCGCGTCGATGAGCGACGCCGACGTCGATCGCCTGTTGGAGGTCGAACCGTTCCAGAGCATCGATCCCGCGCGATTCCCGCCGACGCTGCCGCTGCGCGAGATTCTGCGAAACGATGCTCGCATTCAGCGCTACGCCGCGGGCGACATCATCGTCCGCGAAGGCGACTACGGCAGCAGCGCGTTTCTCATCCTGCGAGGCAGGGTGCGCGTGGTGCTTTCGGGCCTCGCGCCCGAGACGCTCGGCCGCGAGACGCCGCAGAAGTTGGGTTGGTTGGCGACGCTGCGGCGGGTGCTGCTGCGATCGCGGATTCCCGAGGTTCGGCAGCAGCCGGGCGCCGCATCGTCCCCGTCGACTTATCAAGCCACGAAGGCGACCAGCGGGCCTTCTCTGGGACAGCGCGGCGAACCAGATCGGCCGCGCGTTTTCCTGCAGGACGTGCCGCGCGTGCTCGAGCAGACAAACACCGTTGTGCTCGAAGCCGGCGAAATCTTCGGCGAGCTGGCAGCGCTGACGCGGAGCCCAAGATCCGCCACGGTCTTCGCCGACGGCGACGCGACCGTGCTGGAGATTCGCTGGCAGGGGCTCCGCGACATCATGCGGCGGACCGACGCCTTGCGCCTTCATGTGGAGCGGCTTTATCGCGAAAACAGCTTGCGCGTGCACCTGCGCGAAACGCCGCTGTTGGCCAACTTACCACCGGAGCGGCTCGCGGCGGTGGCCGACGCCACCGCGTTTGAAAGCCACGGCGAGTTCGATTGGCACGCCGCGTACGAGGCGGCCGTGCGGCGGCGGCCGGGCGATGCGATTATCGATGAGCCGCTCATCGCCGAGGAAGGGACGCCGTGCGACGGGCTCGTTCTCGTCCGCTCGGGATTCGCGCGGGAGAGTCAGCGCTACGGGCACGGCCACCGCACGTCGGCGTATTTGGGCCGTGGACAAGTTTTTGGACTGGCGGAAACGATCGAATCGGCGGCTGCCGGCGCACGCGTTCCGTGGCGCAGCTCGCTGCGCGCACTCGGCTACGTCGACGTGCTGCGGATTCCACAGGCGGCGCTCGAACAGCACGTGTTTTCGCTCACGGCGCCCGACGCGCTCGTCGCGCTGGCGCGTGAGCACGGCGCTCAATTCCAAGCCCTCGATGACGCGAGCACGGCGTCCCTTTCCGAAGCGTCACGCGCCGCGACGGCGCCGCGGCCGCTGGTCGACCAGGGTTTGCTCGAGTTTCTCGTCGACCGCCGCTTGATCAACGGCCGCGAAGCGATGGTGATCGACCTCGACCGCTGCACGCGGTGCGACGATTGCGTGCGGGCGTGCGCCGCCACCCACGACAACAACCCGCGGTTTGTCCGCCAGGGGCCGAAGCATGGCTCGTTCATGGCGGCCCAGGCGTGCATGCACTGCATCGACCCGGTGTGCATGATCGGCTGTCCCACGGGCGCCATCGCCCGCGATGCGGCCACCGGCGTCGTGCGCATCAACGACGCCACGTGCATCGGCTGCAGCACGTGCGCGAACAGTTGCCCGTACGACAACATCCAGATGGTCGAGATCCGCGATCGCCGCGGAGCGGTGCTCACCGACGCGGCGACGAAGCAGCCCTTGGCCAAGGCCACGAAGTGCGACCTGTGCGTCGATCTCGCCGGCGGGCCGGCGTGTCAGCGGGCGTGTCCGCACGATGCGCTCGTGCGCATCGATTTGGGCAATCTCGCCGAAGTGGCGGCGTGGGCGAACCGCTAGCACGCTCACGTGGCCGAGTCTCTCCGAGACTCGGATTCTTCGCGTCTGGTGAGAGACGCGGCCACTTGTGGCGACTCGCCTTCGCGTCGCGCGCTCAACTCGCTACGCTAGCGGCCCTCGCTTAGCCGCGTTGGGGCTTGTGCGACGGGGCCCCAGCGATGCGTAGCATCGCGGCTAGAGGGGGGGACGTTGTTCGCGCGATCGACTTAGGGCTGTCTTCGCTATGAGTTATTTCACCCGCCGCCGCATTGTGAACAGCGCCGTGATGCTCGCGGCGCTCGGCGGCGCGTGGTGGTGGACGTCCCGCCTCGAAAATAGCCTGCGACCGTCTAGCTTCTTCACCGGCTGGCTGCTGCTGGGCACGATCGTATTTCTTGCCAGCTTTCAGTGGCGCAAGAAACTGCCGGCGCCGCCGCTGGGGTCCGTGGCGACGTGGTTGCAATTGCACATCTACGCCGGCATCGCCACGGCGGGCCTGTTCGCGATGCATACCTCGCTGCGGTGGCCGGACGGCGTGCTCGAGGGAACCCTCGCGACACTTTACGCGGCGATGTTCTCCAGCGGCGTTGTCGGGCTGTACTGGACGCGCACGCTTCCCCGCCGACTCAGCCGCGTCGGCGAGGAAGTCATCTACGAACGCATCGCCATGCTGCGCGGCGCCCTCCGCGAGCGGGCTCAGGCGGCCATTCTCGCGGCTGTCCGTTCCTCCGGCGGCGCCACGCTCGGAGAGTTTTACGATGCGCGGCTGCACGACTATTTCTCCACGCGCCGCGGCTGGGGCTATCGGCTGTGGCCCACCAGCACGCTGCGCAAGTCGCTCATGGCCAGCATGAACGAAGCCACGCGGTATCTGTCCGACGCGGAGCGCAAGGCGGCCGAAGAATTGTTCGCCCTCGTCCGTAGCCGCGACGACCTGGACTATCACGAGGCATTGCAGTGGCGGCTGCGAATTTGGCTCTTCGTGCATATCGGGCTGACGTATCCGCTGCTCGCGGCGGCCGGGCTGCACGCGTGGCTGGCGCACGTGTATTACGGGGGAACGCCGTGAGCCGCCCGCGCGAATCCTCTCCCGTCGAGGGATACGTTCGTCCGCAGCAGGCCTGGCGGTGCGGGCTGTCGGACGAGCACCCGCCGTGCGCACTTGGTCCGCTGGGCTGGGGCCGGTGCCCGGCCACCGCGGCGTGTCACCCGCTTCGCGAAGGCGATCGCTGGGTCTGCAATCGCTCGCCGCTGCGAGGCGGGCCCTGCGAACACGGCCCCGGGCACGACGGCGCCTGCCCCGTCGTCCTCCGCTGCACGCCCGTGCGGTCGTTGCGCGGTCGCCGCGGGCGCGTGCTGGCGGGGGCCGTGGCCGCCGCAGTTGGCGCCGCACTGATGGCGCTTAGCGGTTCATGGCGGAATGACGTCATCGTGCCGGGACCGCTGTCGGCGCACCATGCGCATTTGGTCGACGGCGAGAATCCATCGAGTCGCTGCGCCCAATGCCACTCAGGGGGTAACCTTTCAGCGGCCGCGTGGCTCGGCGTCGGCAGCGCTGACGGGGCCGCGCCGGCGAGCACTTCGCAATCGACGTTGTGCATGGCCTGCCATGAGAAGTCGTTTGCACGCCAACTTGCCCTCGCAGCCCACAACATGCCGCTAGCCGAGCTGCAGGCGGCCGCCGGCGCTGCGGCGACGGCGGCGAGTTGGGGCGGCCCGCGTCGCGACGCCGCCGAGCCGATTGCCTGCGCGGCATGTCACCAGGAGCACCATGGCCGACTGCACGACCTTACGGCGATCGCCAATGCCGCGTGCCAGGCGTGCCACCGCCAGGAGTTTGCGAGCTTCGCGCAGGACCATCCTGATTTCGGCAATTGGCCCTACGAGCGGCGCACGCGGATCGTGTTCGACCATGCCTCGCATCAAGCCAAGCACCATCCCGTGCAGAAGCAGGCGTTCGTGTGCGCCGACTGCCACGAAGCCGACGCGACCGGCGCCTGGCAGCTCACGCGGAGCTACGCCGGGAGTTGCGCGGAGTGCCACGACAAAGGATTGGAAGTGAGCCTCGCCGGCGGCGTGCCGCTGGTGGCGTTGCCGACGCTCGATCTGGCGGCGCTCGCCGATGCGGGACACGCCGTCGCACCTTGGCCGGCCGACGCCGACGGCGACTTCGATGGCCCGCTGCCGAGGTTTGTGCAGTTGCTCATCGCGGCTCAACCCGAAGGGGCGGCCGCGCTCGCCGCGTTGGGGCCGCGGTTTGATTTCTTCGACGTCGATCCGGACGATGAAGCGCAGGTTGCCGCCGCGGCCGTGGTGGCGGGCGAGCTACGGGGCGTGGTCGACGATCTTGCCGCAGACGGTCGAGGCGCAATCGCCGCACGATTGGCGGTCGTGCTGGGCCGCGAGTTGACACCCAGAGAAATCGACGCCTTAGCGGGTCGGCTCGCGCCCGAGGCAGTGGCGGCGTATCGCCAGCGGTGGTTTGGCGACGGTGCGGTGAACGACGCGATCCCGCCGGCGGCCGATTCAGCTTCTGGCGGCAGTTGGTCGCGCGACGAAGCGACGCTCGCACTTCGCTACCATCCCATCGGACATGCCGATCCCTGGATGACGGCCTGGCTCGACGCGCTGGCCGAGGCGGCGACCGGTTCCCATGCCCCGATCGCCGAACCCCTGCTGCGTTCTGCGCTGGCCCCCACCGCCGCCGGACAGTGCGGCAGTTGCCACAGCGTGGAGCGCGACGTTGCTGGGAATCTTGCGATCCAGTGGCGGCCGTTCAATCCGCTGCGCGAACCGCGCGGACTGACGCACTTTTCGCATGCAGCCCATGTGCTGCAATCGCAGTTGGCCGACTGCACGGCTTGCCACCGCATCGTTCCCGGCTCATCGCCGCCGGCGCCGTATGCGAGTGACGATCCTCGGCAGTTCGTTGCGGGGTTTGCCTCCATGGCCAAGGCGACGTGCGTCGCGTGCCATACGGCAAGCGCCGCCGGCGACGCGTGCACGCAGTGCCACAGGTATCATGCGGGGGGAAGTGGGCGGTGGGCGGTGGGCGGTGGGCAGTGAAGATGACGTTGGTAGCAGTCTTTCCTCACTGCCCACTGCCGACCGCCCGCTGCCCACTTCCTAGAACTTATGCCTCAGTTCGATGCGGACGCCGTCGACGTCGTCGCTGTTTTCCAGCCAGCCGTGCATCGCGTCCAGGCGGAGCAGCAGGCAGTAGTTGAGCTTGCGCTGATAACGCACGCCCACGGCATACTGTTCCCCGGCGGCAAATGTCGCGTCGTCGAAGGGCTGCACCGTGGCCGCTTCGATGATGAGCTGGCGATCGAAGGCCCCGCCCAGCAGGTCGATGCCGATTGCGCCGCCGAGCGTGTCGTTCGCCGTATCGTCGAGAATGGGATACCCCGTGAGTAGATCGCTTTCGAAGTTAATGCCGGTGTTCTTGAGCGGCCCCTGCAGTCGGCCCAAGGGCTGCGGCCGGTCGATGCCCACGAACAGATTCAAGTACGGAATCATGTTGTACGGCATCCGCGAGATGAAGCTGTTTTCCATGATGAGCAGCACGCCGTCCGCGGTCCGTTCGCTCTCGGGGCCGTCCTGCCCGACATTGAAGATCGCCCGCATTGAATTGGACACGGTGTTCAAATAGCGCCGCGTGTACGACAGCCCCACGTTGTGGTAGCTCAGGCCCTGCGTGTTCGGGTCGTGCACGTAGGCCCAGCCCGCTTCGATGTAGCCGCCGCGGCGCTCGATGAACGTGGTGGCGCCCACGAACACCGCGTCGTCGTCGCCGTTGAAGGCCCGCGTCGTCAGCTCGTCGAATCCCATGAAAAACGTCGTGTCGAAGTTAGACCAGTCGAGCTCCGGCGAGTTCTTCGCCGGCAGCGTCGCCGCGGCGCCGATGAAGGCGTCTTCCAACCAGATGCCGTTCTGGAACACCAGCGGCACGAGCCCCGCGGTGAACGGCAGGTCGAACGGCGCGTCCCGCCCCGTGAGCCCGCCGACGATATAGCCCAGATCGCCCTCGATGAACATCGTGTCCGTGTTGCCGTCGAAGCCGTCAAGGTGGTCGTCCACATCGATGCGACTGTCGTCGAAGATCAGCCCGGAGAACTGCTGGCCCTCGTCCAACGGCCCCCAAAACATGTGGAACCGCTCCGTGGCCGTGAGCCAGAAGTCGATGTCGAGATTCAGCCGGTTGGCCCACACGCCCTGGGCGTTGCCGACGTTGTTGTTATTGGCAAACGCGGTGCGGAAGTCGCCGAACACATAGAACTTGGGCCGCACGAGATTGGTTGGCCCGAGGCAGTCGTACGACGGCGGCCACGGGCCAGCCTCGTACAGCGGCGTGAAGCACTCGACCCACGGGCGCTGTGTGCGGTTGAGGCGCTTCGTGCCGTAGGGGTCGAGTTCGGCGCAGCCGTCCCAGGACGGGCAGTCAAGCCAAGGGTCAGGCGAGAAATCCAGTTCCCGGTATTCGGCGTCCGCGCTCAGGCAATCGTGCTGCGCCGGCACGTGCGGTGGTTCCTGCTTAGGATCGGGCGTTGGGACGTGCTCCCACATGGGGGCGTGGGCCGAGATCGTCCCCGGCGCCACCGGCGCGCCGGGGCCAAAGCGGCCGAGCGATCGCTGAAAGCTCGACCCCGGCGGCGGCCCGAAAATCGGCGGGAGTTCAATCGGCGGACAGGCGTCGGTTCCGCCATTGAGCCGCGTCGCAAGCGACGCGGGCGACGGCGCCAGCGCGACGCGCGTCGCAAGCGACGCGGCTAAATTCGCGGCTTCGGCGTCAGGCGGCGAGAACAATTCCGCAGGTGACGTCTGGCCCACTGCGGGACGCGGCGCGACGACGAGCGCGAAGCAAGCGATCAGTGCATACGGTCCGCCATGTCGTCGGCGCCGATCGCGCCGCGACGGTCGCCGTCGCATCCCTGCCTCGCGTTTGTCCATCGTCCCGTTGTCGCGGTCCTACCGCACGTCGAACTCCACGCTCGATTCGTGAAAATCGAGCGTCCCCTCGATCATCGCCTGCTGCATTTCGACCGTCGATTCGCAGAACCGCATGAAGTACATGGGCTCGGTGCGATTGCGCATGCGGAAACTCAGCCGATAACGCCCCGGTTCGCACAACAAGTGCCCCGGCACTTTGTACGGCACGCGCCGCGACCCCAGCGGCGCCAGCGACCGCGCTTCCATGCGGATCAACGGCGGGTGGTTGAGCACCGACACCGGCTGCGGCGCCGGCCGGATGAAGGGCAGGGGGTCGATGTCGATGTTCACCGGCAGGTAGAACTCGCGGTCCGTGCCCTTGGCGCCGGTGATCAGGAACATCGTCTGCAGGTTGAACAACTGCCAGTCGAACTCCATCCGCTTGTTGCGCACGTCGACCGAATGGATGTCCGCCAGATCGCCGAGCGAATCGAGGTAGCCCGACTCCCACAGCCGCTGCCCGCGCGGCCCGATCAGCACGACGTTGGCCCACAACTGCGGCTGGGCGCCCAGCGACGCCGTGGGCATGTTGTGGCCTTCGTTCTTGTTGATCACGATGTACGAAAAGTTCAGCTCCTGCCCCACGCGCTGCGGCCCGTCGAAGAACGGGCCGTCGACGTGCGAGCCGTTCTCCATCACCTGCTTGCGCAGCCGGTCTTTGAGCTGCTTTTTCTTGAGATTGTCGTCGATGATGTCGCGGGCGTCGTAGCGGTCGTCAGCTTCCTTCCACACGTCAGGAAACTGGACGTGGATCTTGCCGTCGTCGACCGCGTCCTCGAACGCGTCGGTGCCCCAGCCGGCGCGCCAATCGAACAGCAGCCAATCCTTGACGCTCCAGCGGTCCGCTTTCGGATTGAACGGAAACACGCCCGGGTGCGCGATCGAGTAGCCCGGGCCGTAAAACGTGTGGTTGGAGTGCTTGCGGCCAGGGTGCACGTTCTTTTTGTTGATCTCCGCCGCCGGGCCGAACTCGTAGCCGCTCGGCACGCCGGGGATGCGGCCCATGTGGCAGTCCTGGCACGTGATGCCCTTCTTGCATGCGGGGGACGCGCGGTACTGCTCCCACACCACTTCGAGCTTGATGCCCGGATACACGGCCACCTGGTGGCACGAGGTGCAGAATTCGCTGCGGCTGAGCTGCGGCGCACAGAAGCCGGCGGCGTGCATGTCCACGCCGGGGGTCTTCTCGCCGGGGGCGGTGTGCACCTTGTATTGATCTTTCTGCGCCGCGGCGATCGCCACGCCGTCGCCGCCGATCGAGCCGTAGATCGGCGCGAAGATGTCGCCCGGCTCGATGCGCCGCTCGCCGTTCGTCTTGCCGTAGGCTTCGCGCACGCGATGGCAGGCCACGCAGGTGACGCCCTCGCGGGCCACCTGCGGCGCCTCCCAATAAGGCGCCGCCCGCGAGATGCCCAGGCTCGTGCCCGCCGGCGTGTGGCAGCGATAGCAGAAGTAACCGATCGTGCCCGAGGCGATGTCGTTGATCTTCTGCTCGAACTTGTGGAACATCGGCGAGGCGAACGCGTAGGCGTGGCTCGAGACGCTCCACTCCTCATAGATTTTCTCGTGGCAGGCGCGGCACTCCTTCGCCGAAGGGTAAAGCTGCTTCGCGATGAACTCGCAGCGCGGCTCCTCGTCGTCCTTTCCCCTCGCTGCCGCGCCGGCGGCGGACGACGTCGCTGGCGGCGCTGCGGGTCCAGCCGCCGGCGGGGTCGGCGCGGGCGGCTCCGGCTCAAGCAAGTCGTCGCGATCGTCGAGCAGCTCTTCGACGGGCGGCTGCATCGGCGGCAGCGGCTCGGGCTCGGCTGCCGACTCCTCCGATCGCGCGCCGGCCTCGGGGCCTGGCGCCGGCAGCACCAAATCCTCGCCGGGAGATAGCAAGTCCTCGTCAGGGTCGCCGGGGGGGGAAAGCTGAGGTGCCGGCGTCGCCTCGTCACCGACCGGCGGCAGCTCCACGGGAGAACCAACTTCGGGAATCGCCGGCTCAGCGTCAGCCTCCGCAACGGGCTCCTCTGCGGCTGACAGGGGCTCAGGATCGGCCGATCGCGGCCCCTCCGGCGGCGCGGCGGTGCGGCCGACGACTTCCGGCGAAGTCAGCAGCAGGTCCTCGCTCTCGCTGATGAGATCCTCGTCGAGCTCTGTCGGATCTCCAACTTGCCGACCATCGGGGCCCGCAGCCGCCACGCGGACCGGCGCGGCGTACTGCACGCGCGAGGGCCCGTTGCTCACCAGCGCGGCGGTTTGCTGCAGCGGCCCCTCGTAGATGCGCACACCCTGGCCGTCGAGCGTTGCCTGCAGCGCGGGGTCGCTCGCCAGGGCCATCCAGCCGGGGCAGCCCCCCTGGGCGAGCAGTTGCTGCACTTGCTCGCTGGGCGCGGGGCTGGCCTGCTTCTGACTTGCTGTCGTCGCTGGGAGCGACGTCGACTCGGGCGGCGAGGTCTCCGCATCCAAGGCGCAGAGGTACGCCACGAGGCCGCCGGCGAAGAAAATCGCCGCGGCCCGCTGCGCCACGCGACGCGGCGACGGGTGACCGGTGCTCTGCAAACCCACGAAGCAATCTCCCTCGAACTAACCACTGACGTGCCCGTGGCGACGACCCCGCGCCAGCAATGCTGGCAAGCAGTCGCCACACGCGGCTCGTCGTGAAGCATCGAACCGTTATGCACGGAAGATTGAGCACGCCTGCCGCAGCCGTCACACCTTCGCGCAACGGCGAGGCATGCCAACGAGATGGCGGACGGATCGCTTAAGCGACCCGTCCGAAGCGCGGACGGCCCGCGGAAGCCGCGTCCTGCTGGCGTCGGCCAGCACGTTGTGCGCGGTAAGCTCTGCGGGTCGTATGGGCGATCCTGTCGCCGGGGAGCCCATCCGACCGATCCCGCACACAGACTTTGCGCGCGGCGAAGACTCCACGCCCAGCCAACCGGCGCCCTTATGCGACTGCTCGCAGCAGCCATCTGCACTCTCGTCGCCACCCGCATGGCGTCCCACGCGCGCGCCGCCCCAGAGGAATGGCCATCGCCGGCCGAGTACGTCGCTCAGCTTGTCCCCGAGACGCTGCCTGCCGTCGAACCGGAAACGATCGGCCTCACGCTTGAGGCGGTCGAGGACATGGCCCTGGAAGGCAACCCCGCGCTGGCCGAGGCGGCGGCACGCATCCGCGCGGCCCGCGGCGAGCAGTACCAGGTCGGCCTGCCGCCGAATCCCACGATCGGCTACGCGGGCAGTGAGATTGGCAACGACGGCGGCGCGGGCCAGCAAGGGCTGTACGTGGGACAAGAGTTCATTCGTGGAAACAAGCTTGGCCTTAACCGCGCTGTGGAAGCGGGCGAAGTGATGCGACTCGAGCAATACTTCGCGGCTCAGCAGCAGCGCGTGCTGACCGACGTACGGTTGGCGTTTTACAACGCTTACCTTGCCGAGCGCCGCGTGGCGCTCAGCCGCCAGCTTCAGGCGGTGGGCAATCAACTCGTGGCCACCAGCGAGGCGCTGCTGGAGGCCCAGGAAGGCCGGCGCATTGATTTGCTTCAAGCAGAAATCGAAAGCCAGCGCGCGGGGATCGACCTGGCGCAGGCCGAGAGCAACTACCGCGGCGCGTGGCGCCGCCTGGCTGCCGTGATTGGTCAGCCCGCGCTGCCCGAACAACCGCTCGCCGCGGACCTGAATTCGATCGCCTGGGCACAAACGTGGGAGGACACGCTTGCCGCGCTGTGGCAAACCAGCCCCGAAACCGCCGCCGCGCTCGCCGAGATTGAAAAGGCCCGCGCCGCACTGGCGCGAGCGCGCGTGGAGCCGATCCCCGACGTGAATGTGCAAGCCACGGTGCAGTACGACGATGCCACCAGCGATACCATCGCCGGCGCGCAGGTCACGCTGCCGATCCCGCTGTGGAATCGCAACCAGGGCGGCATCGCCAAGGCGCACGGCGACTTGATCGCCGCCCGACGCCGCCTGGAGGTGGTCGAGATGCGGCTCCAACGCGACCTGGCCGCGCAGTACCAGGCGTACGAAGCAGCTCAAGCCCGCACCGCCACGATTCGCGACGAGATTCTTGGCCGCGCCCAGCAAACGCTCGACGCCGCCGCGGAGGCCTACGGCGCCGGCGAGCTGAACTTTCTCGATTTCCTAACTGTCCAGCGAACCTACTTTCAGGCCAACCTGGAATATTTGGCCGCCTTGGCCGATCTGGTGCGCAGCGTGGAGCTGCTGCGGGGCAACCTGCTCGAGGGGGGGTACGATTATGCCGAGGCGCCGGCAGGGCCGTAATTTCCGGCCAAATCGGCGGCGCCAGCGCCTGCGGCGGAGTTGACTGCCCCAGGGGAAGCCGGTAGAAGCTACACTGGTATAATTACTCTCGACCGTACCCATGCTCGCCAAGCTGCTGACAACGCTGACGCTGGTCGCCTCCCAAACGATGACGTGGGCGGGCGGCCCCTTGTTCCTCTGCGTGGACAGCGCGGGCGACGTGTGCATTGACGGCGGGCCGGAGCAGTGCCGGTGTTGTCCCGCCGACCCGCCGAGCCCCGACGCCTGCTGTGCGGAGCATTCCGCTTGTGAGGCGCCGCACGCCACGGCGGCGCCCTGTTCGACCGAGGCGCCGGCAGTCGCTGGCGAGCCGTGCGATTGCCAGCACGAGCTCATCTCGCAGCAATCGACGAGGGCGACAAACAACCTCTCCAGCCTATCGATCGGGAAACTGCTGCACACGACCGCGTGGGCGGCCTGCATGCTGAGCGACGCTCCTCAGATTCTCGCCGCCTTCGCGGCAACCCCGACCGAACTTGCGCCTGACGCAGACAACCCCCAATTGGGTCGAATTGGCACGATCGTGCTGCGCTGCTAGCGGCGCCTCTCTTCGCGCGCCTTCTCTCGCGCCCCGTTTCCGCCGACGTTGATCGCGTTCGATGCGTCGCGCTGCTGATGGTTTCTTTCGTCCCTCGGTGCGTCCCCGTCGACCTGCAGGAGTTCTCATGTCCACCGACGCCGTTACTCTCCCGTCGGCCTCGCCCGGCGTTCGCTCGCCGCGCATCGCGGTCGTTCACATGCTGCCGAATATGCTGGCGTTCGCGCTGCTGGCGGGCGTGTTTTACCTGGGCCACCACACCGGGTGGAAGCTTCCCAAGAAGTCCGAATTGCTCGGCGCCGCGGCGCCGCAGGCCGAGGACTGGTGCGCCGAACACCTCGTGCCAGAGACCGCGTGCGTCGAGTGCAATCCGACGTTGTTCGAGCGGCCTTCCGATGTGAGCTTCTGCCGCGTTCACGGCGTGGCGCCCTGTGTCATCGATCACCCCGAGCTTGCGCAGGTGGTGGGCGAACCCCAGTTGCCGCAATTCGACGTTGCCGCCGCGCTCGCGGTGGTCGCGCGTCCTGCGAACAACAGCCGCAATGACCTGCACACGCGGCTAGTGCAGTTCGCGTCTGCCGAAGCCGCCGTCAAGGCGGGCGTCGACGTGGACGTGGCCTTCGAGCGCCCGATGCGCGACGTGATTACCGCCAATGGCGAGCTGTCGTTCGATCCCCGGCGGGTGGCCCATCTATCCACGAAGGCTCCCGGCACCGTTTCGCTCGTGCTCAAAAACGTTGGCGAGGAGGTCGAAGCGGGCGAGGTGCTGGCCCTGGTCGACGCCGCGCTGGTCGGCCAGGCCAAGGCAAATCTGCTGCAATCGATCGTGCAGTTGCAGCTCAAAACCAACACGCTGACTCGGCTGAAGGGCGTTGCCGACAGCGGCGCCGTGCCGGGGCGGCTGATCATCGAAGCGGAATCGGCCAAACAGGAATCCGAGATCGCATTTATCTCCAGTCGCCAGGCGCTGACCAACCTGGGCATGGAACCGGCCGAAAAGCTCGAGGCGCGCGACGCCAGCGAGGTCTCCGACGAACTAAGGTTCCTCGGTCTGCCGGAAGAGGTGGCGGCGAACTTGCCGACAGGAACGAAGACGGCCAATCTGATCCCCGTGCGCGCCCCCTATGGCGGCGTGATCGTCGCCTCCGACATCGTCGCGGGCGAGGTCGTGAGCAATTCCGAGGTGCTGTTCACCGTCGCCGATCCGCGGCAGATGTGGCTCATCCTGCATGTGCGGCAAGAGGACGCGAAGTACGTCGAGCGCGGCTTGCCCGTACGGTTCCGCTCCGACGACGGCGCCGAGCCCGTGCTAGGCAACGTTTCGTGGATCAGCCCGGCCGTGGACGAGCAGACGCGCACGCTGGAAGTGCGCGTGGCCATCGAGAACCCCACGGGCTCGCTCCGCGACAAAACGTTCGGCGCGGGCGAAGTCGTCTTGCGCGAGGAACCCAAGGCGGTTGTCGTTCCCGCCGCGGCGGTGCAAGCCACGACCGACGCCCAGTTTGTCTTCGTCCGCGACAAGAACTACCTCAAAGATGACGCCCCGAAAGTATTTCATGTGCGGCAGGTGCGCACCGGGGCGCGCGACGATCAGCACGTGGAGATTCTGGCCGGGGTGCTTCCGGGCGAAGTCGTCGCGGCGAAGGGCAGTGCGGTGCTGCTCGCGCAGCTTCTGCGCAGCAGTCTCGGCGCCGGCTGCGGGTGTTACGAGGACTGAGAGAAAGGCTATCGGCTGTCGGCTCTCGGCTGTCAGCCAGAACAGGAAGAGTCCCAATGGAATTGCCAATGCACGGCGGCGAAAACGCCGTCATTCCCCTCTGGCCGATAGCCGATAGCCGCTCGCCCCATGGACTTCCTCAACCGCATTATCGATCTCTCGCTGCGCCATCGCGTGGCGGTGCTCGTGATCGTCGCGATCGCGGCGGGCGGCGGCGTGTACTCCCTGCAGCACCTGGACATCGACGCCTTTCCCGACACCACGCCGGTGCAGGTGCAAATCAACACGACCGCCCCGGCGCTGGGGCCCGAGGAAGTCGAGCGGCAGATCACCATCCCGGTCGAGCTCGTGCTCAGCGGCCTGCCGCACCTGGACGATTTGCGATCGATCTCCAAGTTCGGCCTGTCGCAGGTGGTGGTGACGTTCGAAGACGGCGTCGACATCTACTTTGCCCGTCAGGTGGTCAACGAGCGGCTCGGCGCCGTCCAACTGCCCGAGGGCATCGCCCGCCCCACGATGGGGCCCGTCGCCACCGGCCTGGGCGAGGTGTTCCACTACGTCGTGACGGGGCAGGGGACCGACGTCACCCAGCTCCGCACGATTCACGACTGGGTGATCAAGCCCACGATGAAAACGGTCCGCGGCGCCGCGGAGATCAACAGTTGGGGCGGCTACGAAAAGCAGTACCATGTGCAAATCAGCCCCGAGAAGCTGATCAAGCACGGCCTCACCTTCAGCGAAGTCATCGAGGCGATTCGCAAGAACAACCTCAACGTCGGCGGCGGCAACATCAGCCAGGACGGCGGCATGCTGCTGGTGCAGGGGCTGGGCCGCACCGAGAGCGTCGAGCAAATCCGCCAGATCGTCATCACCGCCAAGGGCGGCGTGCCGGTGCGCGTGGGCGACGTGGCCGAGGCGGCGATCGGCCACGAAATCCGCCGCGGCGCCGTCACCGCCAACGGCCAAGGTGAGGCGGTGCTCGGCCTGGGCTTCATGCTCATGGGCGAGAACAGCCACGAAGTCACCTGGGCGATGAAGGACAAGCTGGCGTCGCTCGAAGGCGCACTGCCGCCCAACGTGCGCGTCACGCCCGTGTACGACCGCACCGAGCTGGTCGACTACGTCATCGACACAGTGCGCAAGAACCTGTTCGAGGGCGGACTGCTGGTGGTCGCGGTGCTGTTCGCGTTTTTGGGCAACCTGCGGGCGGCGCTCATCGTCGCGGTCGCCATTCCGCTGTCGATGCTGCTGGCGTTCACCGGCATGCTGCGGTTCGGCATCGCGGCCAGCTTGCTCAGCCTCGGCGCCATCGACTTCGGCATGGTGGTGGACAGCTCGGTCGTGATGATCGAGAACTGCGTCCGCCGCCTGGGCCACAGCGACGAGGCCGGCCGGTCGCGGCTTGACATCATTCGCGACGCCGCCGTGGAGGTCCGCCGCCCCACGATGTTCGGCGAGCTGATCATCATGATCGTCTACTTGCCGATCCTCACGCTCGAGGGGATCGAAGGCAAGATGTTCCGGCCGATGGCGCTCACGGTCATTTTCGCGCTCGCCGGTTCGATGGTGCTGTCGCTCACGCTGATGCCCGTGCTGGCGAGCTATTTTCTGCCCAAGCGGATCGAGGAGCGCGAGCCGTGGATCATGCGGCTGGCCCATACGATTCACTACCCCGTGCTGCGCTTCGCCATGCGGTACAAGGCCGCGGTGATCGGCTTCGCGGCGTGCGTGCTGATCGTGGCGTTCGGCATGATCGCCCCGCACCTGGGCTCCGAGTTCGTGCCGCGGCTGTCCGAGGGCGCCGTCGCCATCGGCGTCGCACGCCTGGCTGGAACGGACCTGGAGGAATCCATCCGCTACAACACGCAGATGGAACGGGCGATCCTCGCCGAATTCCCCGACGAGGTGGAAAACGTCTGGAGCCGCATCGGCTCGGCCGAGATCGCGACCGACCCGATGGGCGTCGAGCTGACCGACGTGTTCATCACGCTCCGCCCGCGCGACCAGTGGACCAAGGCCCGCACGCAAGCCGAGTTCACCGAGAAGCTCGACCTGCTCCTACGCGACCTGCCGGGCCAGCGGATCGCGTACTCGCAGCCGATCGAGATGCGGCTGAACGAAATGGTGTCCGGCGTGCGGGCCGACCTGGGCGTCATGCTCTACGGCGACGATTTCACGCAGCTTGCCACGACGGCTAGCGCGATCGAGCGCGTGCTGGGATCGATCCCCGGCGCCGCCGACGTGAGCACCGAGCAGCTCATTGGCCAGCCCGTACTGCAAATCAGGGTGAAACAGGATGAAGCGGCCCGCTACGGCGCCTCGGTGCGATCGATCCTTGATCTCGTGGAGTCGATCGGCAGCAAACCCGTCGGCGAGGTCGTCGAGGATCAACTGCGATTCCCGCTGGTGGTCCGGCTGCCGGAGAAGTTTCGCAACAGTCCCGAAAGCATCGGCGAAATGCTGCTCGCCACGCCTGGCGGCGAGCGGATTCCGCTCAAGCGGCTCGCCACGATCGAAAAGGTCGAGGGGCCGTCCACGATCACGCGCGAGCGGGGCCAGCGCCGCATCACGGTGACCGCCAACGTGCGGGGGCGGGATCTAGGTACGTTCGTCGCCGAAGCGCGGCAGCGGATCGCGGACGAAGTGCCCTTACCCGGCGAGCGGTACCGCGTGGAATTCGGCGGCCAGTTCGAGCATTTGGAGCGCGCCCAGCGGCGGCTGATGATCGTCGTCCCCGCAGCGCTGCTGCTCATTCTCGTGCTGCTGCACATGACCTATCACAACTTTGTCGACGCGCTGCGCGTATTCACGGGCGTGCCGTTCGCGTGGGTCGGCGGCATCTTCGCGCTGTGGCTGCGCGACATGCCGTTTTCGATTTCCGCCGGCGTCGGCTTCATCGCCATGAGCGGCGTCGCCGTGCTCGACGACATGATCCTGGTGTCTTACATCCGCCAACTGCGGCAGCGCGGAGTGCCGCTCGACGAAGCGGTCACACAGGCCGCCGTCACGCGGCTGCGGCCTGTGCTGATGACCACGCTCGTGGCGAGCCTGGGCTTCCTGCCGATGGCGCTCAGCGACGGCGTGGGCGCCGAGGTGCAGCGGCCGCTCGCGACCGTGGTCATCGGCGGCGTGATCGGTTCGATGATCATGTCGCTGCTCGTCCTGCGCGTGCTCTACGTGTTGTTCAATCGACCGGGTTCGCGCGACGACGCGCCGAGCTCAGATTATTCTGCCCGAGTTCTCGAGGAGGAGGCGGCGCTTGCCGCACCGTAGCTTCCCAACAAAGGAGTTTTTCAATGCGCACCATGATGCCCTCCGTGTTCGGCTGTTTCGCTGTGGCTGCGGCCGCCGTGGGCTGCCAGCCTGCAACCGAGTCGAACACGAACACAACGCCGACGTCCGCGAAGTCGCTCACCGCCGCGGGCGGGCACGATCATGCCGACGGCGTCGCCCACGATCATGAGGGGCACGACCACGCCGGCCATGAACACGCGGACGCGGCCACCGGCGACCACGGCCATTCATCGCACGACGGCTGGTGGTGCAACGAGCACGGCGTGCCCGAGGGGGTGTGCGCGCTGTGCAGCAGCAAGATCGCGGCCAACTTCCAGCGCAACGGCGACTGGTGCGAGGACCACGACCGGCCCGACTCGCAGTGCTTCGTCTGCCACCCGGAGCTGGAAGGCCGCTTCGCGGCCCAATACGAGGCGAAGTATGGCGAGAAACCGCCGAAACCCGCGGGTTGAAGAACCATTGCGTGCTTCAGCCCCGGGCTCTGCCCCTCGTTGTTACACACACGTCGATGGTCCCGGAGGGACGACCGATACGAGCCCAGCGTTTCACAGGATGATGCATCTGCTATCGACGCACGCGTCTTGGCCCCGGAGGGGCCGCGTCATGTCGCCAGGGCCGCAAGGCCCTGGTCAGCGTGGACGAAACGTTTGATGAGCCCCGGAGGGGCGACATGGCGCGCCCCCGCGTCGCTGATGTCGCCCCTCGCGGGGCTTTGATCTCGTGATCACGCCCGTGACCAGGGGCTGACGCCGCCTGGCTACATGACTTAGCCCCTCCGGGGCTGATAGCAGATGCATAATCCTGTTCAACGCCGGGTTTGCTCGCGGGCGCGATGATGGTCAGCCCCGCCGGGGCTCCGGACCGACGGCCTGACTTGACCCAGCACGGGAAGTGCTGGGCTCGTGTCGCGCCGTCCCGCTGGGACGAAGACTTGTGTGTCACAACGAGGGCTCTGCCCGGGGGTTCCTCGCGTTCGTTCTCGCGTGACGTTACCCTCGGGCAAAGCCCGGGGCTGAAATCACACGCCCTCCAGCGCCCCCGTGCTGTCCCCCACGCGTTCGGCGGCCACCCCCATGCGGTCGAGCATCGCCATGTAGAGATTGGTCATCGGCGTCGGCTCGCCGAGCATCACGTGCTGCCCCGGCGCCAGCGTGCCGCCGCCGCTGCCGGCGAGGACCACCGGCAGCTCGTCGTGGTTATGCCGATTGCCGTCGCCGATGGCCGAGCCGTAGACGATCATCGAGTTGTCCAGCACGCTCGCGCCGTCGGCGTCCTGCATGTCGTCCAGCGTCCGCAGGAACCGCGCGAACCGCTCCATGTACCAGCGTTCGATTTGCGCGACCTTGAGGATCTTTTCCTGGTTGTAGCCGTGATGCGTCAGATAATGATGCCCCTCGGAGATGCCGAGATTCTGGAACGGCCTGTTGCTGCCCTCCGGCGCCGCGCAGAAGCTGATCACGCGCGTCGCGTCGGTCTGGAACGCCAGGGCCATCAGGTCGTACATGAGGTCCATGTGCAGCGTGTGATCGGGCGGAATGCCCGGCGGCATGGGGATCGGCGCCTCGGGCACGGGGAACTGCTCCGCCTTCTCGATCTGCCGTTCGATCGACCGCACGCCTTCGAGATACTCCGCCACCTTGCGGCGATCGTTCTGCCCGAGTTGCGGCTCGACGCTCGCCAGGTCGTCGCGCACGAAGTCGAGGATGCTCTTGCGCGTCTGCAGGCGCCGCTGGAGGCCCGCGGCGCGTTGCTGATCGTCCCCGCCGCCGAAGAGTTTCTCGAACACGACGCGCGGATTGGGCTCCGGCGCTAGCGGCAAAGTCTCGGACGCCCAGGAGATGTTGTACTGGTACGCGCAGGGATAGCCGGTGTCGCATGAGCCGTACATGCGAGCGCCTTCGACGCCCAATTGCAGCGAATCGATGCGGGTGAGATGGCCCACCTGGCGGGCGGCGATCTGATCGACCGAAATGCCCAGGTGCAACCGGGCGCCGAGCGTCTTCCACGCGTGGCAGCCAGTGAGAAACGTAGCGCCGGCGCGGGCGTGGTCGCCGGGCCCGTCGCCCCAGTTGTTGGCGGCGTCGTGGCACAGGTTCGTGATGATCTGAAACTTGTCGCGCAAGGCCGCGGCGGGCTCGAAGGTCTCGTTCAACTCATAGTCGCGGCCGGCGCCGCGGGGCAGCCAGCGTTCGTAATTCGAGCCGTTGGCGAACGCGATGAAGCCCAACCGCAGCGGCATGCCCGTGGGCGTCGTCGCCAGTTGCGGCCGTGCGCTGGCCGCGGCGGCTCGCGAAACGGCAGGCATCAGCGATTCAAGCGTCGGCAGCGCGACGCACGCGCCGAGACCGCGGAGAAATGTTCGCCGCCGGATGGCGCCAGCTCCTCGCTTACTCATCGCTCGCCTCGTCGTTCTGGCGGATGGCGGCCGCCGCTTCGGGGCGTTCGGCGCGCTGTTGGTTGAATCGCTCCCGTGGCCGTCGGCGCGGGGGCGGACGCCGCTTCTCCGGCGGCGGAATCTCGGGAATCGCCGATTCTGGCGCCTCGAGCTGCGTGTTCCCGTCGCCGCGGCGCGACTGGAACGCCGGGCTCTCGACCACAGCAAGCAGCAGCGTGGAGAACTTGCCGCCGTCCGCCATCACGCGTTCGGCGATGCGGTCCACCGTGACCGCGTCGAACGGCTCGAGCCCGCGGCCCAGCGCATAGGTCATTAGCTTCTCGGTGCAGCAGCGGTAGAACCGTTCGCGGTTGCTCGCCACGTAGCCGCGCAGATCGTCGATGCCCGCGAGTTCGTCGCCGGTAACAGTCGTCGTCGTGGGATCGATCGCTTCCCCGCGTTCTTCGTCGCGCCACCGCCCCAGCATGTCGAAGTTCTCGAGCACGATTCCGATGGGATCGAAATGGGCATGACACGCCGCGCACGAAGGATCGGCCCGGTGAACTTCGAGTTGCTCGCGCACAGTGCGCAAGCGGCGGCCGCCCGACTTCGCGTCCTCCAGCGCCGGCACGTTCGCCGGCGGCGCCGGCGGCTGCGTGGCGAGCAGGTTTTCCAGCACGAACAACCCGCGCTTCACGGGCGACGTGCGGTCGGGGTTCGACGACGCCACCAGGAAGCTCCCGTGCGTCAGCATTCCGCCGCGGCGGCTGTTGGCCGGCAGATCGACTTGGCGGAACGTGTCGCCCTCGACGCCCTCGATCTCATAGTGCTCCGCCAGCCGCTCATTCAGGAACGTGTAGTCGGCCGTGATCAGTTCGATCAAGTCCCGATCGCCGCGGGCGATGTGCTCGAACAGCATCTCTGTTTCGCGTTTCATATCGCCGCGCACCCGATCGATCACACTCTCCTCGCGCGAGATGGGCGTCATCAACACATTGCGAGTGCGCAGCCACTGGCCGGCGAAGTCTTCAAAAAAGCGCTCGGACTTGTCGTCGGACAGCATGCGCCGCACCTGCCCCGGCAGGTTTTCCCGCAACTCGCCCGTCGCCGCGAGTCGCGTCAACTCGTCGTCCGGCAAGCTCAGCCAAAGCAGGTACGACAGCCGCGAGGCGAGCTCGTAGTCGTCCAGCTCATGCCGCACGCCGGCGTCATCCGGCTGCGGCTGCAGCTCCGTACGGAATAAGAACCGCGGTGACGTGAGGATCGCCGCCAGCGCGTTGGCCATTCCGCGTTCCAGTGTGTCCGCGGCGAGCGCCAGCTCCGTAAGGCGTTCGATCGTTCTCGCATCGGCCGGTCGGCGGAACGCACGGCCGGCGATCCGTTCGAGAATCTGCCGCGCATACTCGCGCCGCTCGGCCTCGTCCGCCGGCGCCTCGCCGGCAAAGAAGACCCCCTGATGCGACTCCGGGTAGGAACGCCTCGCCGGCGAAATCGGCCCCGTCACCTCGATGCGGGGGCGCAATTCGAGGTGCACGAAGCGGCCCTCAGAGTCCGGCTTGGTCGCCGAGGTCACCAGCCGGACGACATGCTCGCCCGCCGCCAGCTCGGCCTCGTGGCGGTAGCGCCGCGTATCCTGCCCGCCAACGTCCAACGGCTCGGCCGCAGCTTCGACCTCGTCCACCGAGTATCGAAAGTCGAACCCGCCGCCGTATTCCTGCCAGCCGCCGATCGTGAATCGCAGGTTGACCTGATACGTCCCCGCCTCGGCCACGTTGAACCGCACTTCGTGATCGACTCGCCTGTGGTCGCCTCGTGACCGCTCAACGCGGACGCGCCCCGGTTCAATGCGCTCCGTGGGATACCAGGGCCCTTCGGTGACGAGAACGCGACTGACCACCGCCTCCGCGATCTCGAAGTATTTCTCCAGCAGCGCCGGCGACAGCGATTGGAAATCGCCGATGTTGTCGAACCCGTAGGCCGTGTCGTCCGGCGGCAGCAGATCGCGGAGCCGCAGCTCGTTGTTCGGCGAGTCGCTGGGGAACGTCGCCGACGTCGTCAAGTCGACGCCGAACAGGTCGCCGACGGTGTATTCATACTCGACGCGATTGAGCCGCCGCATGGTGACGCGGCCCGGATCGGGGTTGTCCTCGTCAACGCCCAGGGCCGCCTGTTGGACCCAGTGGACGATCGCCTTGCGATCGGCACTGGCGAGCGGCGCCGCGTCGGCCGGCGGCATGAACTCCTGCCGCACCATCTTCCACACTTTCCGCCACTGGGCGATGGCGTCCGCACTCGGCTCGGCGGCCAGCAGCTCGTCGAGGGCAAAGTCACCCTCCGCAGCGCCGTAGGCGTGGCAATCGAAACAGTGCGTCTCCAACAGCGGCGGCGGCTCGACGTCGGCGGCGAGGGCCAAGGGACCGCAAGGCGGCACGGCGAGGGCGCCGCACAACGCCGCAACCGCGATCGGCAGAAATCTCGTGTTCATCGCCGCGATCGACATTGCCTACCGAGAGAAGAGGCCGCTCCGCTCGCCGCGGCCCGGCCACCACGACGCAACCAGTAGTCTACGTCGATTGTGGACCAACCGGCAAGCTGACGAGCGTGGCCCTGCCGCGCCCGAGCGTCGCCCTCTGTTTCCGCGAGAGGCGCCCGTCTCGCGGAGCGAGACGGCGACATGGCCGCCACGACGAAAAAGGGGCCCGAAAGTCACGCCTTCGGGCCCCTTGGCAATCGATTTCCGCCTGTCGCCTTGTCAGTCACTGGTCGGCAAACAGCGCGGGGTTCTCCGGGTTGAAGTCGAAGTCAGTAAAGCCGTTGTTCACCTTCATGTTGAGGTACGTGTAGGCTTCCTCGAGCGGCGGCGCCTCGCCCGCGGCGGCCGGCCACAGGTAGGCGGCGTAGCGGATCGGCACGCGAAGCTCGTTATCGATGTAAATCTGCGCCCGGTGAAAGCGGAAGTTCCGCCGCGGCGTCGGGTGCGTTACGTCGATCAGCGTCACAGGTCGCTTCTCGCCGTCCTTCGGTCCAATGGTGGTCTGGCTGACGACGACCTCACACTCGCCGAAATTCACGTCCTTCGATGCCACGTCGATCAGCTCGGTCGTGAGATTGCGGACTCCGAGCTTGGTAATCGGGTATTTCTGTCCCTTCATGGCGAATGAGCCGGTGGGTTCGAGCTTCACAACGCCAATGCGACGCTTGAATCCCGACCCTTCACGAGCCAGCAGGTTGCCGTCGGTGCCGGTGGGCCCTTCGACATACAAACACTCGCGGCCGCGGTGCGGCGCCAGGAAAAACATGTGGACGCTGAACGGCTCGTGGCGCACCTTCACCAGCGCCACTTCCTGCGCCTGCAGCTCGCCGTCGATCCGCTCCTGCTTATACATGATCGCCTGGTAGTCTTTGATGTTCTGGTCGATCAGCGTCAGCGATTCCTTAGCGAACCGCAGCGCCGGCATGAGCGGATGCTCCCCGGGCGTCTGCGTCAGGTCGAACGGAGAATCGACCGCCGGCGCCGAGGCGGGCGCCACCCGGGAGGCCACTTGGGCCGCGGGCTCCTCGTGATCGACGCGCAGGATCGGCTCGACGGTGCCCGTCGGCGCCTGGGCCGATGCGCACGCGGCTGACGCCACGCACATCGCGGCGACGGCGACGGCGGCAAATCCTCGGCAAGCTAGGGGCGCGAAATGTTTCATGGTTTGCAATCTCCAGCTCACGGCGCTGCGCCGTTGACTACTCAGTGGTTTGAATGGAGAGGGTTCGACGGACATGGCAAACCGCGTTCCACCGGCGCTGCAAGCAACGCGATGTCGCGCTCCGAGCGAGCGAATCGATGCGGCTTCAACGTGTGATTTGGCGGGCGTTCGGGCGGGATCGAGCAGCACGCCCCGAGGGAAACCAACCGCTCGGGGTCGCTCTCCACGGCAGGCGCCAGCGCGCCTGACGCCGCTCACTCGTAACTATCGTTCCCTGAAGTCGAAAGAATTACAATCGACGGCGCCATGAGTCCGCCTCGACCCAACCGGTGCAGCCGCGACGGGGCGCAGTGGGTTAAACGGGGAAATATTATCCGCCTGGCGAGAATGGGGAAAGGGGAAGCTGTGCAGACTGCAGAAACCACGCCGATCGTCCGCACGGTCGTGTCCGCGATGTTTGACGAGAACTCCTATCTTATCATCTTGCCCGGACGGCGGGACGCGATCGTCGTCGACCCGGGATTGCAGCCGGACGACATTGTGGCGGAGCTCGCGGAGCTGGGCGCCCAGCCCGTGGCGATCCTCAACACGCACGGCCATGCCGACCACATCGCCGGGAACGAAGCGATGAAGTCGCGATGGCCCGATTGCCCGCTCATCGTGGGCGACGGGGATGCCAGCAAACTGACCAATCCCGTCGAAAACCTATCGGCCGGGTACGGCCTGCCGCTGGTGAGCCCGCCTGCGGATCGTACGGTTCGCGAAGGCGACGTGCTGGAACTGGCGGGGATACGGTGGACCGTGCGCGAAACGCCGGGGCATTCGGCGGGACATGTCGCGTTTATCGCCACGGAGCTGCGGCCGGTCCTCGTGCTGGGCGGCGATGTGCTGTTCGCCGGCAGCGTGGGCCGCACCGACTTTCCCGACGGCGACGCGGCGGCCCTCGTCGCGTCGATCCGCGAGAAGCTGTTCACACTGCCCGACGATACGATCGTCCTGCCCGGACATGGTCCGGCGACGACGATCGGCCGCGAGAAGCGCAGCAACCCGTTCGTGGGCGAGGGAGCGGCTGCGTCGTGGTGAGGCGGCCCGTTCGCGGCCTCCGTACGCTGTGACGAATCCCTTTCCTACGAAAGCGCATCGCCGCCAGGCGGAGCACGAATGGCGCCGTCGTGCCCTGTGGCGAGGCTTCGGCCTGCCGGCGAACGCGTGGTGTCGATCAAGCAAGCCGAAGGTCAAGCCGGTCGGCGACGCTGCAACACGGCAGCCGCGCCTTGTCCGGCGTTGAGGCCGACAGTTCAATTCCCCTCTCGGGCGCTCGTGATGCTCACGGCTCCTCGGCGCTTGCGCCGTCGCCCGAATCCCGGCAGCGATTCTCGCGTCCCTCGCGCAGAAACCGCCCCGCTATCCAAAAGAAGAGTGGCGTCGCCCGTTCCGCATTGCGTCAAGCCTGCCGTCAGGCCGCCGCGGACCGCCCGGCGACCCCAGCAAGGTAATGGAAGGCCACGCAGAATTCACCTGTTTTGTGGGATTTTTTTGCAAATTGGCGCCAGGAGGCATGCCCAACGGATCTCCACCGAGGTTGCATCTAATTCGCAGAAAAGCACTTAGAGCTGATGGGCGGGGGGGCGAAAATTTGCTCCCAGGCGGCTGGGGCCCCTTGGCCCGAGGCCGCCGAATGCCGGCAATTCGCGACTTTGCTTCGTGCGGCGGGCGTTAGTGCGACGCCGCGAACGTCTCGCCATGCTTTTCGCGTTCGGCGAGATTCAGATCGTGTTCGACCATCAGCTGCGCCAGTTCCGGCAAACTCGTCTTGGGAGTCCACTTAAGCTTGTGCTTCGCCTTCGAAGCATCGCCAAGCAAGAGATCCACTTCCGCGGGCCGAAAGTACCGCTCATCGACCTCCACAAAATCGTGCCAATCGAGATCCAATTGCTCGAACACAACGTCGAGAAACTCACGAATCGAGTAGGTTTTGCCCGTGGCGATCACGAAGTCCTCTGGCTCATCCTGCTGCAGCATGAGCCACATGGCCTCGACGTAGTCCTTCGCGTAGCCCCAGTCGCGCTTGGCGTCGAGATTGCCGAGAAACAGCTTGTCCTGCAGTCCCACCTTAATGCGCGTGGCCCCGCGCGTGATCTTGCGGGTGACGAACGTCTCGCCGCGCCGCGGCGACTCGTGGTTGAACAGGATGCCGTTGACCGCAAACAGGTCGTAGCTGCGGCGGTAGTTGACGGTTTGGAAGAAGCCGTACACCTTCGCACACGCGTAGGGGCTCTGCGGATTGAACGGCGTGGTTTCCTTCTGGGGCGTCTCGAGCACCTTGCCGAACATTTCGGAGCTGCTGGCCTGGTAGACGCGCGTGGGATGCGTGCGCTGCAGCTGACGGGCGGCCTCGAGCACGTTGAGGGCGCCGACGCCGTCGCTCATCAGCGTGTACACCGGCTGGTCGAACGAAACCCGGACATGGCTTTGGGCGCCAAGGTTGTAGATCTCGTCGGGTTGCAGCTCGAGCACGAGATTGGTGAGCGACTGCCCGTCGGTAAGATCGCCGTAGTGCAGCCGGAGCTTGGGGCGCTCGTGCATGTCGCGGTAGAGGTGGTCGATGCGGCCGGTGTTGAAGCTGCTCGTGCGGCGGTTGATGCCGTGGACTTCGTAGCCCTTCTCCAGGAGCAACTCGGCGAGGTAGGAACCGTCCTGACCGGTGATGCCGGTGATGAGCGCGACAGGCATGGCAATTCTAGGAACCGTTGTGGGGGACTAGGAAACGTGCGTGTTCAGACGGCGCGCATGGATCCAGCGGCGCGTTCGGCAAGGAAGCTCTTGTAAGTGCTGGCGATGCCGGCGGTCAAGTCGATCTTCGCCCGCCAGCCCGTGCTGGCCAGCAGGCTGACGTCGGTGAGCTTGCGCGGCGTGCCGTCGGGGCGCGACGGGTCGGTTCCGATCCTTCCCTCGTAGCCAACCGCTTTGGCGACCATGTGGGCCAACTCGAGGATCGAGACATCGACGCCCGTTCCGACGTTGACCCAATCCGGCGGGTTCTCGAGTGCGACCAGGTGCGCGATCGCATCGGCCAGATCCTCGACGTGCATGAACTCGCGCCGCGGCGTGCCCGTGCCCCAAATCTTGACCTCGCCGTCGCCGCGCTCCTTGGCTTCGTGAAAGCGCAGAATCAAGCCCGGCAACACGTGGCTATGTTCAGAATGGTAATTGTCGCCGGGGCCGTAAAGATTCGTCGGCATGGCGGAGTGAAAAAGCGCTCCATACTCCCGGCGGTAGTATTGGCACAGTTTCAGGCCGGCGATCTTTGCCAGTGCGTAGGCTTCATTTGTCGGCTCGAGCGCGGAGGTGAGCAAGCTGCTCTCCGCAATAGGCTGCGGCGCTTCTCGCGGGTAAATGCACGTACTGCCCAGAAACAGCACGCGCGAAACGCCCGTTTCGTAGGCGGCCTGGATCGTGTTGAGGGCAATCCGCAGATTGTCGATCATGAATTCGACCGGCTGACTGCGGTTGGCCTCGATGCCGCCCACGCGGGCCGCGGCGATGATCGTCACGGCAGGCCGCGTCGCCTCGAAGAACGCTCTTGTGGCGGCCTCGTCGGCCAGGTTCAGACTGCGACGATCGCGAAGAATCAGTTCGTAGGACGCGTCGCCCTGGAATCGACGTACCAGGGCCTGCCCCACCATGCCAGTGTGGCCAGCGATGTACAATCGTCGCCGCGCTATCGAGTCAGACATGATGCGGCCCAAAAATGATGGCCGGAGAGGACGCGCCGGAGCAGAGCCGCTCTTCGAGATTCGCGGCCGGCTGGCTGGATGGGCGGATGCTAATCTGGGTAACTGAGCAAGAACAGTCGGTTCGCCTTAAGCTATCGCATGTAGGATAGCCGTTGAGCGCGAGGTCGAACAACCCGGATTTGCCGGGCCTGGAAGGCCGGGAGGCCGTCGGGAGGTCGGAGAGTCGATAGGCGGCGGTTTTGGGCGGCCGAGCGAAAGTCGGCGTCAAAGATAATCCAGGATGAAAACTGTTGCCGGGACCGTCGGCGCCCGGCCGGAAATCCTCAACACGGCGTCGATCGTTCAGGAATTGCGAAAATCGACGTCGCCAGAACCCGTGCGGCTCTCCAACGGGTCAGCACCGGCAAGTGCACGGCCAGACACTGGCATGAGCTCAGGCACGGCGGGTCGCGCGTGCAGCTTCAAGCAAGGCCGCCAGGCGTCCGCGGAGGGGGAGAAACGGCCTCAGCGTTGGCGGCGCGTTCGCCGACGATGCGAGGCGGCCGCAAGCGAAGCGCAAGCGATCAACCCCGCCACAACGCTCGACGGTTCGGGGACGGCCATGGCGGCGCCCACCTGGGGTGGGGCAGCGCCATACTGGCGGCCAAAGTTCTGCTTCAAGATGTCGAAATCCGCTGCGTTCACCGTCAGGTCGCCATTGGCGTCGCCGTCAGCCAGCGTCAGATTGGCGCCCGTGCGCCCCAGGCCGCGCTGCCACAGCAGGAAGTCGCTGCCGTCGACGTCCTTGTCGCCGTCCAGGTCGCCGGGGTCGAGGAGCGTGCGCGGACCCAGGGCGGCGAGATGGTTCGACGTGGCCGCGTTGATCTGCCCCAGATTGAACCAGTTGTTCGTCAAGCTGCTGGCGCCGACGTTGGCCTGGCCGGTCGTTTGCGTCCAGTTGCTGGCCGTTGCGTTGGCGACGCCGAAGGCGTCCGAGCCGGTCCAAAATAGGCTGACGGGCAGGAGCTCCTGGCGGGATTCGCTGTAGTTGACGCCGGCGGCCAGCGTGCCGTCCCAGAGGTCGGCGTGGTCGTTTGCGAGCAATTGCCCGACCGTATTAAACACCGGCGCCTGAATCGCCACGCGATCGCGGGCGTTCACCGTGTCGGACGAGAGCAGGGCTTTGAAAACGCGGTCCTGGCCGTTCCACCCCGGCAAGAACCCGGCGCTGGCCGCCGCCTGCGTGACCAACAGATCCGCAGCGAGGAGGCCGCCGAAACTGTTGCCGATCGGAGCGGGATTGGCAGCGGCGTTGATGCCATAAGCGCTGTCGGTGATGAACAGCACGTGGCCGTATTGAGCGACGGCCGCGGAGGCGGTCGCGGACGCCGGCGTACCAAGAAGGGCGGTCGCAAGACCCGCGATCAAGCCAAGAGAATGAAGTCTTCGCATTCGGGGACGTCGCAGAAGAGGTACGGGCGGCCAGAGCGGTCGCCTCACCTCATTATGATTCTGCTTGCGAGCCCGAACAGAAAACGGCGCCGGCCTTACGGGAAAACTTCGCTTGCGCCGGTGCGACTGAATCGAGAAATCCGAATCTTCATAGCCAGCCCCTGGCGCTCAAACAAAAAAAGGCTGTTGCGCCACTTATGACACAACAGCCTTGTGAGAGCAATCAAGAGATCAGGCGACCGCGGCCTGCGACCGGCGCCGCCAAGCCACTACGCCGCCGAGCACGGAGGCGATGCCGCCAAACATGTAGGCGCTGGCTTCGGGCACAGCCGAAATCGTTGCCAGAGTTGCGTAGGGGCCGGAAACGGGACCGCTAAGAAAAGATCCGCCAAAAGAATTGGCGAAATCAATATTCGAGCCGGCGGAAGCCGTCCGGTAATAACTGGATGGATCATCAACCAGAACCAACTCGAAATTGCCAAAAACTCCCATCGGAATATTCAAGGTCACATTAAAGTACGCGATGCCTGCCGTATTAACGTTTTGAACCCCGGAGAATACGGCGTTGCCAAAGGCGATTCCCAAACCGTTGTCAATACCGGCGTCAGGAAACCCTGTCGCATTCGGCGGGCCGACATACGCGGGTATCGCAGCAAACAGAGCGCCGCCACCGCCAGTCGGCAACAAACCGAGCATCACACTAGCCCGCTCCACGGCTTGTGTACCCGCGGTTGGCGCCAACCTAAGGGAAATCGCGACCGGCTGGGCCGACGCACTTGTGTCAACGACAAAGTTGGTGGTCGTGGCACTTACCACCAAGTCCGCCCGAGACGTCGCCGCAAAGCAGCACAAAGCGAACGCCGCAGTCAAAAGGTGCTTAACACGCATTTTAGCTATCTCCGTGAGAGATTATGACCCTGGCAAAATCGAGTTTACTTGAAAGCTAAGTCAATTGCAATCCATTGGCCTAAAAGACGGCAAATGCCGCGTCAGACAACTCGGCAAAGTCGCCTTCGTCACCGGCGTCGCCGTCATCGCCGATGAGAACCAATTCTAACCCGGCTGCCTCGAAGGCCGCGACTGCCGGCGGAGCCGGCAATTTTGTACCGTCGAAGGCCAGAGCAGTACTTCTGTCAAAACCGTTGGTGTTGCCGGTACCGTTGATGTCCTGTCGCGTTGGCGAAGCGCTGACGTCTCCATCGAAGGCGAGAATCAAGGATCGGTCGAAGCCATTAACCACTCCATCGTTATTCGCATCGCCCGGCAGGATGTTGAAGTTGTACTTCGAATCCACGCCGCCGTTGAGGAAGACATTGCCGTTAAGGCCGGTCACCGGATCCACGTCGCCCACCTGGCCGTGAACCGTGAGCGTCAATCGATCGGCTCCGATGCCGCCATTGGGCAAGGCCTTCCCATCGCCGCCGAGGATGGTGAACGTCGCCGTGTTCAAGGCGATGCCGACCGTCTTGTCGATCGAATACGTTGCCGCCACGCCCGTGAGGGCAATGCTGTCCTTCGTGGGAGCATCCAGATAACTCGCTTCGTCCACGTTGAAGGACACGTGAACCCTGTTGAGGTTGGACCAGGGCAGGGTCGAATTGGCCGTCTTCGCATGGTCGAGATTTCCATTGAACAGCGAGTACGGCGTCGTCGCCCAGCCGCTTCCGCTCACCGCGACGTCGGTGACCTGCAAGAGATCGTCCGACGTGATATTCACCGTCGCGTCGTCTGCAGCCGTATTGATCGAGACGGCCTCATTGCTCACCACAGTCAGAATAGTCATCGTTACGGTCTCGACCTTCTCGAAGAACGTATCGTTGATCACGTTGACCGGGATCGAGACGGATGTCTGACCCTTGGCGATGACCACCGACGTGGAAACGCCGGTGTAGTCGACGCCCGCCTTGGCGGTGCCGGCACGGTCGAACGTCACCGTCACGTCGTCGTCGACCTTTTGCGACAGCGTCACTTTGAAACTGCCGTTGGCCCCGCCTTCGACGCCATTCGTCGTTGCCGAGATCGACACATTCGCCGAGTCATCGTCCTGAATTGTAACGATCGAATTGGGCGTGTCAGGGTCGACGTTCGTGACATTGCCGTACTTGGTGGCGTCGGCGTTCAAGGTGGCTAGGTTGACGCCGAACGTTTCCTGCGGTTCGACAACGCCGTCGTTCAGAATCGTCACTGGGACAAGGATGGTTGCGTTGTGCAACGATCCCGCCGGGAAGCTGGCGACGTGATCAACCAGGGCCGTGTAGTCGACGCCTGCAGTCGCCTGCTTCGCTCCGAAGTTCACCGTATTCAGCTTGAAGCTGAAGCCTTCCTGAACCTTCGTCGCGCCGCCGACGCCGATGAGCTTGATCTCGAGGTTGGCAACGCCGCCGCTTTCGGAAACGCTGGGGTTATTGGAAATCTGGATCTGCGCGACATCATCGTCGAGAATCGTGACGATCCCGAACGCATCGCCGCCGGTCTCGACGACGGCGCCGCCGTTCTCATGGCTAACGCCGGTCACCTCGACCCTGAAGGTCTCGTCCGGCTCGACAATCGTATCGGCCGTGATTGCAAAAGTCGTCGTCGTCGTCGCTCCCGGGCCGCCCGTAATGATCAGCCCATTCTTATTGGCGATGCCAAAATCGGTCGCCTGAGCTGGGCGGGCGCCGCCAATGACCGACGCCGCATTGATCGTCACTTTCCCTTCGATCTGCTTGTCCGCAGTGAACGTCACTATAACGTCGCCGCTTTCGCCGGTGGACAAGCTATTGACCGTAATGGTCGCCGTGTCGTCATCCAGAATCTTAATCGATGTCAGGAATTGACCGGCGGGGACCATGGGGGGCGGCACGACAGGCGCCGTACCGCCGGAAACGCCCGTGATTCTGGCCTGGAATGTTTCCGTTCCCTCAACAATCGCATCCTGAGCAATGGCAACGGTCGTTGTCGCAGTCGTGCCGGTCTTTAGAATCGTTATCGTCTGGCCATTGCCCGCAGCGAAGTCGTCGCCCGCTTCGGCGCTCGGCACCGCAACGTAGGTCAAATCCTGTGCGACATCGTAGGTGACGACGATGTCGACGTCGGTCGGGCCCGCCAACTTGAAGGTCAGCGTAACATCTTTGCCTTCGCTAACCGGACCACTGTTTGTTATGGTCACCGACGCGGCATCGTTGTCCAGGATGAAGACCGTGCCCTTGTCCTGATTGGTAATCTCGACGGCCGGATCGCTTACGTTCGTGACCTTGAGGAAGAAGTCTTCCTTCGTCTCGGTCACGCCATCGTTCACCAGGGCAATCGTGGCGAATGCTTCCGTCTGGCCTTTGGCGAACGGAACCAGCGTGGTCAGCGAGCCCGCATTGTAGTCCTTGCCGTCCTTGGCCGAGCCTTCGGAAACGGCGACGGTCGCGTCGAACTCGATGTCGAGTGCGCCGGACCGGGTAAGGCGGACCTTGATCGTTCCGTCGCCCTCGTTGACCGTCGTCGTCGCATCGATGCTGACGGCCGCGAAGTCGTTGTCCTGGATCGTGACCGTGGCCTTATCGTTGGGGCCAAGCGATGCGCCGATGCCTCCGATATTCGAAATCGTCACGAAGAACGTTTCGTCGCTCTCGGAGATCAAATCGTCGACGATGGGAATGGCAATGGTCGCCGACTTAAAGCCGGCAAGGATCTTCCCCGAGCCCGTTTTGGCCGTGTAATCGGCCGGCGCCGTCGCGGTGCCGTTCGACGTCTTGAAGTCGAACGTGATGTCGTTCGCCACGTCGCTGGCCATTTCGACGGTGACCAACGCCGTGCCCACGCCTTCGTTGACCGTCACCGAGACGATGTTCACCTTCTGGCCGTCGTTGTCCAGGATCTTCCCGGTGGCGCTCGAGGCGAGCGGGTCCGCCTTCATTGACCCTGCAGTCACAGGGGCGACCGGGGTCACCGAGTCGATCTTGAGAGTGACCGTCTCCGTTGGTTCGGCGGTTCCATCATCGACAAGCGTGACCGTCACATTGGTGGTCTGCTGACCGGCCGGAATTGTAATCGGCGAGCCGGTCAGCACGCTGAAGTCAACTCCGTTCGTCGCCGTACCAGCGCCGAGACTAAACGCCACGTCCGTGGACGTCACACTCGGGAGCGACAGGACGACGACGAAATTCATCGTGCCCGCGCCTTCGCTGACGCTCCCCGGACTCAGGATCGAGACGAGGGCGTTATCGTCGTTGGCGATCGTCGTGGTTTTGTCCACGTCGAACGGGGTGAGGTAGTCGCTGCCGTACAGGGACGACAGCTTATTTACGACGCCGTCCTCCAAGACGGTCAGCTTGATGGTCTCTTTACTTTCGACGTAGATATCCTGGTTGACTTTAACCTGAATGGTCGCCACATTCTGGCCAGCAATCAGCTTGATTGTTCCCGACAACGTCCCCGGATTGAACCCGGCCGTCAGCACGTTGTAGTCGTCAGGATCTCCGATAAATCCGGCATCCTTCGCCTCGCTTGCCGTTCCACCGGCGAACGAGTAGGGAAGCTCGATGTCCTCATCGACCGGATTGGACAATTTGACCTGAAAGTCAAACGCCCCCCCCTCGCTCACGCTCGTCGGGGAGGTGATCGACAGCGAGGTCTGGTCGTCGTTCTCGATCGTCAGCGTGAACGGCGCCGGCGACGACCCTTGCGCCGCCACGCCGCCGCCGATGCCCGCCGTGATAATGACTTGCTCGTCGTTTTCCACCAAATTGTCATGATTGACGGTGACGACCGCCCCTTGCGTGTCGCCCGACTTGGCAGCGGTGGTGAAGAGCAGGGCGCCCGGCGACAGCTTGTAATCCGTCGACTCCGCGTCGCCCGAAACGTTCAACGAGACATTGACGTTCTTGGTCAGTTCCGCGTTCGGGTCGCTAAAGACAATCGTCGCCGTCAGGGGGACGTTGGTATCTGTGCCCGGCTCGACCATCGACACGTCAGACGAGAAGACGATCTGGAACGTATCGTCGTCGGCAATTTTGACCGAGCCGTTTTGCTTCGTCACCAGCGCGGTCACGCCGCCGCCTGTCGGCGCGGAGATGTTAAGATCAATCGTCTCAGCGCCTTCGATCTTAAGATCGCTCGTAGGCGTAATCAGGAACGTTTTCGTCTGATCACCGAAGCCGGCGTTAAACTCGAACTGGACCGGGGCGAAAGCCGTATAATCCACGCCCGGCGTCGCCGTGCCAGTGCCCAGATCGGCGACGGTCACCTTGACCTGGCCCATCAACTCGGCGTCGCCGCCCGTGCCGCTCTTCGTATCGAGCGTGACCGTGACGAGCTGAGCGCCGCCCTCCTCGCCGATGCTCACCGTCGTGACGCTGATCTTGGCGCTATCGTCGTCGATAATGTTGTTGGCGGCCTTGAACAGCGTCCCATTGGCCTTGCCATTAATGTTCAGTTCCGAGCTCGACTCCGACAGCGTGTAGAAGAACGACTCGTCGCCTTCGATCAGGTTGTCGTTGAACGGGTTAATGGAGAGACCGCCGGAGCCGCCCTTATCCGCCACCTTATGCAGAAAGATCTTCTCGTTGTCGTAGGCCCGGTCCTGCAACACGATCGCGGTGCCATTGTAGTCAAGGCCCGCGGCGGCCGAGCCGTCCTGAATCGTGAGCGCGATCGTGCGTTGGTTCGGCGCCGCATTGGTCAGGTCGCCGTTGACGATCATGTAGGGAAGCAGGGCGTCGTTGCCCGTGCCGTCCTCAACGGTGCTCGATTGATTGGCGCCGTCGTCGAATCCGAACGTGATATCGGCCGCCAGCACACGGCGGTCTTCGAGCATCTCGAAGCCGCGTCCAGGCCGCCGCGCCTGTGTGCAACTTGGCACCGATCGATCAGCAAAAGCAAACGGCAAGAAGCGGCTAAAGTTGCGCTTGGACTTGGACATCGACGCGAACTCCTGAACGATTTGGCTCGGCCGCTCGAACGCAGCCGAAATTAAGTCACACCTGGTGAACGCCGCCTGAGATGGCGAAGCGGCACGCCGGTAATCTCACGTACTCGACTCTACTGAAGCTGACCCCCAACGACCCGCCGCAAACTTTTTAGGCCTCGTGCCTTCCAGAAAAGGTGCTTTCCAGAAAACTCGCCGCCCGCACTACGCTTCTCTCGCCGACGCAGCCGTCCGAAAAGTAAAGTTTCGGCTACCGTCGACTCCGATCGCTCGTCGTGCCTTGCCCGTGCGCTGTCCTGCTCCGACGGCGGCGACCCTCGTGGCCTGCACGCCTCCGCGCTTAGCGGATGTTCCTATCCTCAACGCCGCGTCGAGGATTTTCAACATCTCGCGTTGATTTTTCTCTACGCTTTTTTTGGGCGCATCCCGCATAATCCGCACAGCCGGACCATACTCACATGAATCTCGTTATAATTGGCATCGCAGGACTGTCAAGCTTCTGCCATCGCGCGCGGAAGATTTCATAAATTCATGCCCTGACGGCACTTGGAGACCGCTTCGACGCCTCCAAACGGCCGACCCTGGCGGTTGTAGCCACTTGATCAATTAGGCGATTGCGCACGGCGCGAGGCCGGGAAAATGGGCCGCGACGGACCAATTTCTGGGGCTGTCCCGTGGAGCGGGCCGCTAGAATGAAGCCTTCGCCGGCCAACGACTTAGGGCCGGCAGCGTGACTTTTCCAGGACCCGATTCTCCGAGGCTGTGAAACGTACATGACCACCACCACCCCGCTGTTAACTCCCAGTCGAGAATCGACTTACGACCAGATTCCCTACGAAAGCATGCCGTTTGCGCAGACGCATCCCGATCGCCTGGCCACGATCGGAGCGCTCTTCGGCATGAACCCGCCGGCGCCGAGCAAGGCGCGCGTCCTGGAACTGGGGTGCGCCGCGGGGGGCAATTTGCTGCCGCTAGGGGCGATGTACCCCAACGTCCAATGCGTGGGCGTCGATTTGTCCTCCGTGCAGATTAAGGCCGGGCAGATCGTGGTCGACGCCCTGGGGCTCGACAACGTCGATCTCCGCCACGCCAGCATCACGGACATCGACGAATCCTACGGAAAGTTCGACTACATCCTCTGCCACGGCGTGTTCTCGTGGATTCCGCGCGAAGTGCAAGATCACGTCCTGCACGTGTGCCGCCACAACCTCGCGGACAATGGCATCGCGTATATCAGCTACAACACGTATCCCGGCTGGCACATGCGGGGCATGATCCGCGACATGATGCAGTACCACGTGTCGCAGTTCGCCGACCCCGAAACCAAGATCAAACAAGCCCGCGCGGTCCACAAGTTTCTTTCGGACAATGTGCCGGAAAATCGCAACAAGGCCTACGCCGAGTTGCTCAAGACCGAGCTGGCCATGCTCGAAAAGCAGGCCGACTACTACCTGTTCCACGAGCATCTCGAAGAGCACAACGCGCCGGTGTACTTCCACGAGTTCGCCGACCGCGCCGGCGCGGCGGGCCTGCAGTACCTGGGCGAAGCCGTGTTCGCCACCATGCTGGCCAGCGACTTCCCGGAAGAAGTCGGCCGCACGCTCAAGCAGGTGGCGCCCAGCATCGTGCGCATGGAACAGTTCATGGACTTTCTGCGCAACCGCATGTTCCGCCAGACGCTGCTGGTGAAGAGCGACGTCGTGCTCAACCGCGAGTTGGGGCCCGACTCGCTGAAGAACCTGTACATCAGCAGCGCGCTGAAGCCGCACGAGGACAACAAGCCCGAGGAGTTGACCACCGCGGAGAAGCAGCAGTTCAAGTCGCCCACGGGGCACACGCTGACCACGGGCTCGCCGGCGGCGAAAGTGGCGGTGCAGGCGCTGTCGGAGACGTGGCCCGATTCGATCGCCTTCGACGAGTTGGTGACGGCGACCATCGACCGCCTGCCGGCCGACTCCGCGGCGCTGGACGGCGGCCGCGACGCGGTGGCCCGCCAGCTTGGCTCCGAGCTGCTACGCTGCTTCAGCCACGGCCTGATCGAGTGCCATGTGACGCCGAACGAATACACGGTGAAGGTGGCGGAACGGCCCAAGACCAGCCCGCTGATTCGCTGGCAGGCCGAAAACCATCGCCCCATCACCAACTTGCGACACGAAACCGTGGCGGTCGACCAATTCGGCCGGCACCTGCTCACCCGGCTCGACGGCAGCCAGACCGCGGCCGACCTGTCGACCTGGATGAGCGAGGAAGCGGCCCGCGGCAAGCTGTCGGTGAAAATCAACGAACTGCAGGTAAGCGACCCCGTACAGTTGCAGAAGCACTTGACGCGCGTGGTCGCCCAGATGCTGCCGCGGTTGGCGCAAGCGGCGCTGCTGGTGCGATAAGCCGCGCCGTCAGATTCGAGCGATGCCGAAAACGAAACGGCGGCGTCCAGACTTTCTGGACGCCGCCGTTTTCTCATTCAAGCGGGTCCACATCCTCATCGCCCAGCGGCGGGTCGGCGCCGCGCCGCACGGCGCACGGCGCCCGCGCCGCCGGCGACGGCTACGATCGTCAGCAGCGTTACGCTCGGCTCGGGCACGGGCGCCACGCCGCTCGAGCCCAGCGACCGCTGCCAGATGAGAAAGTCGTTGCCGTCGGTGTCGCCATCGTCGTCGGCATCGCCCAAGGCGCTCGTGCCGTAGGCACTGCGCCAAATGGCCAGGTCGGCGCCGTCCACCGAGCCGTCGTTGTTGAAGTCCGCCGGATTGCCGCCGCCGACGATCGTACCGTCGAACGACACGCCCGCGATCTGCATCGAATTGGCAGCCACGTCGTCTTTAACGGTCGGAAACACCATGCGATAGGAGCGATACGCCGTGGCGTTCTCAAACGTCACCACGTCGCCCTGGGTCAGCCGATCGACGGGCAGCGTCAGCGGCCCTTGGGCGATTTCGACCCAATTCTCCTCGCTGCCGTCGCTGTGTTCAGCGCTGGTGATGGGATCGTTCGTGCCGTACAGGATGTAGCTGGCCGGGTCGCGCACTTCCGCATCGTTTGCGGTCGTGATTTGGAAGCTGGTCACGATCGTTTGGCCCGCGGCGGGCGTCACGATGAAACCGCTGTTGTTTTCACCGAAGTTCAGGTACTTGGTGTTCTCACCTGAAGGAGAGTCCGGATCGATCGCCAGAAACGTCGACGTTGGCGTCAGCAAGTTCATTCCCGTGCCATTGGCGCTCGCGAAAAAGCCGGCCTCGGAGATCTGCATGCCGTTGCCGGGACCGACGCGCGTGGGGAATTGCATCTTGTACGACGTGTAGCTCGTCGTGTTGTCGACGGTCACGACCGGCCCGGGGGTGAGGCGATCAAAAGGAAGCGCAATGTCGCCCGCATCCACCAGCGTCCAGTTCTCGGCCGTTCCAAAGCTATTGTTCGTGCTCGTGATCGCGTCATTCGTGCCGTACAGCTCCCAGCTCGTCGGGTCGCGATCGGGAATGTCATTGGCCGTCGTCAGTTGGAAGCTGCGAACCGTCGAGGCGCCGCCAGACGGGGTCACGATGAAACCGGACCGATCGCCGCCGCCATTAAAGTATTTCGTCGCCGTATCCCCATCCGCGAGATTCACTGGCCCTTCGGCCGCGGGGTGCGTGCTCTCCGACCCATTCGCCGGATCGGGCCCAAACCGGTCCAGAATGTTTCGCGCCGGCTCGTTGGCGGGGGACGACGAATTGAACGTCGTGATGGGCTCCAACAGGATGGCGAGGACCGGGTCGACGAACCCGTCAATGAAAATCTGATCCGACACGCCGTCGGCATTCTGGAACATCGCGATTTCGCTCACTTGCATCGAGTTCGCAGTAGCCGTGTTTCTCACCGTGGGAAACGTGATGCGGTAAGACGTGTAGGCCGTGCTGTTGGCAAACGAAACGGGGGGCGCCGGGGTGAATCGCTCCATCGGCGGCTCAATCGTTCCCTCGGAAATGAGCGACCAATTCTCCGGGTTTGGCCCGACCATATTGTCGGTCGACGTGATCGGGTCGTTCGTGCCCCAAACCTTATATGAGGTCGGATCGCGCTCGACCGCATCGTTCGCGGTCGTAAAGACGATGCTTCGCAACGTCGAAGCCCCGGAGCCAGGCGTCACGATGAGGCCCGAGTTTTGCTCGCCGAAGTTGAGGTATTTCGACGCGGTCTGGAAGTCGAACGCAAAGATCGGGGCTTCCCCAGCCGGGTAACTGCTGGTGGTCAGGACCGGTGGATCGGCGTCGATCGGAATGATGAAGTCCTGCAGCGAAAGCAGCGGAACCGCGTAAACCGCGGACGACGCGAAGAGGGCCGCGGTCAGAACCGCAGCGCGAACGAGCGTTTTCATGGAACAGTCCCCAAAGAGTTTCACAAGACGACAACAAGCGACGGAGGCGATGCCGGAGCTTTGCACGGGCCGCAAAGCTCCGGCAGCCGCCAGTTGGTCTCAATCCTTTCTCAAAGCAATTCGTTCGATGGGCCTTGGCCCTTCTTGGGAACGCCTAGCGACGACGACGCAGCCGCGCTCCCATCGCGGCGCCCACCAGCAGCAGGGCCGACGTCGATGGCTCGGGCACGCCGAACAACTGGAAGTCGGCAATCTGCATCGAGTTCGTGGCGGCGGCGTCGCGGAGCGTCGGGAACACCACGCGGTACGACGCATACGGCGTCGCGTTCGTCACCGGCAGAATCCCCGTGTCGACGCCACGACCGTCATTCATCGCGCCGCCCGTGATCGGGAGATCCAAAGCGCCAGCCGCGATCAGCGTCCAGTTTTCGTTCGTCGCGGTCGCATGCTCAGCGGTGGTAATGGGGTCGTTCGTGCCGTAAATCTCGTACGAGGCCGGATCGCGCGCGGGCGCATCATTGGCCGTCGTGATTGAGAAGCCCTGCACGACGGTCGACGCCAACGAGGGCGTAACGATGAAGCCCGAGCCGCGCTTGCCGAAGTTGAGATACTTCGTGTTGGCCGCGCCGTCCAGGATGTTGGCCACGCCCTCAGCCCCGGGGCTCGAGGAATGGGGTTGCGCCAACTGGATGGCCGACACGTTCGAGGCCGGCGTGTTGAGGCCGACATTCGCGTTGCCCGCGTCCAAGAGTGCGATTTCGGCGACTTGCATGCAGCACGTGCTGCCGCCAACCGTTGGAAACACGACGCGATAGGACGTATAGGGCGTGGCGTTCGCAAAATTTTGCAGCGGCCCCAAGGTGGTGCGATCCGCCGGCAGCGCCACGGCGTCCGTGGCGATTTGCGTCCAGTTGAACCCCGACGAATCGCTGTTGTCGAGGCCCGCGTGATTGATCACGTCGTTGGTTCCCCAAATGGTCCACGACGTCGGATCCCGATCGGGCGCGTCGTTGGCCGTCGTCAGTTGAAGTCCAGTGATCGTGGAGGCGCCGCCCGTGGGCGTGATCATCACGCCCGTCTGCACGATGCCGTTATTCAAGTACTTGGTGTTGGTCAGGCCATCGAACGCATGAACCGACGCTTCGCCCGCAGGATGCGCGCTGCGGCTATCGGGAATGATGTCAATCGGGACAATCGAATCGCCCACTTGCAGTAAGGGCGCTTGGGCGGCGGCGCTTCCCGCCATCAACAGAACGCCGCAGAGTGCGGCAGCCATTCCAAAGGTGACCTTCATTAGTGCTCGTCCTCGGTGAAAGTTCAGGGTATCGAGACGCAATTGCGCGAACCGTCTCGCAATTCGTTCTCATGTTCCGACCTGCGCTCGCAATGCGCTGCCCCGCGAAGACGAACCGGCCGACTTCTCGCAACACCAACGCCGCCCTGCCTCTTAAGGGACCGATGCTCGTGCCGCGATTGCTCCTCAAGATTCAAACGTCATAGGCAGGCAACCTCATCAATATGGTAACCGATGTCAAACGTCTCCATCCCCGTCAGAGGCCTCCTTGAAACTTCATCGCCTCAGGCAATTGTTCAAACGCCTCAGGATTCGCCGCGAGGGCGAAATCGCTGAATCGCCAAGTTTCGTCCCCGCGATTGGCGGCAAAGCGAATCCGATCGAACTCGATGTCCGCAACGTCCATAATGGCCTGCGGCGGCGCCGATGTCACGTCCGATGCGCTCGGGTCGATCCAAACGGAGACGCGATCGGCCCCCTCGCGAAACTCGATGCGCGCGATCCACGTGTGCGGCCGATCGTCCACGGGAAGCGCCTGCGGGCCATCGCTGTCCGGCGCCAGGGCGACGGCCGCGGTCACGCGCTCTCCCCGGGGCGGGGCGTCGTGGCCCCATGCCGTCTGCATGCACAGCGCCTCGAGCTGGCCCGAAGCGCGGCCAAAAAACATCGGCTCGTGCACGTCGCTCCTCTCGCCGAACATGAGCGAGACGCCGGCCGACCCGATGTGGTCTTGCACCTCGGGGCCGACGCGCTGAGCCCGCCACATGATCCAGGCCACGGAGCCAGAGCGGCCCACGCGGCCCTCGCGATTGAGCAACCCCGCGCGGGCGAGCGGTCCGGTCGGACTTGCATCGAAAACCGTGAAAACAGGCCCGTTTTGCAGGTCGATGCCGCCGGCTGCCCCGCTGGCGACATCGACAAAACTCACGACCGTGCCCCGTTGCGGGATCACCACCGAGGCATGGGGAGAGATTCCCAGCACGAAATCTGCTCCATACGACGGGGCGTCGAACGGCTGAAATACAAGCAAGTCCTTGATTCTGCGGCGTGCGTAATGCGCCGCGAGTTTCGAGTCCTGGGCGGAGCCGGCCAGCGCTCTCACTCGCACGTCGACCTCATCGGCGCGGACGAAATAGCGATCGTTCGCGAGCGGCTCGGCAAGGGACCGAACGCTCGCCTGCCCGTTGACATGGGCAGCCACCTGATAGCCGGCCTCCACTCGCTGGCCGTGTTGGGCGATTTTGTCCCGAGCGGCCGCAGCGCCGTCGGCCGGACGCTCCGCCAAAGCGACGGCCCCGTCGAAGACCATCACCTGCGTATCGCCGGCAGCATTGGTTTCGACGCCGAATTCCGTACCCAAATCGACCACTTGAGTCGTCGACGTGTCAATCACGAACGGCGTGCCGGAATCGTTGATCCGCACGGCCGCTTTGCCAACGTGCAGTCGAAGTGCGTCGGGCCCGGCTAGTTCGAGCTGGCTCGGCCCTTCGACCACCACCGACGCGCCGCTCGTCATATTGAGCTGGACGACGCCGCGGAGCAAACTGAGCCGACCGCCCTGACTCAGCGCCTCGCCAGGCCGATGCGACGCCGCGGCGGGCCAGGCGGCGTCGAAACTCGCCCCGATGCTGGCAACGACCGGCGGTTGCGAAGGCCCTCGGTCGCCCAACTCCACCTCCTCGATCGTTGGCGCCGATTCAGGGACCACTGCCAACTGGGGCGCCTCGGCGGATTTCCACAGCGCCCACCCCCCAAGGCTCATGAAAATCACCGCTGCTGAGACCGCCGCCCAGAGCTGCCCGACGGCCCCATGGCCCTCAGACAGAGAGGGCGAGCTGCCAAATGCCGCAACCCGTGGCGAGCTCGCCTCGATTTTCCGAATCACCTCGGCCAACGATTCCTGCGTGGCCGCGTCGAGCCGGTGCGCCGCGAGATCCTCGATCAGTCGGCCGAGCATCAGCCGGTCGGTCATCGCCGTGTGCAGAAGGGCAAACTGGACGAACTGCGACACGTGGCGCTCGTCCTCGGCAATCCACGCGCGAAGCTGCGCCACCTCGGCGTCGCCGAGGTTCCGGCCGTCCAGATAGGCGCTGTACAACTCGAGCGGGGTGCGGCTCACGAGGCTTGCTCCCGATAGCCCATTCGGCGACGTATGCACTCCGCCAGGCTTTGGCGAACCCGAAAAAGCTGGGTGTAAACAGACGGGATGGTCACGCCCATGCGGCCGGCGATTTGCTTAATCGAGAGCCCTTCCACATACCGGTGCTCAACAAGCAGGCGGGCGCGAGGCGTCAGCCCGCCCAGGCAGGCGTCGAGCGCCTCGTGCGTGGCATCGGGATTCAGGTCGACCTTGCTAAATGCGGCCTCGACCCGCGAAAGCGTCTGCTCATCGAGCAGGATGTGCTGGTCCGTCCCCTTGGTGCGCCAGTGTCGCAAAACCCGGTTTTTGGCAATTCCCAGGGTCCAGGCAGTAAACGACCGCTCGCGGTCGTACAGGCCAAAGTCCGACGCCGCAGCGACCGCCGTTTCCTGGATCACATCCTCCGCATCGTGGTATCGGGGCACGCACATGAGCACGAACGCCCGAACCCGTGGAAAGGCCGTCGCCCACAACAGAGCGAAATCCTTGTTTTGTACGACTTCGAGGCTCAAACCCGTCCCGTCCTCTCCGCCCCTGACCGCAAGTTGTGCCATTTTCACAGCGCTAACACTTATTCCTTGCAGCTCAACTATTCGTTTCTTAACAAAAAAAGGGGGTTTTCGGGACAATTTCGCAAACCATTACAATATAATGAGTTACGCAATTGGATGCGGCCCGGGGGCCGCATGACCGGTCGACCCTACTCCAGCAATGGCCAGCCGCGGCGTCTGAACCCGTCGGCCAGCAACGGTTGTTCGCCCTTGCTGGCAAAGCGAGAATACAGACTCGAGAGCGGCGAGGGCGTGCCGCCGCAGCCGGCTTCTGGCGCGATGCATTTGCGAGGCGACACATGTCGTTGATGACGCGGTCTGATAAGGCGTTCTTGGTTTTCGGCGTGCTGACGGCCGCGCTGGCCGCCTGCGGACGAACACAGGCCGACGAGCCGCTCCAGTACAACCGCGACGTGCGTCCGATTCTCTACGACGCGTGCATCTCGTGCCACGGACCGGACAGCGCGTCCCGGCAGGCCGATCTCCGGCTTGATCAGCGGGACGCGGCCGTCGAGTTCGGGGCGATCGAGCCCGGCGATCCTGAGGCGAGCGAGATGATCCGCCGCATTCTCTCGGACGACGAGTTCGAGCGGATGCCGCCGCCGGAGACGAAGAAAACGCTCACCGACGAGCAAAAACAGACCCTGGTGAGGTGGATTCGCGAAGGCGCCCCGTATCAACCCCACTGGTCGTTTATCCCGCCGCAGCGGCCTGAGCTGCCGGACGTGAACAACTCCTGGTGGGTCCGCACGCCGATCGACCGATTTCTCGCCGCCCGCTTGGAACAGGAGGGCCTGACTCCGGCGGCCGAGGCGGATCGCCGCACGCTGGCCCGTCGCCTCAGCCTCGACCTGACCGGCCTCCCGCCGGAACCCGAACTGGTGGATGGCTTCGTCAACGACGCGTCGGCCGACGCCTACGAGCGGCTGGTCGATCGCCTGCTCGCCTCGCCCCGCTGGGGCGAGCACCGCGGCCGCTACTGGCTAGACGCCGCACGGTACGGCGACACCCACGGCATCCATATCGACAACTACCGCGAGATGTGGTCGTACCGCGATTGGGTCA